>NZ_CM002285.1:1505277-1507296 GCF_000497445.1 Streptomyces roseochromogenus subsp. oscitans DS 12.976 | reverse complement strand
AAGGCCGCGGCCCGTGGCCGCCGCGCCGCGCTCGACGGCTGGGCCGCCACCGCCCGCAGCCTGGCCGGAGTCCTCGCCCGACTCCCCGAAGCCCCGAGGAGGGCGGCATGACCAGGCCGGCGACCAGGACGAACGGAGCGGCGGACGGCATGGCGTCGATTCCGGCCCGGAGCGGGCCGAGGAAGCCGAGGGAGGGGGAGCCGGTGCGTGACGCCGGCCGTGGTGAGGCTCGTACTCCGGCGGCCGGGAGCGCCGGGGCCGCGAGCGGCCCCGTGAGCCCTGCGGCAGCGGACGGATCCGGGAGCGGTCGCGGGAGCTCTGCGGAGGCGGGCGGTGCCGTCGGCGCCGATGATGGCGGAGTGCGTGGTGTGGACTCCTCGGTCGTCGCCGGGGCCGGGCCTGTCGGGCGTCCCGGTGAGCGAGCCACCGTACGGCTGCGCGACGGCGAGCCCGAGGAACCGCCCCGGTATGCGCCCGAATGGCTGCGGTTGCGGGAACCGGCCGACGCGGCCGCCCGCGCGCTGGACCTGCTCGACCCGCTGCGGATCCGCCTGGCCAACCTGCGGGACGGCACCGGCACCGGCGCACTGGCCGTGCACGACCTGGGCTGCGGCACCGGCTCGATGGGCCGCTGGCTCGCGCCCCGCCTGGACGGACCCCAGCACTGGGTCCTGCACGACCGCGACCCCTATCTGCTGCACTTCGCCGCCGCGGCCTCCCCGCGCGCCGCCGCCGACGGCAGCGGTGTCACCGTCGAGACACGGCGCGGCGACGTGGCCCGGCTGACCCCGGACGCGCTGGCCGGTGCCTCGCTGGTCACCGCCTCCGCGCTGCTCGACGTCCTCACCCGTGCGGAGGTCGCCACCCTCGCCGACGCCTGCGCCGGGGCCGGCTGCCCGGCGCTGCTCACGCTGTCCGTCGTCGGACGCGTCGAACTCACCCCGGCCGACCCGCTGGACGCGGAGATCACCGAGGCGTTCAACGCCCATCAGCGGCGCGGCGGGCTGCTCGGCCCGGACGCGGTCACCGTGGCCGGCGAGGCGTTCGCCGCAAGCGGGGCCGCCGTACGGGTGCGCCCGAGCCCTTGGCGGCTGGGGCCCGCGGAGGTGACGCTGACCGAGCAGTGGCTGCGCGGCTGGGTGGGCGCGGCAGTGGAAGAGCGGCCCGAGCTGGGCGACCGTGCCGAGCGCTATCTGCGGGACCGGCTCGCCGCCTGCGCCGCCGGCGAGTTGCGGGTCGTGGTCCACCACACCGACCTGCTGGCCCTGCCCCGGCCGACGGGCGGGGCGTCATGATCACCCGGTCGGCCGCGGCGGAGGCCGAGCACCGGGGTCACCCGAACGGGCCCCCACGCGCGCGTGACGCCCACGAGCGCGGTGCACGCGCGCGTGCCCGACTCCGGCCCGGCGGGCGCGTGCGTGTACGGCGCCGGAACGGCCCACGCGTGCGTGCAGACCGCGGCGGACACGGGGCACGCGACGCACCAGTCCGGCACCGGGCCGGAGGAACCGCCGTCCTCGCTGCCGGATACGGCGTCACCGCTTCCGCAGACCGCGGCACCGACTCCGCCACCCCCGTCCGCCGAGACCGCACCCGAGGCCGTACCGCCGCCGCCCCCCACCCCCCGGCGTCCCGGCCTTCGCGCGCTGCGTACGCACTTCGGCAGTCTCGTCGGTATGGTCATCCTCGGTGTTCTGCTGTGGCGGCTCGGCACCGGTGTGCTGCTCGACGGGCTGCGGCGGATCGACGCCGTGACGGTGCTGGCCGCGCTGGGCATCGGCGTGGTCACCACCGTGTTCAGCGCCTGGCGTTGGCAGTTGGTGGCCCGCGGCCTGCGCATCCGGCTGCCGCTCGGGCCCGCCGTCGCCGACTACTACCGGGCGCTGTTCCTGAACGCGGCGCTGCCCGGCGGGATCCTCGGCGATGTGCATCGCGCGGTCCGGCACGGACAGAGCGCCGGTGACCTGCGGCGCGTGGTCAAGGCGGTCGTCCTGGAGCGCGTCGCCGGGCAGATCGCGC
>NZ_CM002285.1:1446829-1505252 GCF_000497445.1 Streptomyces roseochromogenus subsp. oscitans DS 12.976 | reverse complement strand
GCCGGTGGCGCTCGCCGTGGTCGGCGCACTCGCCGTAGGCCTCGCCGTCCGTATGAACCGCGCGCCCTCGCGCCGGGCCGGGGGCCTCGGCACGGCCCTCGGCACGGCCCTCGGCGAGGCTCGTCAGAGCCTGCTGTCCCGCCGGGGCGGACCGGGCATCGCCCTGTCCTCCGCCGTCGTCCTGGCCGGGCATCTGGCGATGTTCGTCGTGGCCGCCAGGGTCGCCGGCTCCGCCGCTCCGGTCGCGGTGCTGGTCCCGCTCGCCGTCCTCGCCCTGGTCGCCATGGGGCTGCCCCTGAACGTCGGCGGCTTCGGCCCCCGCGAGGGCGTGGCCGCCTGGGCGTTCGCCGCGGCGGGGCTCGACGCGGGCACCGGGGTCGCCGTAGCCGTCGTGTACGGCGTGCTCAGCTTCGTGGCGAGCCTGCCCGGCGCCGTCGTCCTCGCCGTGCGCTGGTACGGCGGTCTGCGCGGCGCGACCGGCACGGCGGACCCCGCCGCAGCCGCCGTAACCGTCGGCCCCGCAGCGGACTACCCGGGTTCCCGCGCGGAGGTGAGCAGCGTGAAATACGACTCGAAGGATTCCGCCAGGGCCGCCAGCAGTTCCTTCCCCTTTTCCGCCGAGCCCAGGGAAGGACGGCCGATGACGCCCGATTCGGTATAGGCGGACATTCCCACGGTGAGCAGATGACGACGGTCGTCAGCGGTGAAATCGGCGGACTCGTAACCAGGGCGGACGAATTCGGGATGAGTGTGCAACAGAATCGAGGTCTCGATTTCCCCCGCGTGCATGTCGGTGAGCAGCGAGGTGCGCACCCCCGCCCGCTCCCGCGCCGCCTCCCAGTCCTCGACGGCCGGGAACAGCGCCATCCGCTCACCGCGCGCGGATGCCTCCTGGACTACGTTGCCCAGGACGTAGTTGCCACCGTGCCCGTTGACCACGACGAGCGCGTCGACGCCCGAACGGCGCAGCGACGCCGCGATGTCCGAGACCACCGCATGCAGGGTCACGGCGGAGATGCTGACGGTCCCCGGCCATTGCGCATGTTCGTGCGAGCAGGAGACCGTCACCGGAGGAAGGAGGTGCACCGGGTACGCGGCGGCGATCTCCCGCGCCACGGCACAGGCGACCAGCGTGTCGGTCGCCAGCGGAAGGAACGGACCGTGCTGTTCGAAACTGCCGACGGGAAGGACGGCGACCTGTGCTGAGACGCCCGCCCCCCGCGCCCTCACGTCGTCCGTGGTGTCCGTCGGGACCACCCCGTACGCCACGCTGTTCGTCCCCCCGCCTGCCGCCGCACGCGCGCCCGAACCACTCATCTTTTCATGGCCTTTCGTCTCTGTTTAGGAATCAGATCATGACAGAAAACACCGGCGTCAACCTCGGCGTACTCGGCACGAAGTCCTCGCGGCGTTCGGGTGCGGAACGTGTGGTGAATGCGCCGCTGCCCACCGTGTACGGGAAATTCCAGGCGATCGGCTACCTGGACCACGACCGCGGTGACGAGCAAGTGGCTCTGGTGTACGGCGAGATCGGCACCGAGAACGTACTGACCCGGCTGCACTCGGAGTGCCTGACCGGGGACGCGTTCGGCTCCCGGCACTGCGAGTGCGGCGACCAGCTGGCGTCGGCGCTGCGCGCCGTCGTCGCCGAAGGCAGCGGCATCGTCGTCTACTTGAGGGGCCACGAGGGCCGCGGCATCGGACTGCTCGCCAAGCTGCGTGCGATGGCCCTGCAGGCGGAGGGCCTGGACACGGTGGAGGCGAACCTCGCGCTCGGCCTGCCCGTCGACGCCCGCGACTACCGCGTCGCGGCCGAGATCCTGCGCGACCTCGGGGTGCGCTCGGTACGCCTGATGTCCAACAACCCGCGCAAGCGGGAGGCGCTGGTACGGCACGGCGTCCAGGTCGCCGAGCGGGTGCCGCTGCTGATCGAGCCGTGCGAGAGCAACATCACCTATCTGCGCACCAAGCGGGAGCGGCTGGACCACATCCTGCCCCATCTGGACGCCGTCGCCCACGGCTCCTGAAGACTGGACGGCCGGCTCGGCGCCCGCCGCCTCCCCCACGGGCGGCGGGCCCCCGGCCGGTCAGTCCACCAGCGCCTCGTGCACCAGCCGCCGCAGCTCCGGGAAGATCTTCAGCGTCTTCGGGCGCACCTGCGTCATGAACTGCACGGTCAGCTCCTGCGCCGGATCGACCCAGAACGCGGTCGTGGCCGCGCCCGTCCAGCCGTACGTGCCGAGGCTGGACGGGGCCAGGGTGCGGGACGGGTCGGTCACCACCGACACGTTGAAGCCGAAGCCGAGCCCGTCGTTGCCTGGCTCCTGGTGGACGGGGGCGCCGAAGGTGCGCAGGACGGCGTCGCCGGGCAGCTGGTTGCGGGTCATCAGCGCGACCGAGTCCGCGGACAGCAGCCGGACGCCGTCCAGTTCGCCGCCGCGGCGCAGCATCTCCATGAACCGGTGGAAGTCGTACGCCGAGGAGACCAGGCCGCCGCTGCCGGACAGGAACCGCGGCCGGCCGCGCACCGGCAGCCCCGGCACCGGCGTGATCCCGCCGTCGTCGGTCTCGCCGTACAACTCGGCCAGCCTGTCCGCCTGTCCGGGCTCGATGTGGAAGCCGGTGTCGGTCATGCCGAGCGGACGCAGGATCCGTTCGGCGAAGAACGTGTCCAGCGGCCGCCCCGACACCACCTCGATCACCCGGCCCAGCACATTCGAGGCGACCGAGTAGTTCCACTGTGTGCCCGGTTCGAACTGCAACGGCCTTCGCGCGTACACCTCGACCGTCTCGGCCAGATCCGCGCCCGGCGGGACCGAGTACTCCAGCCCGGACGCGCGATAGAGGGCGTCGACCGGGTGCCGGTGGTAGAAACCGAACGTCAGGCCCGCGGTGTGGGTGAGCAGATGCCGGATCAGGATCGGGCCGGCCGCCGGGCGGGTGCGCATGTCCGTGCCCGAACCGCTCTCGTACACAACGGGTTCGGCGAACGCCGGCACGTAGCGGTGAAGCGGGTCGTCCAGCGACAGCCCGCCCTCCTCCGCCAGCAGCAGCACGGCGACCGCTGTGACCGGCTTGGTCATCGAGTAGATCCGCCACAGGGTGTCCGTCTCGACCGGCAGCCCGGCCGCCACATCGCGCCGGCCGTACGTGGTGAGATGGGCGATCCGGCCGCCGCGGGACACGGCCACGAGAAAGCCGGGCAGCCGGCCCCGGTCGACATATTCGGCGACCTCCCGGTCCAGGCGGTCCAGCGCCTTGCCGTCCAGCCCCGCCTCGTCCGGGCCGACTTCCTGCCGCAGCTCTGCCATCGCTCTCCTCCGGTCGCCTGGTCCACGGTGTCTCCCCGACTTCCGCCGGGAACACACCCGTTGCTCATCGTCCCGCAGGAGCACCACCACGGACCCGCTCATCAGCGGCGTGTGTGATCGACGCGACGCCATCGGCGGCGGACGTGGCACGCTCGCCGCCGGCCCCCGGGAGCGCCTCCTCGCCGTCGGTTCCGGGCAGCGCACGCGCCAGCGGCACGCCCAGCGCCGCGACCGCCGCCAGCGCGAGCAGTGCGGGCCCGGTTCCGGTGCCCATCAGCGTGCTCGCCGTCGCCACCCCCACCGCCGGGCCGACGTTCAGCGCCGTCTGCTGCAGCCCGCCAGCCACTCCGGCATCCGTCACCTCAGCCCGTCGTACGACCACCTGGGTGGCCGCCACCATCACCGTCCCGAACCCGGCGCCGAGCAGCGCGAACGCGCAGCCGAACGCCGGCGCGGATGTGGCCCCGGACAGCACGAGGACACCGAGCGCGAGCAGCGCCGTCGCCGCCGTCGTCGTACCGCGCGCCCCGAGGCGGCGCAGCAGTACGGGGCACAGCGCGGCGGACGCCACCATCAGCACCGCCAGCGGCAGACTGCGCAGCGCGCTGTGCAACGGGTCGAGTCCGAGGCGGCATTGCAGGACGTACGTGGCCACGAAGAGGGTGCCGAACAGGGCCGCGGAGACAACGATCAGGACGCCGAGGGCCGCCCCGATCGCCCGCGAGCCGATGACCGCGGGCGCCAGCAGCGGGCTCGCCGTACGCCGTTCGTGCCGTACGAGGACGACGGCGGCGACCGCGGCGACGCCGAGCCCCGCCCAGGAGACCGGCCGTGCGGTCAGCGCCTGCACCAGGCAGCACAGGGTCACCGCGAGCAGCACGGCACCCGGCACGTCCAGTGGTGTCCGGGGGCCCGCAGGGTTGCGCCGCGTTCCTGAGGGGCGCGGGGCTGCGTCTGATGTGCGGCTACCGCCGTGTGGGCGCGACCGGCCACTACGGCGCCGCGGACGAACGACGACACATCGCGGCCGTTCCAGCGGAACGCGGGGGCCCGCAGGCGTGCGCTGTGGACGCGACAGGGCCGGCAGGCCGAAGACGAGCGCGGGCAGTACGCTGACGAAGAACACCGCCCGCCAGCCCAGAGTCGTCACCAGCGCCCCGCCCATCAGCGGACCCGCGGCCGCCGCCAGCCCGATCGCGGCGGTCCGCACGGCGAGCGGCGTGGCCAGCCGGTCCGGTGGGAACGCGGCTCGCAGCATGCCCAGCGTGGCCGGCTGCAACAGCGCCCCGAACACCCCCTGGAGCGCCCGCAGTCCGATCACCCAGCCCACACCGGGCGCGACCCCGATCCCCGCTGACGCCGCCCCGAACCCCAGCATGCCGAGCGCGAACACCCGCCGCTGACCGTACCGGTCACCGAGCCGCCCCGCGAACACCAGCAGACTCGCCACCGCGACGAGATACGCCGTACTGGTCCACTGCACCTCGGCGAGCGACGCGCCCAACTCCCTTTGCAGACGCGGCTGCGCGACCGTGAGGACCGTACCGTCCAACGCGACGACCACCGCCCCCGCGACGCTGCTCGCCAGGGTCCACCGCCGGTTCACCGGCCGCCCTCCGCGCCCAGGTGCGCCGCCAGTACCGCGTCGAGCAGCGCCCCCAAGTCCTCGTTTCCGACGGCGAGTTGCAGGCTGCGCCAGCGCCACAGCTGGGCGAGCCCGTGCAGGTTCGCCCACAGCGCGCCCGCCACCCGGCGCGTGTCGGCCTCGGGCCGTGCCTCGCCGACCAGCCCCGCGAGCACTTCGAACAAGGGAACGCTTGCCTCCCGCAGCCCCAGATGCCCGCTCTCCAGCAGGTCGTGACGGAACATCAGCTCGTACATGCCGGGGTTGTCCAGCGCGAACTCCAGATACGTCCGCGCCAGCGCCGCCACCCGTGCCCGGGGCGCGGCCGGCGCGTGCGCGAGCGTCGTCCGCGCCCGCTCGGCCAGGCCGGTGAAGCCGCGCCGCGCGATGGCCGACAGCAGTTCCAGATGCGTGGGGAAGTAGCGGCGCGGCGCCCCGTGCGAGACGCCGGCGCGCCGGGCGATCTCCCGCAGGGTCAGCGCCCGCAGCCCCTCGGCGGCCAGCAGTTCCACGCCCACGTCGACCAGACGCTCCCGCAACCCGATGTCCGACTCAGTCATAGACGGTGTCTACCATTCGCCAGTAGACACTGTCTACCAAGTGTCTGGTGTGGGGAATGCGGTGCCCGCTCCGGCGAGTTGACGGTGTTATGACTCACGACACCACGCAGGACGCACTGCTCGAACTGCTCTCGGCGGGCCACGGCGGCGTCCTGGTCACGCTCAAGCGCGACGGCCGCCCCCAGCTGTCCAACGTCAGCCACGCCTACGACCCCGACGAGCGGATCATCCGGATCTCCGTCACCGACGACCGCGCCAAGACCCGCAACCTGCGCCGCGACCCCCGCGCCTCGTACCACGTCACCAGCGCCGACCGCTGGGCGTACACCGTCGCCGAGGGCACGGCCGAACTGTCCCCGGTCGCCGCGGACCCGCACGACGACACCGTCGAGGAACTGATCCGCCTCTACCGGGACGTGCTCGGCGAGCACCCGGACTGGGACGACTACCGGGCCGCGATGGTCCGAGACCGGCGCCTCGTGGTGCGCCTGCACGTGGACCGGGTCTACGGCGCCCCGAAGCGCTGACCCGCGGCGACCGGCTACGACACCCCGGCGGTCCGCGCCTCGATCGCGCGCAGCACGGCGACCATGTCCTCGCCGCCGTGCCCCTGCGCCACCGTCTCCTCGAACAGCGCGTGGCACACGTCGAGGAGCGGTGAGGCCAGCCGCGCCTTGCGGGCCGCCTCGGCGATGAGCCGGTTGTTCTTCAGTACGTCCAGCGCGGCCGCCTGCACCGCGAAGTCCCGCTCGCGCAGCTTCGGAGCCTTCATCCGGGAGACGCCGCTTGCCATGGGTCCCGCGTCCAGGACCTCCAGGAACAGCCGCCGGTCCAGGCCCTGCCGCTCGGCGAAGTGGAATGCCTCGGTCAGTCCGGTCACCAGGGTGATCAGGAAGAGGTTCACGGACAGCTTCATCAGCAGCGCGCCGGGCGCCGGCCCGCACACGAACGTCTCCCGGCACAGCGGCGCGAGCAGCGGTCGTACGGCGGCCACGGCGTCCTGCTCGCCGGCGAGCATCGCCACCAGCTGTCCCTCCTCCGCCGGGACCCGTGATCCTGAGACGGGCGCCTCGACGTACCGGCCGCCGGCGGCGCGGATGCCGGTCTCCAGCGCGTGGGAGTACTCGGGGGAGGTGGTGCCCATGTGGACGACGGTGCGTCCCGCGACGCGGGCGGCGAGGGCGGGGGTGCCGCGGCCGAGCACGGCGTCGAGCGCGGCCTCGTCGGCGAGCATCAGCAGCACCACGTCCGCCCGCGCGAACACCTCGTCGGCGTCCGCGGCGACCGTGGCCCCGGCCGCGCGCAGGGGTGCGGTGCGCTCCGGGGTCCGGTTCCAGACCACCAGAGGAGTGCCGGCGGACAGCAGGCGCTGTGCCATGGGCCGGCCCATCACTCCGAGGCCGATGAAACCGACGTTCACGAGGACCGCCCTTCGCTCCGGCAGCCGACTATGACCGCTGTCATAGTAGCCGCCGTTATGACGCCGGTCATAGAGTGGCGTTCACAGCGTCGGGGCCGCGGCGAGGAACGGAGGAACGGAGGTCGGCGATGGGCGAGGCGCGACGGGGGCCGCGGGAGCGGATGGTCTTCAGCGCGGCCCAGCTCATCCGGCGTGACGGCGTCGCCGCGACCGGTATGCGCGAGGTCGCCGCGCACGCCGGCGCACCACGCGGCTCGCTCCAGCACTACTTCCCGGGCGGGAAGGAACAGCTGGTCAACGAGGCGGTCGGGTGGGCCGGACGGTATGCGGGCCAACGGATCGCGCGCTTTCTCCAAGGGCTCGACGAGCCGGCACCGAGCGGGCTGTTCGCGGCGATGGTCGCGCAGTGGACCGACGAGTACACGGCGGACGGCTTCGCGACGGGCTGCCCGGTCGCCGCCGCCATCGTCGACTGCGCTTCCGCCGGCGGCTCGACCCGGGAGGCCGTCGCTGCCGCGTTCACGGCCTGGCGGACCCCGCTGGCCGAGGCCCTGACCGGCCTGGGCGTCCCCACAGACCGGGCCGACTCCCTGGCCACACTGATGATCAGCACCCTGGAGGGCGCGATCCTGATGTCCCGCGCCGCACACGACGTACGCCCCCTGACCACGGCGGTACGGGAACTGGGGCCGCTGCTCGACGGGGCGGTGGTCCCGGCCGCCTGAGCTCGGCCGCATGGGAACGCGGCGCCCTGGGCCCTGCCGTGCGGCGGGTCGTCGGCGGCCGGTGCTTGTCCGGCTCCGTTCGCCGCACTAGCCTCCGCGCGTGATCAACGGTGCACATGTGGTGCTCTACAGCCGGGACCCGGAGGCCGACCGGGCCTTTCTGCGCGGCATCCTCTGCTGGAACTACGTCGACGCGGGCCGCGGATGGCTCATCTTCAAGGCGCCCCCCGCCGAGGTGGCCTGTCACCCCATCGACGGTGAGCCCTCGCACGAGCTGATGCTGATGTGCGACGACCTGGACGAGACACGGCGTCAACTCGCCGAGCGGGGGGCGGAGTTCTGCCGCCCGGTGGAGGAGGCCCGCTGGGGCCGGGTGACGGCTCTCCGCCTGCCCGGCGGCGGCGAACTCGCCCTGTACGAGCCACGTCACCCGCGCCCGTAGCGGACACCGGCCTTGGATCGGCCCCCGGCCTCGGATCGGCCCCCGGCCTCGGATCGGCCCCCGGCCCCGTAGCGGCTCCCGGCCTCGGAGCGGCCTCGCCTCAAGCCGTGACCCGCTCCGCTCGTCTCGACTGCCGCCCGGCCCGCGCCCCGAGCAGTTCCGTCGGGACCGTGTGCGTCTCGCGGGCGGAGAGCGCGGCCAGGGCCGGCGGGAGGCACAGCGCGGCCGTGAACAGGGCCACCGCCGACCAGTCGTCGCCGCCCGGACCGGCGATCCCCGCGGCGAAGGTCACCGCGAACCCGGCTACCGCGAAGCCGGTCTGTGTGCCGATCGCCACGCCCGACAGCCGGACCCGGGTCGCGAACATCTCGCCGTAGAAGGCGGGCCACACCCCGTTCGCGGCGCTGTAGACGAGCCCGAAGGCGACGATCCCGAGGACCAGGGTCAGCGGGCGGGAACCGGTGGAGATCGCCCACAGATACCCGGCCATCGCGATCGCGCTGCCCACCGCGCCGATCAGGAACACCGGCCGGCGCCCGATCCGGTCCGACAGCGTGGCCCACAGCGGGATCGCGCCCAGCGCGGCGAGGTTGGCCAGCGCGCCCACCCACAGCATGAACGTGCGCGACATGCCGACCGCGTCGCTGGTGGCGTACGACAGCGCCCACACCGTGAAGACCGTGCTGACCGAGGCGATGAGCGCGCCCGCGACCACCCGCAGCACATCCGCCCAGTGCTCCCGCACCAGCACCACCAGCGGCAGCCGGACCACGCCCTCGGTCGCCGCCTGCCGGACGAAGGCCGGAGTCTCGCGCAGCCGGCGCCGGATGACGTAACCGGCGACGGCGACCGCGACACTCAGCCAGAACGGGACCCGCCAGCCCCAGGACAGCAGCTGGTGCTCGGGGAGCCCGGCCACCGGGATGAAGACGAGGGTGGCGATGAGCTGACCGCCCTGGGTGCCGCTGAGCGTGAAGCTGGTGAAGAACCCGCGCCGGTCCGGCGGCGCGTGCTCCAGGCTCATCGAACTCGCGCTCGCCTGCTCGCCCGCCGCCGACATGCCCTGCAGCACACGGCAGAGCACCAGCAGCACCGGGGCGAGCGAGCCGGCCTGGGCGCGGGTGGGCAGACAGCCGATCAGGCAGGTCGACAGACCCATCAGGATCAGCGTGAACACCATGATCTTCTTGCGGCCGAGCCGGTCGCCGATGTGCCCGAGGGCGAGTGCCCCGAGCGGCCGGGCGGCATAGGCGACGCCGAAGGTGGCGAGCGACAGCAGGGTCGCGGTGGCCGGGGCGGAGGAGTCGAAGAACACCTTCGGGAAGATCAGCGCGGCGGCGCTGCCGTAGACGAAGAAGTCGTAGTACTCCAGGGCGCTGCCGATCCAGGCGGCCGTCGCCGCCTTCCAGGGCTGGCCGGGAGGGGCGTCGGAGGCGGGCGCGGGGGCGGGGACGGACACGGCGGCTCCTACGGGGAAACTAATTAACCCACTGGATAGTTAGTCGTGGTGGGTGGGATGCTGCGCCCGCGCTTCCCCGGTGTCAAGAGTCCGTGCGTGCGCCGTCAGCCGGCCGCCCGCTCCGCCGTCAGATAGGCGATCACCATGTCGCCGAGCATGGCCCGGTAGTGCTCCCGCTGGGCGGGGTCCACCAGGTCCCGGCCGAACAGGGCGCCGAAGGTGTGCCGGTTGGCGACCCGGAAGAAGCAGAACGAGCTGATCATCGCGTGCAGGTCGATGGCGTCCACGTCGGCTGTGAACAGCCCCGACTCCTGCCCCGCTGCGAGGATCCGGCGGATCACCTCCAGGGCCGGCGAGCCGATCCTGCCGAGCTTCTCGGAGGCCGCGATGTGCTCCGCGTCGTGGATGTTCTCGATGCTGACCAGGCGGATGAAGTCCGGGTGCTGCTCATGGTGGTCGAAGGTCAGCTCGGCGAGCCGCCGGATCGCCGCGACCGGGTCCAGATGCTCGACGTCCAGCTGCTGCTCGGCCTCGCGGATCACCCCGTACGCCCGCTCCAGCACGGCCGTGAACAGCTGCTCCTTGCCGCCGAAGTAGTAGTAGATCATCCGCTTGGTGGTGCGGGTGCGGGCCGCTATCTCGTCCACCCGGGCGCCGTCGTAGCCGGCCCGGGCGAACTCCTGCGTGGCCACGTCGAGGATCTCTGCCTTGGTGCGGACGGCGTCGCGCACCCGTCCCCCGGGTCGTACCGGTTCTTCGACGCTGGTCATCGCTTTCCTTCGGGCCGGGGGACGCCTCGTCGGCGTGCGCTCGTGCGCGTGCCGGTGATTGTAGAAGCAGCGCGCCCGAGGCCGCCGGGGTCTTCCACGCGGCTTGCGCGGCTGATATAGCTAACGTACTGGTTCGTACATTAGCGCCGCCTCGGGAGGGCCACGTGGCCAAGGACGCGTATCTCGTCGGGCTGATCGGGGCCGGCGTCGGCCCCTCGCTCAGCCCCGCCCTGCATCAGCGGGAGGCGGACCGGCAGGGCCTGCGCTATCTGTACCGGCTCCTCGACCTCGATGTCCTCGGACGGGCGCCGGAGGCGGTCGGCGATCTGGTCCGCGCCGCCCGCGACCTCGGCTACGACGGGCTGAACATCACGCACCCCTGTAAGCAGCTGGTCATCGACCACCTCGACGCGCTCTCCCCGCAGGCCGAGGCGCTCGGCGCCGTCAACACCGTGGTGTTCGAGGGTGTGCGGGCCGTCGGACACAACACCGACGTGACCGGGTTCGCCGCGTCCTTCGCCCGCGGTCTGCCGGACGCCCCGCTGGAGCGGGTCGTCCAGCTCGGCGCGGGGGGTGCGGGGACGGCGGTCGCCCATGCCGTGCTCACTCTGGGCGCGGGGCGGGTGACCGTCGTCGACGCGGTGCCCGCGCGGGCGGCCGGCCTGGCCGACTCCCTCGTCCGGCACTTCGGCCCTGGCCGGGCGGAGGCGGCGACGCTTGATCGGGTGGCCGGGCTGCTTGGCGAGGCCGACGGCAGAGGGGGGCTGGTGCATGCCACCCCGACCGGAATGGCTGCGCACCCTGGACTGCCCCTCCCCGCAGAGCTGCTGCATCCCGGTTTGTGGGTCGCGGAAGTCGTTTATCGGCCGCTGGAGACAGAACTGCTGCGGGCCGCCGTCGCACGAGGCTGCGCCGTTCTGGGCGGGGGTGGGATGGCTGTGTTTCAGGCTGCCGATGCGTTTCGGTTGTTCACGGGGCGGATGCCGGACAGCGGGCGGATGCTGGCCGATTTCTCGGAGTTGGCGGGCGTCGAGAGTTCGGGGAGTCCTGTGGGATGACGGGTGCGGGTCGTTCGTGGTTGATCGCTCCCCCGAGTTCTCGGCTTCGCTCGAACCCGGGGGTACAGGAACTCTGGGGAGTACAGGTATGCACACGTCCATCGCCACTGTCTCCCTCAGTGGTTCCCTCACCGAGAAGCTCGCCGCCGCCGCTCGTGCCGGGTTCGGCGGGGTGGAGATCTTCGAGAACGACCTTCTCGCCAGCCCTCTCACTCCCGAGGAGATCCGGGCCCGCTGCGCCGACCTCGGGCTCAGCGTCGACCTCTACCAGCCGCTGCGCGACATCGAGGCCGTTCCGGACCACGTCTTCGCCCGCAATCTGCGCCGTGCTCGGCACAAGTTCGCGCTGATGAACCGGCTCGGCGCCGACACGGTCCTCGTGTGCTCCAGCGTCTCGCCCGACGCCGTGGACGACGATTCGCTGGCGGCCCGTCAGCTTTCTCAACTAGCTGATTCAGCCCATGAGTTCGGAATCCGGGTGGCCTACGAGGCGCTCGCCTGGGGACGGCACGTCAACACCTACGACCACGCATGGCGCATCGTCGAGGCCGCCGGCCATCCTGCGCTCGGCGTCTGTCTGGACAGCTTCCACATCCTCTCCCGCGGCTCTGAACCCGAGGACCTCGAAGGAATTGCGGACATACCCGGCGAGAAGATCTTCTTCCTGCAGCTCGCGGATGCCCCGCTGCTCGCCATGGACGTCCTGCAGTGGAGCCGCCACCACCGCTGTTTCCCCGGCCAGGGCGGGTTCGACCTCGCCGGGCTGCTCCGGCATGTCCTCGCCGCCGGCTATCGCGGCCCGCTGTCCCTGGAGGTGTTCAACGACGTCTTCCGGCAGGCCGACGCCGGCTCCACCGCCGTCGACGCCCACCGCTCGCTGCTGCTCCTGCGGGAGGCCGCCGGCGCCGGTGCGCTGCCGCCGGCCGTCGTGCCCACCGGGGTCGCCTTCGCCGAACTCCTCACCCCGGACGCCGAACCCGTCACCGGGCTGCTGACCGCCCTCGGCTTCACCCGTGCCGCCCGGCACCGGGGCAAGCCCGTCGATCTGTGGCAGTGGGGCGAAGCCCGGATCCTGGTCAACACCGCCGCCACTGCCCGCCGCGACGGCACCCGGCTCGCCGCGATCGGCCTCGAATCCCCGGATCCGGCCGGTGCCGCCCGTCGCGCGGAGGCCCTGCTCGCCCCCGTGCTGCCCCGCCGACGCGGCCCCGAGGACGCCCCGCTCGACGCCGTCGCGGCCCCCGACGGCACGGAACTGTTCTTCTGTGCAACAGCAACAGCAACAGCAACAGCAACAGCAACAGCAACAGCAACAGCAACAGCCACCGGCGCCAGCGCCACCGCCTCCGCCACCGTCGCCGACCCCGAACTCCCTGACTGGCGCGCTGACTTCACCGACCTGCCCGACACCGCGGTGCCCTCCGCCACCCGGATCGATCACCTCGCCCTCACCCAGCCCTGGCACCACTTCGACGAGGCCACGCTCTTCCACCGCAGTGTCCTCGGCCTGACCGCGCAGGAGAGCGTCGACCTCGCCGACCCCTACGGCCTGCTGCGCAGCCGCGCGGTCGCCGCCGGCGACGGGAGCGTTCGGATCGCGCTGTCCGTGGGCGCGGCGCCTGGTGACGACACGGTGCACGCCCAGCACATCGCCCTGGCGACGGACGACGTGATGGCGGCCGCCCGTCGCTTCCGGGACGCGGGCGGTCGCCTGCTGCCGGTGCCCGCGAACTACTACGACGACCTCGCCGCCCGCTACGAGTTCGCCGACGGCGAGCTGGACACGTACCGCGAACTGGGCATCCTCTACGACCACGACGCCCACGGCGCGTTCCGGCACTGCTACACCGAGATCGTCGGCCGGGTCTTCTTCGAACTCGTGCAGCGGGACGGCGGCTACCAGGGGTACGGCGCCGCTAACGCTCCGGTGCGGCTCGCGGCCCAGCAGGCCGGGCGGCGGTGAGGAGCTCGGAAGGAAGTGGTGAGTCCGCGGTGAGACCTCGGTGAGACCGGGCACCGTCACGCGCCGCCCCACGGCACAGCGGCCGATACTCGCACGGTCCGGGACATGCGCGTCGCCCCGGACCCGAGGGTCCCGGTCCGGACCCGTGCGCCTGGAAGGCCGTTCATGCCGAGCCCCGTCGCCCAGCAGCCGCTGAGCCACGCCCCGCCACCGACCGCACCCGCCCCGCCGATATCCACCCGCGCCGACCGCTACGAGCGGCCGGTCCTCGCCGCCATCGTCGTGCTCGCCGCCGCGCTGTGCCTGTGGGGCCTCGGCCACAGCACCTATCACGCGTTCTACGCGAGCGCGGTGCGCAGCATGACCGACAGCCCCTCCGACTTCTTCTACGGCGCCTTCGACCCGGCGGGCTCCATCACCCTGGACAAGCTGCCCGGCTTCCTGTGGCCGCAGGCCCTCTCGGCGCTGGTGTTCGGCTTCCACCCGTGGGCGCTGGTGCTGCCTCAGGCCCTGGAGATGGTGGGCTGTGTCCTGCTGCTCCATCTGCTGGTGCGCCGGTGGGCCGGGGTGCCCGCCGGGCTGCTGGCCGCCGCCTTCTTCACTCTCACCCCGGTGACGGTGGGCCTCGGCCGCTCGGTCACCGAGGACGCGCCGTTCGTGCTCCTTCTGCTGCTGGCCGCCGAGGCCACCTGGCGGGCCACCGAGCGGGCCCGCCCGCGCACCCTGCTGCTCGCGGGCGTCTGGGTGGGGCTCGCCTTCCAGTGCAAGATGCTGGAGGCGTGGGCGGTGGTGCCCGCGCTGGCCGCGACCTACCTCGTCGCCGCCCCCGTCGCACGGCGCCGCCGGATCGGCCATGTGGCCCTGGCCGGCGCGGTGACCGTGGCGGTGTCGCTGTCGTGGATGCTGGTGGCGGCCCTCACTCCGACCGGCGCCCGTCCGTACCTCGACGGGACCACGGACGACTCGCCGTTCGCGCTGGTCGTCGGCTACAACTTCCTGACCCGTTTCCGCGCCGTCGGCATAGACGCGGCCGGCAGCGGCAGCATAGTGGCGGACCGGGCGGCCCACGCGGGTCAGCACCTGGGACCGGGGATGGGCGACGGCCTGGGGAAGATGTTCAGCCCGGGGCTGGCCACCCAGACCGGCTGGCTGTATCCGCTGGCCGCGCTCGGTCTCGTCGGCGGGCTGCTGGCGCTGCGCCGCGGCCGCGTACCGCGCACCGACCGGCTGTTCGCCGGGTATGTGCTCTGGGGCGTGTGGTGCGTGACCTTCTTCGCCGTGTTCAGTTTCGGCAGCGTCACCGGCCACACGTACTACATGGGTGTCGTCGCGGTGGCCGTGGCCGCGCTCGCCGCCGTGGGGGTCGCCCGGGCCCGCCGCTCCCGCGCGCTCGTCGTCATCGCCGTGAACGTCGTCTGGTGTGCGGCCCTGGCGCTGCGGTACCCGCACTTCCAGCCCTGGTCGGCGCCGTTCGCGGTCGCCCTCGGGCTGATCGCCCTGCTCCTCGCGGGCCTGCGCCGGCCGGCCGCGCTGGCCACCGCCCTCGCCGCCGTCCTGCTGGTCCCGGCCGTGTGGACGGCCTCCGCGCTGTCCCTGCGCTACAACCAGCCTGGCGCCTTCGGCCGGGTCGGCCCCACCAGCACCCGCGCCGGCACCCCACCGGCCCCCCTCGGGCCCCAGCACCGGCGACTGCTCGCCTACCTGACCGCGCACCGCGACGGCGCCCGCTATCTGGCCGCCGTCCCCGGCTGGCAGAGCGCCGCGCCGTACATCCTCGCCGCCGACGCACCTGTGCTGCCGATGGGCGGCTTCACCGGCGAGGTCCCGTACCCGGCGCCAGCCGCCTTCCGCCACCTCCTGGACACCGGACAGCTGCGGTACGTCGTCCTGACCGCCGGTACCTTCCGGGCCCGCACCCCGGCCGGGGACCTGGCCCGATGGACCGCCGCCCACTGCGCGCTCGTCCCGTCGGCCGCCTACGACCCCCTCGACCGGACCCGGCTGCTGTACCACTGCGGCCCGGCCCACCAGGGGTGAACCGGGCCGTGTGAAGGGGCCGTTACGGCCGCCTGTTCCACTCCGCGATCACGGGTCGCCCGTGTTCGGTGGACAGCCGGCTGACCGTGCCCGTGGCCAGCTGGAACAGCCGGCCCTCGGCGGGCGGCAGGCCCAGCCGGCGGGCGGTGAGCACCCGCAGGACATGGGCGTGGGCGACGAGGATCACGTCCCCGTCGGCCAGGGCCGGGGCCAGGCGGGCCAGCACCCGGTCGGCGCGGGCGCCGATCTGCTCGGGTGACTCGCCGGGATGGCCCTCGGGGCCCGGCGGTACGCCGTCGGTCCACAGGTCCCAGTCGGGGTGTGCCCGGTGGATGTCGACGGTGGTGATGCCCTCGTAGCCGCCGTAGTCCCACTCGTGCAGGTCGGGGTCGGGCACGGCCCCGGTCAGGCCCGCCAGTTCGGCGGTGCGTGTCGCGCGGCCCAGCGGGCTGGCCAGCGCGAGAGCGTAGGTCCGGTCGGTGAGCAGCGGGGCGAGGGACTTGGCCTGTTCCTCGCCGTGCTGGGTCAGGGGCAGGTCGGTCCAGCTGGTGTGCCGGCCCGACCTGCTCCACTCCGTCTCACCGTGGCGGACCAGCAGGAGGTCCCCCACGGCGGGTCAGCCCTTCGTCTCGACCGCGTGGCCACCGAACTGGTTGCGCAGCGCGGCGATCATCTTCATCTGCGGGGAGTCGTCCTGGCGCGAGGCGAACCGAGCGAAGAGGGAGGCCGTGATCGCGGGCAGCGGCACTGCGTTGTCAATGGCCGCCTCGACCGTCCAGCGGCCCTCGCCGGAGTCCTCCGCGTAACCGCGCAGCTTGTGAAGGTGCTCGTCCTCGTCCAGGGCGTTGACCGCGAGGTCAAGGAGCCAGGAGCGAATGACGGTCCCTTCCTGCCAGGAGCGGAACACCTCGCGGACGTTCTCCACCGAGTGCACCTTCTCCAGCAGCTCCCAGCCCTCGGCGTACGCCTGCATCATGGCGTACTCGATGCCGTTGTGGACCATCTTGGAGAAGTGCCCGGCACCGACCCGGCCCGCGTGGACATAGCCGTACGGGCCCTCCGGCTTGAGCGCCTCGAAGATCGGGTGCAGCCGCTCCACGTGCTCCTTGTCGCCGCCGACCATGAGCGCGTAGCCGTTCTGCAGGCCCCACACACCGCCGGAGACACCGGCGTCGACGAAGCCGATGCCCTTGATGGCCAGCGCGGCGGCGTGCTTCTCGTCGTCCGTCCAGCGGGAGTTGCCGCCGTCGATCACCGTGTCACCGGGCTCCAGCAGATCGCCCAGCTCGTCGACGACGGTCTGTGTGGCGGTGCCGGCCGGGACCATCACCCACACGTTGCGCGGCGCGTCCAGCTTCTCGACCAGTTCGGCGAGGCTCTTGACGTCGGAGACCTCGGGATTGCGGTCGTAGCCGATGACGGTGTGGCCGGCGCGGCGGATCCGCTCGCGCATGTTGCCGCCCATCTTGCCGAGACCGATGAGACCGAGTTGCATGATCAGTTCTCCTGAGCGTTCTTGAGGGTGCGGTAGGCGGCGACGAGGGCCGTGGTGGACGGGTCGAGACCGGGGACGTCCGCGCCTTGGGTGAGGGCGGGCTCGACCCGCTTGGCGAGGACCTTGCCGAGTTCCACGCCCCACTGGTCGAAGGAGTCGATGTTCCACACCGCGCCCTGCACGAACACCTTGTGCTCGTAGAGGGCGATCAGCTGGCCGAGCACGGACGGGGTCAGCTCGCCGGCGAGGATCGTGGTGGTGGGGTGGTCGCCGCGGAAGGTGCGGTGCGCCACCTGCTCCTCGGGAACGCCCTCCGCGCGGACCTCCTCGGCGGTCTTGCCGAAGGCGAGGGCCTGGGTCTGGGCGAAGAAGTTGGCCATCAACAGGTCGTGCTGGGCCTTGAGTTCACCGCTCAGCTCGCCGACGGGCCGGGCGAAGCCGATGAAGTCCGCCGGGATCAGCCTGGTGCCCTGGTGGATCAACTGGTAGTAAGCGTGCTGCCCGTTGGTGCCCGGGGTGCCCCAGACGACCGGCCCGGTCTGCCATTCCACCGGCTCGCCGCCGCGCTGCACCGACTTGCCGTTGGACTCCATGTCCAGCTGCTGCAGGTAGGCGGTGAACTTGGACAGATAGTGGCTGTACGGCAGCACCGCGTGCGACTGGGCGTCGTAGAAGTTGCCGTACCAGATGCCCAGCAGGCCCAGCAGCAGTGGGGCGTTGGCCTCGGCGGGCGCGGTGCGGAAGTGGTCGTCCATCAGCCGGAAGCCGTCGAGCATCTCGCGGAAACGGCCGGGTCCGATCGCGATCATGAGGGACAGCCCGATCGCGGAGTCGTACGAGTAGCGGCCGCCGACCCAGTCCCAGAACTCGAACATGTTGTCCGGGTCGATGCCGAACCCGGTGACCTTCTCGCCGTTCGTCGACAGGGCGACAAAGTGCTTGGCCACCGCCTTTTCTCCCCCATTCTCGAATTCGCTCGAATGGGAGGTGCCCCCATCGTCGAAGGCCTTCAGCAGCCAGGAGCGCGCCGAGGTGGCGTTCGTGATCGTCTCGATCGTGGTGAACGTCTTGGACGCCACGATGAACAGGGTCTCCGCCGGGTCCAGGTCGCGGGTGGCCTCGTGCAGGTCGGCGCCGTCCACGTTCGACACGAACCGGAACGTCAACTCCCGTGCGGTGTACGGGCGCAGCACCTCGTAGGCCATCGCCGGGCCGAGGTCGGAGCCGCCGATGCCGATGTTGACGACGTTCCTGATCCGCTTGCCGGTGTGGCCGAGCCACTCGCCGGAGCGGATCCGGTCGGCGAAGCCGGCCATCTTGTCCAGCACCGCGTGCACCTTCGGGACGACATTCTCGCCGTCGACCTCGATCACCGCGTCCCGCGGGGCGCGCAGCGCGGTGTGCAGCACCGCCCGCCGCTCGGTGACGTTGATCTTCTCGCCGCGGAACATGGCGTCACGCAGCGCGAACACGCCCGTGGCGGTGGCGAGTTCCTGGAGCAGGGCCAGGGTCTCGTCGGTGATCAGGTGCTTGCTGTAGTCGAGGTACAGGTCGCCGGCCCGTACGGCATACCGCTGGGCGCGGCCGGGGTCCGCCGCGAACAGCTCGCGCAGATGCGGCTGCCCCTCGGCGCGGTGGTCGGCGAGCGCCGTCCACTGGGGCCGGTGGGTGAGCTTCGGAAACTCGGACTCTGCCATGTCAGGCGTTCTCCTTGACGGCCTCGCCCTTGAGGGCGATGGCGTACATCTCGTCGGCGTCGAGGCGGCGCAGCTCCTCGGCGATGAGTTCGGAGGTGGGGCGGACTTTCAGGGCCAGGGTGCGCGGCGGCTGGCCCGGCAGGGTCAGGGTCGCGAGGGGGCCTTCGGGGCGGTCGATGACGATCTCGCCGCCCGCGGTGCCGAGGCGCACGGCCGTGACGACCGGGCCCGCGGTGACCACGCGGTCCACCGGGACGTTCAGGCGGGCCTCCAGCCAGCGCGAGAGCAGCTCGGCGCTGGGGTTGTCGGCCTCGGCCTCGACGGCCGCCGAGGTCACCTGGGTCCGGGCCTGGTCCAGGGCGGCGGCCAGCATCGACCGCCACAGGGTGAGCCGGGTCCAGGCGAGGTCGGTGTCGCCGGGGGCGTAGTTGCGGGCGCGGGTCTCCAGGACCTCCATCGGCCGCAGAGCCGCGTACAGGTCGGTGATCCGGCGCTGCGCGAGCGCACCGAGCGGGTCCTCGGACGGGGCGTCGGGCGCGTCCACCGGCCACCACACGACGACCGGCGCGTCCGGCAGCAGCAGCGGCAGCACCACCGAGTCGGCGTGGTCGGACACCTCGCCGTAGGTGCGCAGCACGACCGTCTCGC
Organism: Streptomyces roseochromogenus subsp. oscitans DS 12.976; assembly: GCF_000497445.1. NCBI lineage: Bacteria > Bacillati > Actinomycetota > Actinomycetes > Kitasatosporales > Streptomycetaceae > Streptomyces > Streptomyces roseochromogenus. The sequence continues at coordinate 1,486,043 of NZ_CM002285.1, read as the reverse complement.
CGGTGCCGGCCTCGGAGCCGACCCGCACCTCGGCGTCGAGCCGGGAGTGGGTGCGGTCGCGCAGGGTGCGCACGTGCCGCTTGATGACGACCAGGGTCCGCATGGGGTGCTCGTGCGAGGCGTCCTCGGCGGCCTTGATCGAGTCGTAGGCGTTCTCCTCGTCCGTGACGATGACCATCGTCAGGACCATGCCCACGGCCGGGGTGCCGATGGCGCGGCGGCCCTGCACCAGCGCCTTGTTGATCTTGCTTGCCGTGGTGTCGGTCAGGTCGATCTTCATGGCCTGCGCCAGCTCCGTCCGTCTCGTGCGAGCATCTCGTCCGCTTCCCTCGGTCCCCAGCTGCCCGACGCGTACTGTGCAGGCCTGCCGTGCGCCGCCCAGTACTCCTCGATCGGGTCGAGGATCTTCCAGGACTCTTCCACTTCCTGGTGACGGGGGAACAAATTCGCGTCGCCGAGCAGCACGTCCAGGATGAGCCGCTCGTACGCCTCCGGGCTGGACTCGGTGAACGACTCGCCGTAGGCGAAGTCCATCGACACGTCCCGGATCTCCATCGACGTACCGGGCACCTTGGAGCCGAACCGGACGGTCATGCCCTCGTCGGGCTGGACGCGGATGACGATCGCGTTCTGGCCCAGCTCCTCGGTGGCGGTGGAGTCGAACGGGGAGTGCGGGGCCCGCTTGAAGACCACCGCGATCTCGGTGACCCGGCGGCCCAGCCGCTTGCCGGTGCGCAGGTAGAAGGGGACGCCCGCCCAGCGGCGGTTGTCGATGCCCAGCTTGATCGCGGCGAAGGTGTCGGTCTTCGACTTGGGGTCGATACCGTCCTCCTCCAGATAGCCGACGACCTTCTCGCCGCCCTGCCAACCGGTCGCGTACTGGCCGCGCACGGTGTGCCTGCCGAGCTCCTCCGGCAGCCGTACCGACTTCAGCACCTTCAGCTTCTCGGTGAGCAGCGCCTCCGCGTCGAACGCGATCGGCTCCTCCATGGCGGTGAGCGCCATCAGCTGCAGCAGGTGGTTCTGGATGACGTCACGGGCGGCGCCGATGCCGTCGTAGTAGCCCGCCCGGCCGCCGATGCCGATGTCCTCGGCCATGGTGATCTGCACATGGTCGACGTACGACCGGTTCCAGATCGGTTCGTACATCTGGTTGGCGAAGCGCAGCGCCAGGATGTTCTGGACCGTCTCCTTGCCGAGGTAGTGGTCGATGCGGAACACCTGGTCCGGCTCGAACACGTCGTGCACGATCGCGTTCAGCTCGATGGCGCTGGCCAGGTCGTGGCCGAACGGCTTCTCGATGACCGCGCGCCGCCAGGAACCCTTGGGCGGGCTCGCCAGGCCGTGCTTCTTCAGCTGCTGCACGACCTTCGGGAAGAACTTCGGCGGCACCGAGAGATAGAACGCGAAGTTGCCGCCGGTGCCGCGGGAGGCGTCCAGCTCCTCGACGGCGTCCTTCAGCTGCTTGAACGCGGTGTCGTCGTCGAAGTCGCCGGGGATGAACCGCATGCCCTCGGCTAGCTGCTGCCACACCTCCTCGCGGAACGGGGTGCGGGCGTGCTCGCGCACGGAGTCGTGCACGACCTGCGCGAAGTCCTGGTCCTCCCACTCCCGGCGGGCGAAGCCGACGAGGGAGAAGCCCGGCGGCAGCAGACCGCGGTTGGCGAGGTCGTACACCGCCGGCATCAGCTTCTTGCGGGAGAGGTCACCGGTCACACCGAAGATGACCAGCCCGGACGGGCCCGCGATCCGGGGCAGCCGCCGGTCGCGGGTGTCCCGCAGCGGGTTCACCCAGTCGGCCGCCGGGGCCACCGGGACCCGCACCGTCTCGGGTGCGGGCGCCTGAGGTGCGGGTGCCTCGGCGGCGGGGGCGTTCTCGGTCATCGGGCGTCAACTCCCTTGCTCTTCAGGGACTTCGCTACGGCGTCCAGCAGTTCCTGCCAAGCCGCCTCGAACTTCGCGACGCCCTCGTCCTCCAGTTGCTGGACGACCTCGTCGTAGGAGATGCCGAGCCGCTCGATGGCGGCCAGGTCGGCGCGGGCCTGGGCGTAGCCGCCGGTCACCGTGTCGCCGGTGATCTCGCCGTGGTCGGCGACGGCGTTCAGGGTGGCCTCCGGCATGGTGTTGACGGTGCCCGGCGCGACCAGCTCGTCCACGTACAGGGTGTCCTTGTACGCGGGATCCTTCACCCCGGTGGACGCCCACAGCGGACGCTGCTTGTTGGCCCGGTCCCCGCCGAGAGCCAGCCAGCGGTCCGCGGCGAAGACGTCCTCGTACGCCTCGTAGGCGAGCCGGGCGTTGGCGAGGGCCGCGCGGCCCTTGAGGCCGAGGGCCTCCTCGGTGCCGAGGGCGGTCAGCCGCTTGTCGATCTCGGAGTCCACGCGGGAGACGAAGAAGGACGCCACCGAGTGGATCACGGACAGGTCGATGCCGCGCTCGCGGGCCTGCTCCAGGCCGGCCAGGTAGGCGGCCATGACCTCGCGGTAGCGCTCCAGGGAGAAGATCAGGGTCACGTTGACGCTGATGCCGAGGCCGATGACCTCGGTGATCGCCGGCAGGCCCGCCTCGGTGGCAGGGATCTTGATCATCACGTTGGGGCGGTCGACCAGCCAGGCGAGCTGCTTGGCCTCGGCGACGGTGGCCGCGGTGTCGTGGGCGAGGCGCGGGTCCACCTCGATGGAGACCCGGCCGTCACGCCCGGCGGAGGCGTCGTAGACCGGGCGCAGGATGTCGGCGGCGTCGCGCACATCGGCGGTCGTCATCATCCGCACGGCCTCGTCGACCGTGACCCCCCGTACGGCGAGGTCGGTGAGCTGCTCCTCGTAGCCCTCGCCGGAGCCGATGGCGGCCTGGAAGATCGACGGGTTCGTCGTGACACCGACGGCGCTGCCGCTCGCCACCAGATCGGCGAGGCTGCCCGAGGTGATCCGCTTCCGCGACAGGTCGTCGAGCCAGATCGACACGCCCTCGTCGGCGAGGCGCTTGAGGGCTCCCGGGGTCGCGATTGCTTCGGTCACAGTGATCATCTTTCCTTCGGGAAGGTAGCGGGTGTCGGTGTCAGGCGCGCGCGGCGGCGAGCGATTCGCGGGCCGCCGCGGCGACGTTCTCGGAGGTGAAGCCGAACTCGGCGAAGAGGGTCCCCGCGTCCGCGGAGGCGCCGAAGTGTTCGAGGGAGACGACGCGGCCGGCGTCGCCGACGTACCGGTACCAGGTCAGACCGATCCCGGCCTCGACGGCGACCCGGGCCCTCACGGCCGGCGGCAGCACCCGCTCGCGGTACTCACGGGGCTGCTCCTCGAACCACTCCACGGACGGCATCGACACCACGCGCGTGCCGATCCCCTCGGCCTCCAGCTGCTCACGCGCGGCCACGGCCAGCTGCACCTCGGAGCCCGTCGCGATGATGATCACCTCCGGGACCTCGGTCGAGGACTCGCGCAGCACATAGCCGCCCTTGGCCGCGTCCTCGTTCGGCGCGTACACCGGCACGCCCTGGCGGGTGAGCGCGAGCCCGTGCGGGGCGGGGTTCACGGCGTGCCTCTTCAGGATCTCGGCCCAGGCCACCGCGGTCTCGTTGGCGTCGGCCGGGCGGACGACGTTCAGGCCCGGGATCGCGCGCAGGGAGGCCAGGTGCTCGACCGGCTGGTGGGTGGGGCCGTCCTCGCCGAGGCCGATGGAGTCGTGCGTCCACACGTAGGTCACCGGCAGCTGCATCAGCGCCGACATGCGGACGGCGTTGCGCATGTAGTCGGAGAAGACGAGGAAGGTGCCGCCGTAGATCCGGGTGTTGCCGTGCAGGGCGATGCCGTTCATTTCCGCGGCCATGGAGAACTCGCGGATGCCGAAGTGCACGGTACGGCCGTAGGGGTCGGCCTCGGGCAACGGGTTGCCCTTCGGCAGGAAGGAACTGGTCTTGTCGATGGTGGTGTTGTTCGAGCCGGCGAGGTCGGCGGAGCCGCCCCACAGCTCGGGGAGGACCGGGCCGAGGGCCTCAAGCACCTTGCCGGAGGCGGCACGGGTCGCGACCGACTTGCCTTCCTCGAAGACCGGGACCTTCTCCTCCCAGCCCTCGGGCAGCTCGCCCTTGCTGACGCGCTCGAAGAGCTCGGCGCGCTCCGGCTGCGCGGTGCGCCACTCGGCGATCCGCTTGTCCCAGGCCGCGTGCGCCTCGGCGCCCCGGTCCAGGGCCCGCCGGCTGTGCTTCAGGACCTCGTCCTCGACCTGGAAGGACTCCTCCGGCTCGAAGCCGAGGACGCGCTTGGTGGCGGCGATCTCGTCCGCGCCGAGCGCGGAGCCGTGGGACGCCTCGGTGTTCTGTGCGTTCGGGGCGGGCCAGGCGATGATCGTGCGCATCGCGATGATCGAGGGCCGCTCGGTTTCGGCCTGCGCGGCCGTCAGCGCCGCGTACAGGGCGGGTACGTCGACGTCGCCGTCGGCGGTGGGCTCGATGCGCTGGGTGTGCCAGCCGTAGGCCTCGTACCGCTTCAGCACGTCCTCGGAGAACGCGGTCGCGGTGTCGCCCTCGATGGAGATGTGGTTGTCGTCGTAGAGGAAGACCAGGTTGCCGAGCTTCTGGTGGCCGGCCAGGGAGGAGGCCTCGGCGGAGACGCCCTCCTCCAGGTCGCCGTCGGAGACGATCGCCCAGATGGTGTGGTCGAAGGGAGAGGTGCCCTCGGGGGCCTCGGGGTCGAACAGGCCGCGCTCGTAGCGGGCGGCCATCGCCATGCCCACCGCGTTGGCGACACCCTGGCCGAGCGGGCCGGTGGTGGTCTCGACGCCGGCGGTGTGGCCGTACTCCGGGTGGCCGGGGGTCTTCGAACCCTGCGTACGGAACGCCTTCAGGTCGTCCAGCTCCAGCTCGTAGCCGGAGAGGAACAGCTGGGTGTACAGGGTCAGCGAGGTGTGCCCGGGGGAGAGGACGAAGCGGTCGCGACCGGCCCACTCCGGGTCGGCCGGGTCATGACGCATCACCTTCTGAAAGATCGTGTACGCGGCAGGCGCCAGGCTCATCGCCGTGCCCGGGTGGCCGTTGCCCACCTTCTGCACCGCGTCGGCCGCCAGCAGGCGGGCTGTGTCCACGGCACGCCGGTCGAGGTCGGTCCACTCGAAGCCATCGGATGTCTGCGCGGTCATCTTCAAGAAGTCCTCGTTCAGTGCGGGTGTGCTGACCTGACGCGTTCAAACTTAAAAGTCTGACTTTTTCGAAGAAAGGTCGGGGTGTGTCAGCCTGTGGTGAATCTGGGACAGTGATCGGGCGATGGGACGGCACGAAAAGGACATGGCAGGCACAACACCTCAAGCTGAGGGATCCGGCGCGGGCGGCGAGGGCATCAGAACCTTCCCCTTCCCGGCCGAACTGTCCGTCGGCGGCGTCGGCATACAGATCGGCCCCATGGGAACCGACCGCACCTGGCACGCCGACGCCCCACTGCATCGCGTCCACCGCATCGACTTCCACGTCGTCATGCTCTTCACCGGCGACCCCGTACGCCACATGATCGACTTCGCCGAGTACGAGGCCGGCCCCGGCGACCTGCTGTGGATCCGCCCCGGACAGGTCCACCGGTTCTCCCGGACGAGCGAGTACCGCGGAACCGTCCTGACCATGCAGCCCGGCTTTCTGCCGCGTGCCACCGTCGAGGCAACCGGCCTGTACCGCTACGACCTCCCGCCCCTGCTGCATCCCGACCCGCCCCGGCTCGCCGCCCTCCAGGCGGCCCTCGACCAGCTGCGCCGTGAGTACGAGGACACCGCCACGCTCCCGCTCAGTCTGCACACCGCCGTCCTCCGCCACACCCTGACCGCGTTCCTGCTGCGCCTCGCCCACCTCGCGGCCAGCTCCGCGGAAGCCACCCGGCAGCAGACGGACAGCACCTTCACCCGCTTCCGGGACGCCGTCGAGCACGGCTTCGCCACCAACCACAGCGTCAGCGCCTACGCCGACGCCCTCGGCTACTCCCGCCGCACCCTCGTCCGCGCCGTCCGCGCCGCCACCGGTGAGACCCCCAAGGGATTCATCGACAAACGCGTCGTCCTGGAGGCCAAGCGCCTCCTCGCCCACACGGACATGCCGATCGGCCGCGTGGGCGTGGCCGTCGGCTTCCCCGACGCGGCGAACTTCTCGAAGTTCTTCCAACTGCACACCGGGCAGACGCCGGTGGGGTTCCGGGCGGAACTGCGGTGACGGAACCGCGGTAGGGGCACAAGGCCGTGACAGTCCGGCCGTGCTTGTAGCGCCGCTGTGACAGGGAACGGGTGAATCCGCCGAAAGCGATCAATAGGTTCGATCAGGCAAGACGCCGATTCTTCACCCATTCTTCAGTTGAGGAGACCCGCATGTCGATGTGGAGGGCGCCCCGCCGCGCCACGCTCCGTGCCGTGGCAGGAACGATTCTGACGGCCGTTCTGGTAGCGCCCGCCGCGAGCGCCGTCGCCGCGACACCGGCCGCGCAACGGGCGGGGGCCACGGCGACGGTCGCACCCGCGGCGGCGTCGCCCTGGCGCACCGTGAAGCTGGTGGACGGCAGCACGGGCAAGATCTACAAGCTCGGAGCCCATCACTACCGCATGGAGATCGTCTACCGGGGTGAGGTCTACGCCCGGCTGGAGGCGAACCAGCACGACGCGGGCGTGGACGGCAACGGCATGTACGTCGTGCTCACCCTCGACGGGAAGGTGCACTCCTGGACCGGTGGTACCCACCAGGGCCCCGGCAGCTTCCGGCTCCCCGACGGCTCGACCGCCGTGGTCACACGGGTCGGGCTCGGCCACTACCGCGCTCAGATCGTCTACCGGGGTGAGGTCTACGCCCGGCTGGAGGCGAACCAGCACGACGCCGGCGTGGACGGCAACGGCATGTTCGTCGTGCTCTCGATGGGCGGGCAGATCAGCGCATCCGTCCGGTGACGAGCCGGGGGTCGCCCCGGAGCTGAGGGGCGACCCCCGGCCGCGGTGCTCAGTGCCCGAAGTCGAACCAGTTCACGTTCACGAAGTCCGCCGGCTGGCCGCTGGAGAAGGTCAGATAGACGTCGTGGGTGCCCGTCACGGAGCTGATGTTGGCCGGGACGGTCTGCCAGGACTGCCAGCCGCCTGTGTTGCCCACCGCGAAACTGCCGATCGGTGTGCTGGTGGGACTGTCCAGACGTACCTGGACCAGACCGCTGACACCGCTCGCGGCCCCGCTGGCGACCCGGCCGTAGAACTGTGTGGCCGGTGCAGAGCCGAAGTTGACGCCCTTGTACAGCGCCCAGTCGCCGTTCGCGATCCAGCCCATGTCCTGGCCGCCGCCGGTGTCGGTGGTGGTCTCCGTGCTCACACCGGACTGGCTGTCGTAGGACTCGGCCTGGATGGGGCTGTAGGCGTCGCGGTTGCCGGACGGCGGGGGAGTGGTGCCGCCTCCGCCCGAGGACTGCAGGACCTGGACGTAGTCGACGACCATCGGGTGGCCCGGCTCCGTGGCGCCGGTCGGGCCGCCGCCGAAGGCCGCGGGGAAGCCGCCGCCCATCGCCACGTTCAGGATGACGAAGAAGCCGTGGTTCGTGGCGTTGGCCCAGGTCGTCGCGTCCACCTGGTTCGCCGTCACGGTCTGGTAGTTCACGCCGTCGACGGAGAAGCGGATCGCCTCCGGGCTCACCGAGCGGTCCCACTCCATCGTGTAGGTGTGGAAGCCCGACTGGCAGGTGCTGTTCGGGCAGGCGGTGGAATTGCCCAGGCCCGTGGTCTCGTTGCAGGGGCCGCCGGGGTTGGTGCCACAGTGCATGGTGGCCCACGTCTTGTTCAGGCCGTTGACGTTCTCCATGATGTCCAGCTCGCCGACGCTCGGCCAGTTCTGGTAGTTGCCGCGGTACGGCGCGCCCAGCATCCAGAAGGCCGGCCAGTAACCCGCGGCCGCGTCCCCGGTCACGTTCGGCATCTGGATCCGGGCCTCCACGCGCAGCTTGCCGCCGGCCGGGGGCTGGAAGTCGGTGCGGGTGGTCTCGATCCGCCCGGACGTCCAGTTGCCGGAGGCGTCGCGGCGCGGGGTGATGAGCAGGTTGCCGTTGCCGTCGAGTGCGACGTTGTTCGTGCCGGACGTCATCGACTCGACCTCGCCGGTGCCCCAGTTCGCGGCACCGCCCGGATAGGAAGTACCGGTGTCGTACTGCCAGTCGGAGGTGTTGACCCCGGAGCCCGCAGCGCCGTTGAAGTCGTCCAGGAAGACCTGGGTCCAGCCGGACGGCACGCCGGGTGCGGAGGCGCTGGCGGGGAGAGCGGCGGTCGTGGCGGCCGCGGCCGCCAGGCCGATGGTGGCAAGTGCGGCGACGAGGGCGTGACGGAATGAGCGCCGCCGTCTGTGATCCGCGGGGGATATGCCGGAGGTTTCACTCATGGGGGTGCCTCTCGGGTACGGAGTGGGTGCTGGGGTGCGCGGGGGTGTCGCTGAGAGCGCCGGGACGTGCTGAGAGCGCTCTCAAAGTGGGCCCAATGTGCTCTCCGTGCCTGCGGTCGTCAAGAGTTAAAACGAAGAATCTCCCTGATTCTCAAGGGAGTTCACGCCGTGAAGCCGACCATGTGGCCGGGTCACCGTTCGCGGCGTCCCGGGCGCCAGCCCAGGGCCCGGGAGATGCCCCGGGCAGCCAGTCGTACCGCCGGGGTCAGCGCCGGTACCTGGGCGGTCGCCTGGGGCACCACCACCGACACCGCCGCGACCACGTCGCCGTCCGGTCCGCGCACCGGTGCCGCCACCGACAGCGCGTCCAGAGTCACCTGACGTTCACTCACCGCGACGCCCGAGCGGCGTACCTCGGCGAGTGCGCGCCGCAGCCGCGCCGGGTCGGTGATCGTGTACGGGGTGAAGGCGGGCAGCGGTCCGGCGCAGTACTCCGCCTGCGCGTCCGGGGTGTCGTGGGCGAGGAGGGCGAGGCCGACACCGGTGGCGTGCAGCGGCCAGCGCCCGCCGACCCGGATGTGCACGCCCACCGCCGAACGGCCCGACAGCCACTCGATGTAGACGACCTCGGCCCCGTCGCGCACTGCCAACTGCACGTTCTCGTGCGTCGCTTCGTACAGATCCTCCAGGTACGGCAGCGCCAGCTGGCGCAGGCCCAGGCCGCGCGGGGCGAGCGCGGCGGCCTCCCACAGCCGCAGCCCCACGTGGTACACCCCGGACGCGTCGCGTTCCAGCGCGCCCCACGCGGTCAGGGCGGCCGCCAGCCGGTGCGCGGTGGTCAGGCTGAGCCCGGCCCGGCGGCTGATGTCCGTCAGCGACAGGGCCGGGTGCTCGTGATCGAACGCGGCGAGCACGGCCAGCAGCCGGTCGGCGGCGGACCGCTCGCCCACGCACACCTCACCCTGTCGCCGTACGTCCCGGCCCGGATCGTAGCCGACCACTGCCGAGGGCGAAGGGGCGGCGCTTCACCGGCCGCCGGGCACCGGCCCTCAGCCGCCACCCCTGCCCCCGGTCACCACCCCCCGGTCACGTCGACGAAGACGGGATTGGAGTAGAACCAGGTGCCGGCCCACGGGTCGCCGTGGCCGGGCTCGTGCGGGATCGGGCCGTGCGGGTCGACGGCCGCCCCGAGGCAGCCCGTGCCGTGCCGGTTGCCGTCGCTGCCGCGCAGCCGGACGTAGAAGGACTCGTCACCGGCGGTGAGCGGGATGTGCAGGGTGTACGTCCCCGTACGGCCCGACACGTCCGCCGTGCGCACGACCCGGGTGTCCGGCGCCTGCCAGCTGTCCCGGTCGGTCACCGGCCCGCGCACCGCGCCCCGGATCACGTCCACGTGCGCCGACTGAGGGAGAATCCCCCGGGGGTTGGTCCGGGAGGCGGTCGTCACTGTCACATACAGGGTGATCCTCTCGCCCTTGCGGACGCGCAGCCGGCCACCGAGGGTGACGCCTCGCCCGGGGTCGCAGTCGCGCTTCAGCCGTACGTCGAGCCCGTCGAGCAGATGCCCGTGGTCGACCCAGACACGGCCCGCACGCAGGCCCGCCATCACCGCGCGGTAGCCGTAGCCGGTCACGCCGACGTGGGTGCGACTGAACTCGCCGGGCCAGAAGTCGCTGCCGGGCTGCGGGGTGTCGGTCTGGACGGGATCCGGCAGCTTGCCGGTGGTGTCGAAGTTCTGGCCGGGCGGCCAGTCGCCGTTCTTCCAGGTGTCGAAGACGGTCCGGTGGTTGTCGGAGTTGGAGGTGATCGTGAACAGCCGGCCCTCGGCCAGCATCGAGTCCCACAGCCCGCCGACCGTCGCCGTCGCCCAGTCGAAGCCCCCGTACGTCAGATACGCGTCCGCCGGATAGCCCGCCCAGGACTGGGCGGAGGGCTTGTTCTCGTACTCGCCCCGGATCGATGTGGCGCCCCGCCAGCCGGGGATCGCCGCGCCCTGGGCGCCGGGCGCGCCCTCCATGCCGATCATGATCTCGGGCGCCGCGTCCCGCCAGCCGCGCATCTCGTGCGGGGAGTCGATGCCGAGGCGCAGCGGGTGGTTGGCGAGGACGAGGACGTCGTTCACATAGCCGGAGCGGCGCTGCTCCGCCAGCCACCGAATGGCCTTTACAGCGTGGGCCTCGTTGCGCGCGGTGTCCGCGTCGGCGGCGCCGCCCTTGTCGTAGCCGAGGAGCTTGCCGTCGTAGGCCAGCTCGAACCGGGTGAGCGGGTCCACCTCGTTCGGGCCGGGTGCGGCGAACACCGTGCCGTGCTCGGCGGCCGGGATGTACCACTCCAGGCCCTGGAAGATCAGCTGGCGCGGGTTCTCGGCGCGGGCCTTGAGGATCTCCTGGTGCTCCAGCGCGGCGCCGTGGCGGGCGTGCCCGAAGTTGGCGTGCTCGTTGAAGACCATCCAGTCCAGGCCGTACTCGGCGGCGGCCCTGGCCTGCTGCGAGAACGTGTACTTGGCGTCGTGGCTGTAGACGGAGTGGACGTGGTGGTCGCCGACGAGGTGGGCGAGCCGCGGTTCATCGCCGCCGAAACGGGGTGGTGTGAAGGCGAGCGCGGGGGTGGCCGCCGGTCCGAGGGCGAAGGCGGCGCCGAACAGGCCGGCGCGGCGGAGGAGTTGGCGTCTCGACACGCCCTGGGCGTCGAGGTCGGCGGGGGGGCACCGCCGGGTCGGCCCAGACGGGCAGCTGCTGCTCGGTCACGGTGCTCCTCGTCGGGGATCAGTGGGTCATGAAGGAGGTGACGGGCAGCGCTCGGGAGACGATCCGGACGTCGCCGAGCCGTCCGTGCAGGATCTGGTCGATCTTCCCGCCGTACTGGTAGCCGCCGATCAGCCAGGGCTGCCCGGCCGACGCGAGACCGACCGCGGAGGCGTGCGGATTGCGTACCACCGGGCAGCCCTGGACGTACATCGTCGTGTGCCGTCCGTCGTTGACCACGGCGACGTGCCACCAGGTCTCCCGCGCGGTCTCGTCACCCCAGTTGGTGAGGAGCGCCCGCTGGCCGAGCGGCCGGGCCGCCCACTGCGGGCCCGGCCCGTCGGTGATCGACAGGGTGGCGGGCGGCTCGTCCGGATCGTCCGTCGGCCGGCCGATGTCGCCGTTGCGGCCGGCCCGGCCGACCAGCCCGGACCACGAGTTGTGGGCGGCGTCCCAGCCGGCGGGCAGCCAGTAGAAGGCCTCAATGGTGTAACCGTCCTTGAAGGCGGCCGAGTTGAGGGGTGCGCCGTCGGCCGTACGCAGGTAGGCGCCTTGCAGCGGCGACTTGTAGCCCTGGAACTCCAGGCTGCCGTGGGCCGGCTGGTCGGGGTGGTGGTCCGCCGACCAGCCGAGCGAGCCGCCGCCCACCGAGACCATGGTGAGGTCGTTGCCGTGGCCGGACAGGTCGCGGACCGTGCCGGAGACGGGTGACTCGAAGCGCCAGTAGGCGACCGTGCCCGGGATCAGCATCCGCGACGCCGGCCGTGCCGGGCGGGCCGGCACGGGGTCGAAGCCGGAGAAGCGGGCGGCGAAGTCGATGCCGACCGAGAAGCGGTCCGCGTCGCCGCTCAGCTCGATCTCCTGCCGCTCCAGCTCGTTGAGCCCCTTCCCCACCCGGCCGAGGATCCACGGCGAGACCGTCTCCACGTCGATGACGTCCCGGTCCAGGTCGAAGTGGTAGAGGCGGATCATGGCGGCGCCCCCGAAGTAGCGGTTCTGGTAGTTCGTCAGATGCAGATGGACGTCGTGGCCCGCCGCGTTCTTGCGGACCGCCCGGCCGGCGGGCCAGAAGTGGCCGTTGAGGGTGAGGAAGATCTGGTCGTGGCCGGCGATCAGCCGGTCCCACAGCTGCTGCCCGTAGTCCGACAACGCGTCGTCACCGGCGACCAGTTCGTGCGTGGTGAGGACGACCGGCGTCTTCGGATGCCGGGCCAGGACGTCCTTCGCCCAGGCGTACCCCTGCGCCGACAGCCGCCAGTCCAGAGCGAGCACCATCCACTCGCGACCGGCAGCCCTGAACAGGTGGTACGTGTTGTAGCCGTCGGCGGAGGAGCCGCCGAACGTCGGCTTGTTCCGGAAGCGCTGCGGCCCGAAGGTGTCCAGGTAGGGCGTCGGGCCGCGCCGGTCGTCCGTCGACGACTTGATGTCGTGGTTGCCGGCCAGCACGCTGTAGCCCACACCGTGCCGGTCGAGGATCCCGAACGCCTCGCCGATCGCCGCGCATTCCTCCTCGGCGCCGTTCTGGGTGAGGTCGCCCAGGTGGGTCAGGAAGACGATGTTGTCGTTCTCACCGTGCTCCAGGAGATAGCGCAACGACGCCTCCAGCGGCGCCGGACAGATGCTGGGGCCGTCGAACAGGTACTGGGTGTCGGGCATCACCGCGAGCGTGAACCGGCGGCTGTCCGCGTCCGGCCGCCGGCCGCTCCGCCCGGCCGCCTCCCCGACGGCCGCGTCCGCGACCGACGGCAGGGCGACCGACGGCAGGGCGACACCCGCCGTGGCGGCGGCGCTCAGCAGCGCGGTGGCCCTGAGGAAACCGCGTCTTCCGGCACCGGCCTGCGCGGCCTCGGCCTGGGGTTGCTCATGCGACGTACACACGTGTGCTCCGTGAAGGTGAGGTGACGGGAAAGACAGGCGCTGAGGACGCTCAGGGGCTACGGAACGCGCAGGGTCCGGCTCCGGCGATGGACATCCGCCGCCATGCGGTACGCGGGGAGGGCATCGAGTCCGTACGACTCCGCGCCCGGCCCTCCCCCTGTCGCTTCGGCGTGACGGCGAAGGACCGAACCCTGCTGCCGGGGCTCCTCCGGCTCGGCCACGGACCGCGCCGGAACATCCCGTCGCAGCCGGATCCGCGGCGCGCACAGCTCCGTACCGCGCGGTGCCCACGGCTCGTCCTCGGCCGTCGTCACCCGCAGGGTCAGCCACATCGCACCGCCGTCCGCCGGCAGCGCGAAGGGCAGAGGTACGGCCGCCGTCTCGCCCGGCCGCAGATCAGGCAGCACGGCCGGAGCGGTCAGGGCACAGCCGTGGGCCGGCGCCAGCTCCCACGCCGCCGCCAGCCAGGCGAGGCCCCGGGCAGGCTGCAGGTTGGCGACGACGATGCCCTCGTGCCGGTGGCACCGGATCCGGACCACGTTCTCACCGCCGTATGCCCAGCGGCAGCCGGCCGCGCTGACACCGTTGCCGTACGGCCCGGCACTCGCGCGTCCGGGCGGTCTCCCGTCGCTCACGCGCTTCTCCCGTCGCTCACGCGCTGCAGCATCGCGCCACCCCAGAACTCCCGGATGAAGCCGCCCTGAAGGCCCGGGGTGGACTCGATGTCCGCCCAGTTGTCCGACGAGCGCGGGGACCGCGGCCGGCCGCTCCGGCACCATGAAGATCAATGGCAGGAGATCAACGGCAGTCGAACAACCTCACGAAAGCCGGTGTCGAGGTGGTCGTGGCAGGAGTTCCGGGAAGGGTGCAGACGTGAAGCTCACGATTCTGGGCGGCGGCGGTTTCCGCGTGCCGCTCGTGTACGGTGCACTGCTGGCCGACCGTGCCGAAGGGCGGGTCACCGAGGTCGTCCTCCATGACCTGGACGACCGTCGACTGTATGCGGTAGGCCGCGTACTGGACGAACAGGCCGCCGGCATCCCCGACGCACCCCGGGTGACCGCCACCACCGACCTGGACGAGGCCCTCACCGGCGCCGACTTCGTCTTCTCCGCGATCCGCGTCGGCGGCCTGGAAGGCCGGGCGGACGACGAACGAGTGGCGCTCGCCGAGGGCGTGCTCGGCCAGGAGACCGTCGGCGCGGGCGGCATCGCCTACGGTCTGCGTACCGTCCCCGTCGCCGTCGACATCGCCCGGCGCGTCGCCCGCCTCGCCCCCGACGCCTGGGTCATCAACTTCACCAACCCGGCCGGCCTGGTCACCGAGGCCATGTCCCGGCACCTCGGCGACCGCGTCATCGGCATCTGCGACTCTCCCGTCGGCCTCGGCCGCCGTATCGCCCGTGCCCTCGGCGCCGACGCGAGGCAGGCCTTCGTCGACTACGTCGGCCTCAACCACCTGGGCTGGGTACGCGGCCTGCGCGTCGCCGGACGCGACGAACTCCCGCGCCTGCTGGCAGACCCCGCCCTGCTGGGCTCCTTCGAGGAGGGAAGGCTGTTCGGCGTCGACTGGCTGCGGTCGCTCGGCGCGATCCCCAACGAGTACCTGCACTACTACTACTTCAACCGGGAAGCCGTACACGCCTACCAGCAGGCCGGGCAGACCCGGGGTGCCTTCCTGCACGACCAGCAGGCCCGGTTCTACGCCGAGGCGCTGCGCACGGACCGGTCCGCACTCCAGGCGTGGGACCGCACTCGTGCCGAACGCGAGGCCACCTACATGGCGGAGAACCGGGAGAGCGCCGGCGCGGGCGAGCGTGAGGCCGACGATCTGTCCGGCGGCTATGAGAAGGTCGCGCTCGCGCTGATGCGGGCCATCGCCCGCGACGAGCGGACCACGCTGATCCTCAACGTGCGCAACGGCCACACGCTCTCCGCGCTCGACGGCGACGCGGTGATCGAGGTCCCCTGCCTGGTCGACGCGGGCGGCGCGCACCCGCTGGCCGTCGCCCCCCTGCCCGGTCATGCCACCGGGCTGGTCTGCTCGGTCAAGGCCGTCGAGCGGGAGGTGCTCGCCGCCGCTGAGTCCGGCTCCCGGCAGACGGCTGTGAAGGCCTTCGCGTTGCACCCGTTGGTCGACTCGGTCACCGTGGCCCGCAGGCTGGTCGAGGGCTACCGCGAGGTCCATCCTGGCCTGGCGTACCTTGAGTGAGCAGTATCAGCAAGCGCTTTCCATCTCTTTGCTCGCCTCTCCCTCCTGGAGACCGCCATGCACGACGAACGCCGCCGGATCGAGGAGCGTGTCGCACGCCTCCACACCCAGCGCATCAAGCCCGCGATCTACGCGGCCTGCGTCCCCCTGGACGTCGCGGCCTGGCAGGCCCCAGGGGAACCGGTGCCCTTCGAGGAGGCCACGGCCGCCCTGTACACACCGTTCGCCATGGACACCCCATGGGGCCCGCCCTGGGGGACGACCTGGTTCCGGATGCGCGGCCGGGTGCCCGCGGAGTGGGCCGGCAGGCGGGTGGAGGCGGTCATCGACCTCGGCTTCGTCGGCGACTGGCCCGGCAGCCAGGCCGAGGCGCTCGTCCACGACGCCGACGGCACCCCGCTGAAGGCCGTCAACCCGCTCAACCAGTACGTGCCGGTCGCCCACCCGGCGGCGGGCGGTGAAGAGGTCGAGTATCTGGTGGAGGCGGCCTCCAACCCGGACGTCCTCGCGAACGGCTTCGCCGGGCCGACCCCGCTCGGCGATGTACGGACAGCGGGCGACCGTCGGCTGTATACATTCCGCCGCGCCGATCTCGCCGTCCTCGACGAGCAGGTCTGGCACCTCGACCTCGACCTCCAGGTGCTGCGCGAACTCATGGCGGAACTCGGCGAGCACGAGCCACGCCGGCACGAGATCGCGCACGCCCTCGACCGGGCCATGGACCTGCTCGACCTGGACGACATCTCCGGCTCGGCCCCCGCCGTGCGCGACGCCCTGCGCCCGGTGCTCGCCAAGCCCGCCCACGCCAGCGCACACCTTGTCTCCGGCGTCGGACACGCGCACATCGACACGGCCTGGCTCTGGCCGATCCGCGAGACCAAGCGCAAGACGTCCCGGACCTTCTCCAACGTCACCGCGCTCGCTGACGAGTACGAGGAGTTCGTCTTCGCCTGCTCCCAGGCCCAGCAGTACGAGTGGGTGCGGGACAACCACCCCCACATCTGGGAGCGGATCAAGAAGTCGGTGGCGAAGGGCCAGTGGGCGCCGGTCGGCGGCATGTGGGTGGAGGCCGACGGCAATCTGCCCGGCGGTGAGGCCCTCGCCCGCCAACTGGTGCACGGCAAACGGTTCTTCATGGAGCACTTCGGCATCGAGACCAAGGGTGTCTGGCTGCCGGACTCCTTCGGCTACACCGCGGCCTACCCGCAGCTGGCGAAGCTCGCCGGCAACGAGTGGTTCCTCACCCAGAAGATCTCCTGGAACCAGACCAACGCCTTCCCCCACCACACCTTCTGGTGGGAGGGTATCGACGGCACTCGCATCTTCACCCACTTCCCGCCCATCGACACCTACAACGCCCGCTTCAGCGGGGAGGAGATGGCCCGCGCGGTCCGCAACTACGCCGAGAAGGGCGGCGCCACCCGCTCCCTCGCCCCCTTCGGCTGGGGCGACGGCGGAGGCGGCCCCACCCGCGAGATCATGGAACGCGCCCGGCGGCTGCGGGACCTGGAGGGTTCGGCGAAGGTCGAGATCGAACATCCCGACGCGTTCTTCGCCAAGGCCCGCGCCGAGTACCCGGACGCCCCGGTCTGGGCCGGCGAGCTGTACCTGGAGCTGCACCGTGCCACCTACACCACCCAGGCCCGCACCAAGCAGGGCAACCGCCGCTGCGAACACCTGCTGCGCGAGGCCGAGTTGTGGGCCAGCACGGCCGCCCTGCACGCGCCGGGCTACAGCTATCCGTACGAGAAGCTGGACCGCCTGTGGAAGACGGTACTGCTGCACCAGTTCCACGACATCCTGCCCGGCTCCTCCATCGCCTGGGTGCACCGCGAGGCCGAGGCCGAATACACCCGCGTGGCAGGGGAGTTGCGTGACCTCACCGGCGAGGCGATCGCCGCGCTGGGCAGCGGCGGGCCCCGGGTGTTCAACACCAGCCCCCGGGACCGCGCCGAGGTGGTCCGCACCCCCGAGGGCACACCGGTGTACGTACAGGTGCCCGCGAACGGCTCCGCGCCCCTCACACCCGCCGAACCCCCGCATCCGGTCACGGTCAGCGGACGCACCCTGGACAACGGAATCGTCCGTGTACAGGTGGCGGACGACGGAACACTGTCGTCTGTATATGATCTACGATCCGGTCGCGAAGTCCTCGCCGGCCAGGGCAATCTGCTTCGCCTCCACACGGACCTGCCCAACTGCTGGGATGCCTGGGACATCGACAAGCACTACCGCAACCGCTATACCGACCTGCTGGAGTCCGACTCGGTCACGGTGGCCGAGCAGGACCCCCTCGTGGGCGCGATCCGGGTGATCCGCTCCTTCGGCAAGGGTTCCCGGATCACCCAGACGATCACCGTCCGCGCCGGCAGCGCCCGGATCGACGTCGAGACGGACATCGACTGGCATGAGACGGAGAAGATCCTCAAGGCGGGTTTCCCGGTCGACCTGCGCGCCCCGCACTCCTCCGCCGAGATCCAGTTCGGCCACGTCCAGCGGCCCACCCACACCAACACCTCCTGGGAGGCGGCCCGTTTCGAGGTCTCCGGCCACCGCTGGGTGCACATCGCCGAACCCGGCTACGGCGTCGCCGTCCTCAACGACTCCACCTACGGCCACGACATCACCCGCACCGTCCGCGACGACGGGGGTACGACCACCACGGTCCGCCTCAGCCTGGTCCGCGCCCCACGCGTCCCCGACCCCGAGGCCGACCAGGGCCGGCACCGGTTCACCTACGCCGTGCTGCCCGGCGCGAGCATCGACGACGCGGTCGCCGAGGGGTACGCCCTCAACCTCCCGCTCCGCGTGGCCGATTCGGCAGGCGAGCCCGAGCCGGTCGTCTCCGTCGAGGGGGAGGGGGTGACCGTGGAGGCCGTCAAGCTGGCCGACGACGGCTCCGGGGACGTGGTGGTACGGCTCTACGAGTCCCGGGGCGGCCGGGCCCATGGCGTACTGCGCACCGGCTTCCCGTCGACCGGCGCCCAGGTCACCGACCTGCTGGAGCGACCGCTGGGCGACGCGCAGACCGACGCGAGCGGCGGCGTCCCGCTCACGCTGCGGCCCTTCCAGATCCTGACGCTGCGCCTGCGGCGGGCCTAGGCGCCAAGGCCTGAGGCGTCGAGGGAGGCTCATCGCCCAGGCAGTGAGCCCGCCGCGCCGCACCCTGGACGCGGTGCCGTCACCTCGCGCTCCGGGCCCCGCACGAGACGCGTCTGCGGACGGTCCATGCGCGGCTGACGTGGGAGTTCACCGCGCCGCGATGGGGGGGAACTCGGTCCCGACAGACGAGAGCTGGAGCACGTGCTATGGGTCCGGATCGCACGGAGCCGGCCCAGGCAGTCACACGCTCCGAGGTCCTCGGCTCTTGCCAGAAGCTGGGGGAGGCGCGGCAGAGCCTCGCAGCGCACGTGTTCACGTACGAACAGCTCACGGCCGAGCCGGAGCGCGGGATGCGTGGGTAGTGCGCGTACCTCGGAGTGCCCTGGGAGCCCACGATGCTCGACTGCGGCAGCAAGGAGCACGGCAGGCACCTGCCGGCCCGGTTCGGGGACTGGTCCGGCACGATCAGGAACGGCCGCATCCAGCCCGCCCGGCAGGCGGCCCGGTGACGGAACTCCCGCCGCGCCTGGCGGAGACAGACCGGTTCTGGGGTTACTGAACCCGGCCGCCGCGAGGCCCCGCGAGACCACGCCGGGCCGGTCGGTCGCCCCCCGTGACCGCGACCGACCGACCCGTTCCCCCGTGGCATCCCCCGTTCGCCCCCCCCGCGGGTTCTCCGGTGCCGTTATGGAGAGCACCGGGGCCGCGCTCTGATACACCCCGATTCCACCCCGACGAAAAAATCTCCCCCGGAGCGGGAACCCGCCGCCGCTGACGCCGCCGACTGGTCCATCCCGGTGAGACGGCTCATCTGGGGGCGCGGGGGTCTGCGCGAGGAACCGCGAACGGACCCGTACTCGGGCCACGGCCTAGAGCGGCAGGGCCTCCACCGCCGAAGCCGCCTGCACAGGCACCGTCGGAACGGCGATCCCCGCCTCCCGCTGCCGAGGAACCCCCGCGGGCACGGGCAACAGAGACCGCGGCCCCGACACCACCGTGTAGTCCTGCCCCAGGAACGGCGGCTCGATCACCCCCGGATCCTCACCCAGCGCCAACCGCACGGCCGCCCACGGCACGTTCACCCCGCACAGTGACAGCTGGTGCAAGCCCCCGGAGGGCCTCGTGTTGACGTCGAGCAGCACCGGCCGGTCCCCGAGCATCCGGAACTGGATGTTGGACAGGTGGTGCAGCCCGAAGCCCTCCGCGATCAGCCGGGCCGGTTCCAGCCACCGCTCGTCCAGGGTGAAGCCGCGCCGCCGGCCGTTCTTGGTGCGGCCCACCGCGAGCCGCAGCAGATTGTCCGGGCCGGTCAGGCAGTCGACCGACACCTCGGGCTGCTCCAGGCGCGGCATCACCAGCCAGTCCACCGGCTGCCCGGCCCGCCGCAGCGCCTCGACGACCAGATCCAGCTGGACGTACGGGCTCGGGAACCCGTCGAGGCCGGCCAGCGAGAACGGGGAACGGGTGATCATCCGGAAGCCGACCCCGCCGGCACCGGCCGCCGGCTTGAAGCACGCCTTGTGCCCGGCCGCCTCCAACTCCTCAACAGCGGCGAGGAGTTCGTCGGCCGAGCGCACCCGCCACCACGGCGGCACCGGGACACCGACCGAGCGGACCGCCTCGTACGCGATCGCCTTGTCCTCGAACACGGCCACCGCCTCGGCGGTCGGCGCCAGCAGCGCCGTACCGGCCGCCGCGAACTCCGCGCGGTGCGCGACGAGCGCCGCCTGGTGCAGCCGGGGCACGAACACGTCGATGCCGCGCCGGACGCACTGGTCCAGGGCGTACTCGACGTACGCGGCCGGGGACAGGCCCTCCGGCTCCAGATCGGCGGTGTCGGCGGCGGCCAGCACGGGGGAGTCGGGGTCCCCGTGCGTGGCATGGATCTCCACGGCGCGATCGCTGGGATTTCTGCGCAGCTGATCCATGAAGAACACGTTCTCCGCGTACGTGCGATTGAGCCAGACGCGTACGCGAGAGAGCATGCAAGCCGCCTTTCACGGTTTTCGGGCAGGGCTCGGCGGCCCGTGCCCGGGCAGGAGGAAGGAAGGGACACCAAACAACCCCTGCGAAAGGGAGGTTGGGGTGTCGGTGTCGGGGCGATCATACGGCTTTCAAGAGCCCGCGCGTGCAACGCGGATGTTACGGATTCCTGGCGGCTGCCCAGACGGCTCCTGAAGCCTTCGGCCACCCGTGCTCGGCCGGAACGTGACGCACCGCCAGACGCCACTTGTCGGGTGTCCGGGAATGTGTTCTTGTGGTCCCGGCAGAGGATCACCGGAAGGGGCGTGGGGTGGAGTCTGGGGCCGGGGCCGGGCAGCTGCTGGCCATCAGCGACCTGCACATCAGCTATCCGGAGAACCGCGCCCTGGTCGAGGAGATGCGGCCCACGAGCGACGAGGACTGGCTGCTCGTGGCCGGTGACATCGCCGAGACGGTCGCCGACATCCGCTGGACCCTCGAAAAGCTCTCGGCCCGCTTCCGCAAGGTCGTGTGGGCCCCGGGCAACCACGAGCTGTGGACCCACCCGAAGGACCCCGTCACCCTGCGCGGCGTCGCCCGCTACGACCACCTGGTCGAGCTCTGCCGCGAGCTGGGCGTCGTCACCCCCGAGGACCCCTACCCGGTGTGGCAGGGCCCCGGCGGCCCGGTCGCCGTCGCCCCGCTGTTCCTGCTGTACGACTACTCGTACCTGCCGCCCGGCTGCGCCACCAAGGCCGAGGGCCTGGCCTACGCGGAGAGCACGGGCATCGTCTGCAACGACGAGTACCTGCTGCACCCCGACCCCTACCCGAGCCGCGACGCCTGGTGCCGGGCACGGGTCGCCGAGACCGAGCGCAGGCTCGCCGAGCTGCCCGCGGACCTGCCCGTCGTACCGGTCAACCACTATCCGCTGCACCGGCACCCCACCGAGGTGCTGTGGCACCCCGAGTTCGCCATGTGGTGCGGCACCCTGCTGACCGCAGACTGGCACCGGCGCTTCCCGGTCGCGACCATGGTCTACGGCCATCTGCACATCCCGCGCACCACCTGGCACGACGGAGTCCGCTTCGAAGAGGTCTCCGTAGGCTATCCCCGAGAATGGCGCAAGCGTCCGGACCCGCCGGGCAGGCTGCGCCGCATCCTGCCGATGGAGGTCGAACCCGGTGATCGAGGAGCTGCTCCCGGAGTCGGTCGTGGTCGTGGAGGCACACGCTGACGACCCGCTGTGGGACGCCCCGCTCTACCCCGAGGAGGCGGCGATCGTCGAGCGGGCGGTGGACAAGCGCCGCCGCGAGTTCGCCGCTGTACGTGGCTGCGCCCGGCGCGCCATGGAGAAGCTCGGCGTGCCGGCGCAGCCGGTGGTCACCGGCGAGCGGGGCGCACCGCGCTGGCCGGACGGCCTGATCGGCAGCATGACCCACTGCGACGACTTCTGCGCCGCCGCCCTGGCCCGCGCCGGCGAGCCGGTCTCCCTCGGCATCGACACCGAACCGCACGGCCCGCTCCCTGAAGGCGTCGGCCCCTCCGTCTTCCTGCCCGCCGAGACCGAGCGGCTCGCCCGGCTCGCCCGCCGGCAGCCGGCCGTGCACTGGGACCGGATCCTGTTCAGCGCCAAGGAGTCCGTCTACAAGGCGTGGTTCCCGCTCACCCGTGCGTGGCTGGACTTCTCCGAGGCCGACATCACCCTCCACCCGGGCCCCGGCGACGAGCCGTACGGCACCCTGCGCGCCGAGCTTCTCGTCCCCGGGCCCCGGGTCGGCGACCGCCGGCTCCAGGCCTTCGACGGCCGGTGGATCGTACGCGACGGACTGGTCGCCACCGCCGTGGTCGTCCCGTAGCCCTGGAGTCCTGGCCGCGGCGGTTCGCGGCACGCGGCTCAGCGGGTCACGCCGGCGGGCACCAGTCGCGCAGCAGACGGAAGAACTCCGCCTCGTTGCCCGCGAGACCCGCCCGCGCCAGAGCCTGCTCCGCCTCGGCCAGCACGGCGGGCGGCACCACGGAGGGCCGGCCGCCGTCCGGTGGGCCGTCGAAGGCGGCGCGCACGGTGTGCAGCAGCCGCAGATAGGCCTGTACGGCGGTGCGCTCACGGTCGGTCAGTACGGCGGTGGGCATCGGTCGGCTCTCCCCGAGTAGGCGTCACGGTCACGCGCGCTGCGGCGCACCCTCCAGCTTGCCGCTCACCACTGACAACGCCCTTCGGGTCCGCACCGGATCGCCCGCTCAGCGGAGGCGAAACCTCCTGATGAGGGCCTTAGGGGTGGCCGGGACGACCCCAGATCCGCCGCGTGGGTGCGCCCCCCGCAGAGCCTGTGTCACATCCCTGGCTCCGCTCGAGCGGGGGACCCCCGGACGCCGCGGGCTGATCCGACCGGGGGGGGTGACACAGGTTCTCAGGTCAGCCCTGCGCCCCCGGATACCCCAGGGAGGCCTCGATCCGGCCGGCCACGTCGTCGCGCAGCACCGGGACCCGCAGGGCCGAACCGGCCAGCCAGGTACGGCACTTGCTGGCCAGCAGCAGGCCGAAGGTCTCGGCCGCGCGCTCCTCGGCGAGGTCGAAGCGGGTCCGGGCCGCGACCCGCTGCACCGTGGCTTGCAGCGCGTCCTGGTCGGTGTCGTCCTGCACCAGCCGCGTGGCGACCCCGATGCCGTCGACATGGTGTCCGCGGTGGTCGGCCTGCATGTGCCACAGCTCGTGTCCGAGGATCACCAACTGATGGTCGGGCGCGGTGCGTTCCTCCACCACGACGAGGTCGCGGTCGCTCAGGTCCAGCCACAGTCCGCTCGCGGTTCCCGGCGGGAAGGCGGCCGCACGGAAGTGCACCGGGCGGCCGCGGCGGCGGCCCATCGTGTCGCACAGCGCGCGGTACAGCTCCCGCGGTGGCGCCGGCGCGGACAGCTTCAGCCCGCCCACCAGCTCGTTGCACAGCCGGCGCATGTCCCTGCCGATGCCCACAGTCCTCCCCCGGCTCACGACTCGGGCCGCTTGACGCTCTCCAGGAGCATGTCGAGCCATTCGGCGACCTTGTCCCGGTGCTGGTCGGTGGGCAACTGCGCGGCCCGCCACGCTATACCGCGCACCCCGTGGTCCTGCAGCAGCCGCTCCAGCGGATCCTGGGCGGCCCCTGCGGCGGCCCGCTCCCGGTCGGCGAGCTTCTGCAGCAGCTCCTGCTCGGTGCGCTGCAGCGCGCCCGCCAGCGCCTCGGGGTCCTCCGCGGTCAGGAACCCGGCGTGCACCCGGAAGAAGCGCTGCAGCGCGTCGCAGTGCTCCATGGTGGGCCGCCGGTCGCCGTTGATGAGCGCGCCGGCCTGCTGCCGGGACATGCCCGCGCCGTCGGCGATCTCCTGCTGCGTGTACTTGCGGCCGTTGGGTTTCAGCCGGGTGCGCCGCAGCAGACCCAGGCGCTGCAGAAAGCGCGCCTGGACGTCCGGTTCGCCCGCCGGCCGGCCGGCGAGCAGGGCCTTGACCACCGCCTCCGGGACACCACAGGCCACGGAGAGCCGCCCCACGTCGAAGACCTCGGCCTGCGCCACGCCGAGCCGGTCGGCGAGCGCGGCGACGCGGGCGACGACGGCCGGCAGCTGGGCGGTCGCCGTGGCGCCCGGATCCTCGTAGCCATCCGTCACCGACAGAACTCCTACGTCTCTCAAGGGCTTCAGATGCGTCCGTACTTCACATTCTCACGGGCGATCGCCGTGAACTTCCCGGAGAGTAGCGGGTGCCTCGAACTCACATCCAGGTGTCGCCACAACTGTGGCGAATTTCAGCCGTCAACGGGCACGAAATGCCACGATAGTTGACACGCGCTCGTCGCGAGCCGCAGGATCGCAGAGCCGCGTGAAGGCCGCAGAGGCAAGAGGGGTGACCTCCCGATGGCACATCAGGCAGGAGGGCAGCGGCCGGCACCGCGGCCCGTCCCCGAGACCTGCGAGAGCCAGGCGTACCTCCAGGACTACGCCGTCCTGCTGGACGCCCTCGCCTGTCCGTCCCTGGTCGTCGACCACCGCTGGGACGTGGTCATGGCCAACCGCGCGTTCGAGACACTTTTCCGCGGGGTGCGCCCGCAGGCGACGGCCATGCCCGGGGACAACTTCCTGCGGTTCGTCCTGTTCCACCCGGACGCGGGCGACGTCCTCGGCGAGCACGAGCAGGGCTGGTGCCTGCCGATGCTCGCCCACCTGAGGTCCGCCCTGGAGACGTACGGTCATGACCCCGAACTCCAGGCGGTCCGCCGCGACATCGCCCAGGACCCGCTCATGGAGGCCGCCTACCGGCAGGGCCTGCCGCACTGGATCCGGGCCGTCGGCGAGAGCGCGACCCGGCTCGACGGGGCCGTCCGGCTGCTGTTCCACCCCGACCCGCGCCGTGGCCCCACCGAGTGCCGCATCGTCGAGGAGACGCCCGAGATCCTGCGGGAGCTGGGCTACCGGCGCCTGTCGCTGGTCCTGCGCGAGAACCGCCGCCCCGCCGCGCCCGCACGCCGCCAGCACCGGCCCCGGGTGCCGCGGGGTACGACGGGGCACCTCACGGTCGTCCGGGCCCCCCAGGACTGACCCGGCACCGCCGGCGTTCAGGTCGCCGGCGGCGCCGGGTCGGAGACGCACCCCACTCACTCCGAAGCCGAGTGCCCACGCCTGAGGTCGTGTGCTTACGCACGCACCCTTACGCAAGCGACTTGCATCACTTGCGCTACTCTTGCGCGCATGACGCGACGACTTGCGGAAGTGGCCAAGAAGGTCGGGGTCAGCGAGGCCACGGTCAGCCGGGTGCTCAACGGCAAGCCCGGGGTCTCCGACGCCACCCGGCAGGCGGTGCTGACAGCCCTCGACGTCCTCGGCTACGAGCGCCCCACCCAGCTGCGCGGGGAACGCGCCCGGCTCGTCGGCCTGGTCCTGCCGGAGCTGCAGAACCCCATCTTCCCGGCGTTCGCCGAGGTCATCGGTGGCGCGCTCGCCCAGCTCGGGCTCACCCCGGTGCTGTGCACACAGACCAAGGGCGGCGTCTCGGAGGCGGACTACGTCGAGCTGCTGCTGCAACAGCAGGTCTCTGGCGTCGTCTTCGCCGGCGGCCTGTACGCGCAGGCGGACGCCCCGCACGACCACTACCGGGCCCTCGCCGAGCGCAACATCCCCGTCGTACTGGTCAACGCGGCCATCGAGGACCTCGGTTTCCCGGGCGTGTCCTGTGACGACGCCGTCGCCGTCGAGCAGGCGTGGCGGCATCTGGCCTCCCTCGGCCACGAGCGCATCGGGCTCGTCCTCGGCCCCGGCGACCATGTGCCCTCGGCGCGCAAGCTGGCCGCCGCGCGGGCGATCGCCGGTGACCTGCCGGTGGACTTCGTCGCCCGCGCGATCTTCTCCATCGAGGGCGGTCACGCGGCCGCGTCCCGGCTGATCGACCGGGGTGTCACCGGCATCATCTGCGCCAGCGACCCCCTGGCGCTCGGCGCGATCAGGGCCGCGCGCCGCAAGGGGTACGACATCCCGGGCCGGATCTCCGTCGTCGGCTATGACGACTCGGCGTTCATGAACTGCACCGAACCCCCGCTGACCACCGTCCGCCAGCCCATCGAGGCCATGGGCCGCGCGGCCGTCGAGCTCCTGAACGCGCAGATCGGCGGCACCGCCGTACCCGCCGAGGAGCTGCTGTTCGAGCCCGAGCTGGTGGTGCGCGGATCCACCGCGCAAGCCCCGCGCGGCTGAGGGCGAGAGGATCCGCGCGGCTGAGGGCGGGAAGATCCGGCCGACTGTCAAATAATTGCAGTTTCTGCACGACATCTTGCACCCTGATGTCGGCGGTGCTTGAGTGTGCGGCGCCCACCGCTCCTGCCATGAGTGCCCATCAGGGGGTCCACCGTGAGAAGTACCGGGTTCCGCCGTACCTTCGTCGCGATCGGCGTCTGTTCCTCGCTCGCTCTGGCCGCCACCGCCTGCGGCGCGGGCGGCGACGGCTCGGCGAGCGGCAAGACGCGCATCACCGTCAACTGCGAGCCGCCCAGGAGCGCCCAGGCCGACCGCGCGTTCTTCGAGGAGGACATCGCCTCCTTCGCGAAGCAGAACCCGGACATCGACGTCGTCGCGCACGACGCCTTCCCCTGCCAGGACCCGAAGACCTTCGACGCCAAGCTTGCCGGCGGTCAGATGGAAGACGTCTTCTACACGTACTTCACCGACGCCAAGCACGTCGTGGACATCAACCAGGCGGCCGATCTCACGCCGTATCTGAGGGAGTTGAAGTCCTACGACACCATCCAGAAGCAGCTGCGGGACATCTACACAGTGGACGGAAAGGTCTACGGCGTCCCGCGTACCGGATACAGCATGGGGCTGATCTACAACCGCACCCTGTTTCAGAAGGCCGGCCTCGACTCCGACAAGCCCCCCACCACCTGGGACGAGGTCCGCGCCGACGCCAAGAAGATCGCCGCCCTCGGCAACGGCACCGTCGGCTACGCCGACTACAGCGCCCAGAACCAGGGCGGCTGGCACTTCACCGCCGAGCTGTACTCCCAGGGCGGCGACGTGGTCGGCGCGGACGGCAAGAAGGCCACCATCGACACCCCCGAGGGCCACGCCGTCCTGCAGAACCTGCACGACATGCGGTGGACCGACAACTCCATGGGCAGCAAGCAGCTGCTCGTCATCAACGACGCGCAGCAGATGATGGGTTCGGGCAGGCTCGGCATGTATCTCGCCGCCCCCGACAACATCCCGATCCTGGTCAAGGAGAAGGGCGCGAACTACGACGACATCGCCATCGGCCCCATGCCCGGCGGCAAGGCCACTCTCATCGGCGGCGACGGCTACATGTTCGACAAGCGCGACACGCCGGCCCAGATCCGGGCCGGCCTGAAGTGGCTCGACCACATGTTCCTCACCCCCGGATCGGGCTTCCTCGGCGACTACGCCCGTGCCAAGAAGTACCACGCCCCCGTCGGCCTGCCCGAGCCGCGCCTGTTCACCGGCGCCGCCGACGCCAAGGATCAGCAGGTCAAGAAGGCCAACGCCAATGTCCCGGTGGGCAACTACCAGGCATTCCTCGACGGCAACCAGCAGCTGACGATGAAGATCGAGCCGCCGGACGCCCAGCAGATCTACTCCGTCCTCGACAGCGTCGTCTCCGCCGTCCTCACCAAGAAGGACGCCGACCCGGACCAGCTCCTCAAGGACGCGTCCGGCAAGATCGACAGCATCCTGGCCCGGAGCTGACCGCGATGACGAAGACGGCCGGGCAGCAGCGCGTGACAAAGGCCGCCGTCCCCCTGGTCCCGGCGCCGCCCCCGGCAGGGGGCCGGAGGCGGCGCCGCCTCGCCGACCAGGCCCGCGCCTACGCCTTCCTCCTCGGCGGCCTCGTCTGCTTCGCCCTGTTCTCCTGGTACCCGGCGATCCGCGCGGTCGTCATCGCCTTCCAGAAGTACACGCCCGGCTCGCATCCCCAGTGGGCCGGCACCGCCAACTTCACCCGCGTCCTGCACGACCCCGAGTTCGGCGCGGCCTGGCGCAACACCCTCACCTTCACCCTGCTGGCCCTGCTCGCCGGCTTCGCGATCCCCTTCCTGCTCGCCCTCGTCCTGGGCGAACTACGGCACGCCAAGGCGTTCTTCCGAGTCGTGGTCTACCTGCCGGTGATGATCCCGCCGGTGGTCAGCGCCCTGCTGTGGAAGTGGTTCTACGACCCCGGAGCCGGCCTCGCCAACGAGACGCTGCGCTTCCTGCACCTGCCGACGTCCAACTGGTCCAACGGCACCGGCACCGCGCTCATCTCCCTGGTGATCGTGGCGACCTGGGCCAACATGGGCGGCACCGTCCTGATCTACCTCGCCGCCCTGCAGTCCATCCCGGGCGAGCTGTACGAGGCCGCCGAACTGGACGGCGCGAACCTGCTCCAGCGCGTCAGGCATGTCACGGTCCCGCAGACCCGGTTCGTGATCCTGATGCTGATGCTCCTTCAGATCATCGCCACCATGCAGGTGTTCACCGAACCGTTCGTCATCACCGGCGGCGGCCCGGAGAACGCCACGGTGACCGTCCTCTACCTCATCTACAAATACGCCTTCCTCTACAACGACTTCGGCGGCGCCTGCGCCCTCAGCGTCATGCTCCTGGTCCTGCTCGGCGCGTTCTCCGCCCTCTATCTGCGGCTCACCCGCACCGAGGGGGACACCGCATGAGCAGCACCCGCACCCTGATCTCCCCGGCCGCCCTCGCCCGCCCGCGCGGCAAGGCGATCTACTGGACGGTGTTCACGGCCGTCGTCGTCCTCTTCGCGCTCGCCTTCCTCTTCCCCGTCTACTGGATGGTGACCGGCGCGATGAAGTCCCCCGACGAGGTGGCCCAGACCCCGCCCACCCTCCTCCCGCACCACTGGCACCTCGGCGGCTACACCGACGCCTGGGACCTGATGCAGCTCCCTCGGCACCTGTGCAACACCGTCGTACAGGCCGCCGGCGCCTGGGCGTTCCAGCTGGTGTTCTGCACGGCCGCCGCCTACGCCCTGTCCAAGCTGCGGCCGGCCTTCGGCAAGGTGATCCTCGGCGGCATCCTGGCCACCCTGATGGTCCCGGCGCAGGCGCTGGTCGTACCCAAGTACCTGACGGCCGCCGACCTCCCGCTGATCCACACCAGCCTGCTGAACGACCCCCTCGGCATCTGGCTGCCGGCCGTTGCCAACGCCTTCAACCTCTACCTGCTCAAACGGTTCTTCGACCAGCTGCCGCGCGATGTGCTGGCGGCCGCCGAGATCGACGGCGCCGGCAAGCTGCGCATCCTTTGGTCGGTGGTGCTGCCCATGTCCCGGCCGGTCCTCGGCGTGGTGTCGATCTTCGCGCTGGTCGCCGTCTGGCAGGACTTCCTGTGGCCGCTGATGGTCTTCTCCGACACCGACGAGCAGCCCATCAGCGTGGCCCTGGTCCAGCTGTCGCAGAACATCCAGCTCACCGTGCTCATCGCCGCGATGGTGATCGCGAGCATCCCGATGGTGGCGCTGTTCCTCGTCTTCCAGCGGCACATCATCGCCGGGATCAGCGCGGACAGCACCAAAGGCTGACGCACCGCACCGCCTCGCCTAAGGCGCCGCACCGCCTCACAGAAAGGTCAAGCTCCGTGGGACAGCCCGCCTATGCCCGCAAGGACCGCGACTGGTGGCGCTCGGCCGTCATCTACCAGGTCTACGTCCGCAGCTTCGCGGACGGCGACGGCGACGGAACCGGCGACCTCGCCGGCGTCCGAGCCCGGCTGCCGTATCTCGCCGAACTCGGCGTGGACGCCCTGTGGTTCAGCCCCTGGTACCTGTCGCCCATGAAGGACGGCGGCTACGACGTCGCCGACTACCGCGCCATCGACCCGGTCTTCGGTACTCTCGCCGAGGCCGAGAAACTCATCGCCGAGGCGCGCGAGCTGGGTATCCGGACCATCGTCGACATCGTGCCCAACCACGTCTCCGACCAGCACCCGTGGTTCCGGGCCGCGCTCGCCGCCGGGCCCGGCAGCCCCGAGCGCGAGCTGTTCCACTTCCGGCCCGGGCGCGGTGCGCACGGCGAACTCCCGCCCACCGACTGGCCGTCCCAGTTCGTCGGTTCCGGCGAACCGGTCTGGACGCGCCTCGCCGACGGCGACTGGTACCTGCACCTGTTCACGCCCGAGCAGCCGGACCTCAACTGGGCCCACCCGGCGGTGCGCCAGGAACACGAGGACATCCTGCGCTTCTGGTTCGAACGCGGTGTCGCCGGTGTCCGCATCGACTCCGCGGCCCTGCTCGCCAAGGACCCGGACCTGCCCGACCTCTCCGGGCACCCCGAGCCGCACCCGTTCGTCGACCGCGACGAACTCCACGGAATCTACCGCGCCTGGCGGCGCGTGGCCGACGCCTACGACGGTGTCTTCGTCGGCGAGGTCTGGCTCCCCGACGCCGAACGCTTCGCCCGCTATCTGCGCCCCGACGAGCTCCACACCGCCTTCAACTTCTCCTTTCTGTCCTGCCCCTGGGACGCCGCCCGGCTGCGCGCCGCCGTCGACGCCACTCTCGCCCAGCACGCCCCCGTCGGCGCCCCGGCCACCTGGGTGCTCTGCAACCACGACGTCACCCGCACGGTCACCCGCTACGGGCGCGCGGACACCGGCTTCGACTTCGCCACCAGAGCCTTCGGCACCCCGACGGACCTGGCACTCGGCACCCGGCGGGCGCGGGCCGCCGCCCTGCTGTCGCTGGCGCTGCCCGGTGCGGTGTACCTGTACCAGGGGGAGGAGCTGGGGTTGCCGGAGGCCGAGATCCCGGTCGACCGCATACAGGATCCGATGTACTTCCGGTCGCATGGAGTCGACCCCGGCCGGGACGGATGCCGGGTACCGCTGCCGTGGGCCGCCGATATGCCGTATGCGGGATTCGGTTCACAGCAGGAGCCATGGCTGCCGCAGCCGGCCCACTGGGCATCGTATGCAGTCGACCGGCAGCGGAACGACCCGGACTCCATGCTCACCCTCTACCGCCAGGCCATCGCCGCCCGCCCCCTCTTCGGCGTTTGCCCGCTGACCTGGTTGCCCACCCCCGAGGGCGTCCTCGCCTTCACCCGCGCCGAGGGCGTGACCTGCATCGTCAACCTCGCGCCCACCCCCGCCGAGTTTCCCCGGCACTCCCAACTCTTGCTCTCCAGCGGCCTGTTGGACGACGAGGGCCGACTGCCGCAGGACACGGCGGCCTGGCTGCGGAGCTGAGCCGCCGACGCACCGCGCCATCCCCGCACCCCACCCCGAAGGGATCAGAAACATGCAGAGCACCACGGTCAGATATGTCAGGAACATGGCAAACATGCCAACCGTACAGGCCATGCCCGCCATTGCGGCCGCTGTGGCCCTCGCTGCCGGCATGCTCGTCGCCGTCGCGCCCGCCGCCCACGCGGCCGTCGGCGCCAGCCTCCCCTTCACCTCGGTGGAGGCGGAGTCGGCGACCACCACCGGCACCAAGATCGGCCCCGATTACACCCAGGGCACGCTCGCCTCCGAGGCCTCCGGACGGCAGGCCGTGCGCCTCGCCTCCGGACAGCGCGTCGAGTTCACGGCGCCCCAGGCCGCCAACGCCGTGAACGTCTCCTACAGCGTCCCCGACGGCCAGTCCGGCACGCTCAACGTGTACGTCAACGGGGTCAAGCTCGCGAAGACCCTGACCGTCACCTCCAAGTACTCCTACATCGACACCGGCTGGATCCCCGGAGCCAAGCAGCATCACTTCTTCGACGACGCTCGCCTGATGCTCGGCCAGAACATCCAGGCGGGCGACAAGGTCGCCTTCGAGTCGACCGGCACCCAGGTCACCGTCGACGTGGCCGACTTCGAGCAGGTCGCGGCCGCCGCCTCCCAGCCCGCCGGCTCGGTGTCCGTCGTGTCCGAGGGTGCCGACCCCACCGGGGCCGGCGACTCCACCCAGGCCTTCCGTGACGCCATCGCCGCCGCCCAGGGCGGAACGGTGTGGATCCCGCCCGGCGACTACCGCATCACCTCCTCCCTGAACGGCGTACAGAACGTCACCCTCCAGGGCGCCGGCAGCTGGTACTCGGTCGTGCACACCTCCCGCTTCATCGACCAGTCCAGCTCCTCCGGGAACGTCCACATCAAGGACTTCGCCGTCATCGGCGAGGTCACCGAGCGCGTCGACTCCAACCCCGACAACTTCGTCAACGGCTCGCTCGGCCCCAACTCGTCCGTCTCCGGCATGTGGATCCAGCACATGAAGTGCGGCATGTGGCTGATGGGCAACGACGACAACCTGGTCGTGGAGAACAACCGCATCCTCGACACCACCGCCGACGGCATCAACCTCAACGGCACCGCCAAGGGCGTCGTCGTCCGTAACAACTTCCTGCGCAACCAGGGCGACGACGCCCTCGCCATGTGGTCGCTGTACTCACCGGACACGAACTCCAGCTTCGAGAACAACACGATCTCGCAGCCCAACCTGGCCAACGGCATCGCAATCTACGGCGGCACCGACCTCTCGGTGAAGAACAACCTGATCTCCGACACCAACGCCCTCGGCAGCGGTATCGCGATCTCCAACCAGAAGTTCCTCGACCCCTTCTCCCCGCTCTCCGGCACCATCACGGTCGACGGCAACACCCTGGTGCGCACCGGCGCGATGAACCCCAACTGGAACCACCCGATGGGCGCGCTGCGGGTCGACTCCTACGACAGCGCCATCGACGCGACCGTCAACATCACCAACACCACGATCACCGACAGCCCCTACAGCGCCTTCGAGTTCGTCTCCGGCGGCGGGCACGGATACGCGGTGCGGAACGTCAACGTGACCGGTGCGACCGTGCGGAACACCGGTACGGTCGTCGTCCAGGCCGAGGCACAGGGCGCGGCCGCCTTCAAGAACGTCACCGCCGCTCAGGTCGGCGCCGCCGGCGTCTACAACTGCCCCTACCCGGCGAACTCCGGCTCCTTCACCCTCACCGACAACGGCGGCAACTCCGGCTGGAACAGCACCTGGTCGGACTGCTCCACCTGGCCCCAGCCCGGCCAGGGCAACCCCGCTCCCGACCCGAACCGCAACCTCGCCAAGGGCCGACCGGCCAGTGCGACGGGTTCCCAGGACGTGTACACGCCCGGCAACGCGGTCGACGGTGACGCCAACTCCTACTGGGAGTCGACCAACAACGCCTTCCCGCAGTCCTGGACGGTCGACCTCGGCTCGTCCTACGCCGTGCGCCGGCTGGTGCTGAAGCTGCCCCCGTCCCCGGCCTGGGGCGCCCGCACCCAGACCATCACCGTGCTCGGCAGCACCGACGGCTCGAACTACTCCACCGTCGCCGGCTCCCAGGGGTACCGCTTCGACCCGGCCACCGGCAACACCGCCACCGTCCCGCTGCCGAGCAGCACCGACCTGCGCTACCTCCGCCTCACCGTCAGCGCCAACACGGGCTGGCCGGCGGGGCAGTTCAGTGAGGTGGAGGCGTACCTGACGTCCTGAGCCGGTCCCGCCTCACAGGTCCAGCACGATACGGGCGCCCCGGCACCGGGACACACAGATCATCATCGTGTCGCCCGCGGCCCGCTCCTCCTCGGTGAGGACCGAGTCCCGGTGCTCCGGGGCGCCCTCCAGCACGTCCGTCTCGCAGGTGCCGCACGTCCCCTCCGTGCAGGAGTACAGCACCTCGACCCCGGCGGCGCGCGCCGCGTCCAGCACGGACACGTCCGGCGGGACGGGGACGGTACGGCCGCTGCGGGCGAGCACGACCTCGAACTCCATGTCCATGGAAGCCTGTTGGTCTTTCGGCCGGAAGCGCTCGATCCGCAGTGCTCCGGCCGGGCAGCGCTCCTCGACGGCGTCCAGCAGCGGGCCGGGACCGCAGCAGTACACCAGGGTGCCGTCGGGAAGACCGGCCAGCACCGGGTCCAGATCGAGCAGACCGGTCGCGTCCTGCGGGGCGAGGGTGACCCTGTCGCCGTAGCGCGCCAGTTCTCCGGTGAACGCCATGGACGAGCGGGTCCGTCCGCCGTAGAGCAGGGTCCACTCGGCGCCGGACCGCTCGGCCGCCGCCAGCATCGGCAGGATCGGCGTGATGCCGATGCCGCCGGCGAGGAACCGGTAGCGGGGCGCGGGCTCCAGCCGGAAGTGGTTGCGCGGCCCGCGCACCCGTACCTTCCCGCCCTCGCCCAGCTGCTCGTGGACGCGGGCCGAGCCTCCGCGCCCCGCCGGTTCGCGCAGTACCGCGATCCGCCACGCCGACCGGTCCGCCGGATCGCCGCACAGCGAGTACTGGCGCTCCAGGCCCGGCCCGAGCAGCAGATCCACATGGGCGCCGGGCTCCCAGTCGGGCAGCGCACGGCCCAGCGGATCGCGCAGTGTCAGGGCCAGTACCTCTTCGGCAGCGAACTCCCTGGCTTTTACGACGAGTTCGAGTTCGCTCACGGTACGGCCCCTTCGCTGTCGTCGCCGATGCCGGGGCTCACCGGACCCCCTCGGCCGGCTTGTCGCCCTCCTCGACCAGCCGGGCCAGGATGCGCCGGGCGGCCAGACCGCCGGAGTCGATGTCGATGCTCAGCTCCTGGTACCCGGTGCGTTCGGTGCCGAGGGTGCGCTGCAGCAGGTTGAGCGCGTCCACGTCCTGCATGACCACCGTGTGGTTGTTGGCCCGCAGGAACTCGGTCACCTCGGCGTCGTCCGTCGCCCAGTCCCGGGACACCGCCCAGAAGTCGTACACCGTGCCGCCCGTCGACGGGGTGATGGCATAGGTGATCTCGGTGTGGAAGCCGTGCGGGTCGCCGCCGTCCGGCTCCGGGGCGGCGCCCACCGGCGCGATCCGGCTGTGCAGCAGATACAGACATGGCGCGTGGTACTCGATGTCCTGCCGGCGGGTGATCCGGCCCGCGATCCCGGTCGAGCGGGCGTAGAAGGGCGGGCACTCGGCGTCGGCCATGTGCCGGCTGACCCGGACCACGCCCGCGCCCTCGTCCACCTCTGTGGTGATGGGCGTCTCGGCGACCTCGGGGGTGCCGATGTGGCCGCCGTGCAGATATGTCTCGTGGGACAGGTCGAGGAGGTTGTCGACGAGCAGGCCGTAGTCGGCGTCGATCGGTTCCATGCCGCGTACGGTGGTCCAGCCGGGGGAGTCGAGGTGCCGGGCCCGCGGGATCGTGTCCGGGTCGGCGAGCGCAGGGTCGCCGACCCACACCCAGACCAGCGAGTCCTGTTCCGCGACCGGGTAGGCGGCGACGCGCGCGGTGCGCGGGACACGTTTCTGGCCCGGCACGTACACACAGGTGCCGGTGCGGTCGTAGGTGAAACCGTGGTAGCCGCAGACGATCCGGTCCCCGTCCAGGCCGCTCGCGGAGAGCGGGTAGCGGCGGTGCACGCACCGGTCGTGCAGGGCGACCGGGGTGCCGTCCTCCTCCGCGCGGTAGAAGACGAGCGGTTCCCCGAGGATCGTCCGGCCGAGCAGCTCGCGCCCGATCTCCTCGCTGTAGGCGGCGACGTACCACTGATTCCTGGCAAAAGCGGTCATATGTGGCATGGCTGCGGCTCCCGTCCGTGGGTGGTGGCCACATCGTCGGGAGACGCCGTACGGCGCGCAACGCCAACTTCCGTCAGACGGAAGGCCTCGTGCAAGCGGTTGCTCGCACCGCGCCGACCGTTGGGTTTCACACAGATGCCACCAGGCCCTTCCCTGACGTTTGTTGCTCTTGGAACACTCGCACCGCGCAGATTCCGTCATTCGCACGGCATCACGACGGCATCACGTACGTCAGGACGAGAGGACCCTCAGACCCATGGCCGAAGTCAACCGGCGCCGCTTCCTCCAACTCGCGGGCGCCACCACGGCGTTCACCGCGCTGAACAGCAGCATCCAGCGCGCCGCCGCCCTGCCCGCGCACCATCGCACCGGGACGGTCAAGGACGTCGAGCACATCGTCGTCCTCATGCAGGAGAACCGATCCTTCGACCACTACTTCGGCACGCTTCGCGGCGTCCGCGGCTTCGGCGACCCCCGCTCCGTCTCGCAGAACGGGAAGTCCGTCTGGAAGCAGTCCGACGGCACGAAGGACATCCTGCCCTTCCACCCCGACGCCGACGACCTGGGCCTCGCCTTCATCCAGGACCTGCCGCACGGCTGGAACGACACACATGCGGCCTTCAACGACGGCAAGTATGACAAGTGGGTGCCGGCCAAGGGCACCACGACCATGGCGTACCTGACCCGCAAGGACATACCGTTCCACTACGCGCTCGCCGACGCCTTCACCCTCTGCGACGCCTACCACTGCTCGTTCATGGGCTCCACCGACCCCAACCGCTACTACATGTGGACGGGGTACGTCGGCAACGACGGCAAGGGCGGCGGCCCGGTCCTCGGCAACGACGAGAAGGGCTACGGCTGGACGACGTACCCCGAGCGGCTGGAGAAGGCCGGGGTCTCCTGGAAGATCTACCAGGACATCGGCGACGGCCTCGACGCGAACGGCTCCTGGGGCTGGATCCAGGACGCCTACCGTGGCAACTACGGCGACAACTCGCTCCTCTACTTCAACCAGTACCGCGATGCCAAGCCCGGTGACGCCCTGTACGACAAGGCCCGCACCGGCACCGACGCCAAGAAGGGCGAGGGCTTCTTCGACCAGCTGAAGGCCGACGTCAAGGCCGGCAAGCTGCCGCAGGTCTCCTGGGTCGTCGCCCCCGAGGCCTTCACCGAGCACCCCAACTGGCCCGCCAACTACGGCGCCTGGTATGTCTCCCAGGTCCTGGACGCGCTCACCGCCGACCCGGACGTCTGGGCCAAGACCGCGCTGTTCATCACCTACGACGAGAACGACGGCTTCTTCGACCACGTCGTCCCGCCCTTCCCGCCGGCCTCCGGTGCCCAGGGCAAGTCGACCCTGGACGCCTCGCTCGACCTGTTCAAGGGCGACGCCGGCCATGTCGCCGGCGCCTACGGCCTCGGCCAGCGGGTGCCGATGCTCGTCGTCTCCCCGTGGAGCAAGGGCGGCTACGTCTGCTCCGAGACCCTCGACCACACCTCGATCATCCGGTTCATCGAGAGCCGCTTCGGTGTGCACGAGCCGAACATCTCGCCCTGGCGCCGCGCCATCACCGGCGATCTGACCACCGCCTTCGACTTCTCCCGCAAGGACACCAAGCCGGTCGCGCTGCCGTCCACGGCCGGCTACCAGCCGCCGGACCACAACCGGCACCCCGACTACGTGCCGAAGCCGCCCGCCAACCCCTCGCTGCCCAAGCAGGAGCGCGGCCACCGGCCCACCCGTCCGCTGAAGTACGCCCCGCTGGTGGACGCCTCCGCGGACACCTCGACCGGCAAGCTCACGCTCACGTTCGCCTCGGGGGCCCACGCGGGCGCCGCCTTCCTCGTGACCTCCGGCAACCGCACCGACGGCCCCTGGACCTACACCACCGAGGCCGGCAAGTCCCTCTCCGACGCCTGGAACTCGGTCTACTCCGGCGGCACCCACGACCTCGCCGTGCACGGACCCAACGGCTTCCTGCGCGTCTTCAAGGGCAAGGGCAAGACCGCCGGACCGGAGGCGACCGCCCGGCACGTCGGCGACCACCTGGAACTCACCTTCGCCAACAAGGGTTCCGGCACCGTGAAGTTGAAGGTGGTGAACGGCTACGGTGGCCGGCCGGTCACCGTCACCGTACGGCCCGGCGCGACCGTCAAGCACACCGTCGACCTCACCGCGAGCAAGCGCTGGTACGACGTGACGGTCACCTGCGACGCCGACCCGGCGTTCCTGCGCGGCTTCGCCGGCCACGTGGAGAACGGGCTTCCCGGCGTCAGCGACCCGGCGATCGCCGCGGAGTGAACGAGCGATGAACAGCGCTCCGTGCGGACTGGTCAGGTACCGGTCACATCAAGGTAGTGTGCCTCGGTGACCACGCAATCGAACACTCCTGCAGGCTGGTACCCGGATCCGCACGGAGCGCCGCAGACGCTGCGCTACTGGGACGGCGCGCAGTGGACCCAGCACACGAACCCGGAGCAGGCGCCAGCCGGTCAGGTGCCGCAGCAGCCGGTCCTTCCCCAGCAGCCGGTCGCTCCTCAGCACTACGGCGCGCCGCAGGCGCCGGCCGCCGACCCCAAGGTGCAGCGCCAGGTGCAGCAGCAGGCCGGGGTCGCGGCCGGCGGCCCCGGCGGCGGCACCCTCTTCACCGAGCCCGTCCTGGTCGTGAACCAGAAGGCCAAGCTGATCGAGCTGACCAACGAGTACAAGGTCATGGATCAGCACGGCCGGGACATCGGGTCGGTCACCGAGGTCGGGCAGGGCGCGCTGAAGAAGATCTTCCGATTCGTCTCCAGCCTCGACCAGTTCATGACCCACAAGCTGGAGATCCGCGATGCCTACGGCCAGCCGCAGCTGCTGCTGACCCGGCCCGCGAAGTTCTTCAAGTCCAGGGTCGTCGTGACGCGCCCGGACGGCTCGACCGTCGGTGAGATCGTCCAGCAGAACATGATCGGGAAGATCAACTTCGCGATGAACGCGAACGGCCAGCAGGTCGGCGCGATCAAGGCGGAGAACTGGCGGGCGTGGAACTTCGCGATCGTCGACCACGCGGACAACGAGGTCGCCCGGATCACCAAGACCTGGGAGGGCCTGGCCAAGACGCTCTTCACGACCGCGGACAACTATGTCCTGCAGATCCACTACCAGCTGCCCGAGCCGCTGCTGAGCCTCGTGGTGGCGACGGCCCTGACCGTCGACACCGCTCTCAAGCAGGACTCACGGGGCTGGAACTGAGCGGGCCCCGACGGGGGAGTACGGCGACGGCGGCCGGTGCGCGAGGGATGCGCACCGGCCGCCGTGTGTTCTCACCGTGAGGTGAGGTGTCCCGGCAGCTCCGGCTGCCTCGGGACCAGCGGCTGTTGCGGCTGCCGTGGCACCAGTGACTGTTCCGGCCTGCGTGGCACCAGGGCCGGTTCGCTGGTCGCCGTACCCGGTTCCAGGGCCAGGACCGCGGCCACGGGGTGGTCCTCGTCCTCGTCCACCTGGTCCACCGGCACTGGTACGACCCCTGGTGTGACCCGGGTGAGCAGGACCACACCGCGGGAGGCCAGGCCCGCTCCGGCGAGGGCCAGCAGCACACCGGCCGGGCCACCCCGCAGCCCCTGGCCGAGCAGGGTGAGGCCGATCACCGCCGCGGCCACCGGGTTGGCGAGGGTGACCACGGCCAGCGGTGCGCCGAGGCCGCCCCGGTAGGCGGTCTGCGACAGCAGCAGCCCGCCGACGGCGAACGCGGCGACCAGCACGGCGACCACGATCACCTCGGTGCTCAGCGGCGGGCCCGTGCGGTCCGTCGCCGCCACGGTCACCGTCTGCGTCAGTGCCGAGGCGACACCGGAGGCGAAACCGGACGCCGTCGCGTGCCGGAGGCCCGGCCGGGCGCCGGGCCGGGAGAGCGTACCGATCGCGGCCGCGGTCG
>NZ_CM002285.1:1419746-1445713 GCF_000497445.1 Streptomyces roseochromogenus subsp. oscitans DS 12.976 | reverse complement strand
CGTGCAGCAGGGCCGCGCCCGCGTTCAGGCCGACCGCCGACCACCAGGCGCCGGTGCCGAGCAGCCGCAGCAGGCCGGTGCCGGTGGTGCGGGAGGCGAGGCGTTCCTGGGCGACGGCGGCCAGGGCGTAGGTGATCGCCGAGACGAGGGAGAGGGTGACGGCGATCACGGCGGCGCTCATCGGCCCGCTCCCACGAGGACGCTCTCGCGCGGCGCGAGCCGGCCGGCGCCGCGTCCCGCCGTGCCGGCCGTGCCGGCCGGCCGGTGCGGCGGATGGATCAGGGCGAGGGTGATGCCGAGCATGGCCGTCGCGACGATCGCGTCGAGCCAGTAGTGGTTCGCCGTGCCCACGATCACCAGCAGGGTGATCAGCGGGTGCAGCAGCCACAGCCAGCGCCAGCGGGACCGGGTGGCCACGATCAGGCCGATCGCCACCATCAGCGCCCAGCCGAAGTGCAGTGACGGCATCGCCGCGAACTGGTTGGACAGGTGGTCGCTGGACGGCGGACCGTACACCGACGGGCCGTATATACGGGCGGTGTCCACGAGGCCCGTGCCGGTCAGCATCCGCGGCGGTGCCAGCGGGAACGTGAACGGCAGCACCAGCGCGGCCGTGGTGACGACCGCGAGGACCCGGCGCGCCCAAATGTAGTGCGCGGGCCTGCGCAGATACAGCCAGACCAGGAAAGCGAGCGTCGCCGGGAAGTGGACGGTGGCGTAGTAGGTGTTCGCGAGGTGGACGAGGGTGTCGCCGTGCAGCAGTGCGGACTGCACGGCGTTCTCGCGGGGGAGATGCAGCGCCCGTTCCAGGTCCCATACGCGGCGGGCGTTGTGGAAGGCGTTCCCGGTGTGGCCCGTGGCCAGCTGCCGGCCGAGCTTGTAGACGAGGAAGAGCCCCGCGACCAGCAGAAGCTCACGTATGAGCGCCGGGCGCGCTCTCGCGTCCGGCGGCTCCGCTGCTGCCTCTGCAGGCTCGGTTCGGGCATTCATCCCCCGGCCCCCTCGCTGACGGTGGTGCGTGTGGTGGTGCGTGCGAGCCGCGGCCTGTGCCGCAGCTCATCGATACGCCGTCGTACCGATACGCCAGTGTACCGATACGGGGGAGTACCGGTACACTGGCGTATCGATTGATGTGCGACACACTGGAGAGACAGGGTCGGGCGTCCCGCTACAGCGCCGCTTCAGCGGGGCGTGCGGAATGGGCCCACAGGACACGAGTGAGGGGAAGCACCACATGACGTCGCAGGCCGCGGACGGACCGGAGACGGTCGTCGCCTCGCGCCGCTCCAAGATCACGCCCGAGCGTGAGCGGGAGTTCTTCGACGCCGTGCTGGAGCAGATCCGCGAGTGCGGCTACGAGTCCGTCACCATGGAGGGCGTCGCCGCCAGCACCCGGTGCAGCAAGTCCACGCTCTACCGCCAGTGGAAGACCAAGCCGCAGTTCGTCGCGGCCGCGCTGCGCGCCAACCGCAAGGTGCGCTTCGCCGGCATCGACACCGGATCGCTCGCCGAGGACCTGCGCCAGGCCGCGCGGGCCGCGGGCGACTGGTCCGGCAAGGACACCAGGCTGCTGCAGGCACTGGGGCACGCGTGGACGGCCGACAAGGAGCTGGCCGAGGCGCTGCGCGAGGCGCTGGTGCATCCGGAGATCGTCGCGCTGCAGGAGATGCTGGCGCGGGGAGTGGCCCGGGGTGAGGTCCGGGCGGACCATCCGGCGCTGGAGTACATCCCCGCGATGATGTTCGGCGTACTGCGCGTCCGGCCGGTGCTCAGCGGCCAGTACGCCGACGCGGACTATCTCACCCGTTTCGTGGAGGCCACCGTGCTGCCCGCGCTCGGGCTGACACAAGACCCGCTGGCACAAGACCCGCTGGCACAAGACCCATAGACCCAGGCGCCGTTCACGGGATGACCGAACGGTGACCTGTCCGCGCCGCACCGTGGGGACGGGGGCGGCGCGCACCCCCGGCCGGGTGGGGTTCCTCTTGAGCGGAGGGGACCCCACCCGGCCGCATCATGTCCCCGGGGTGCGGTCGTACGACTCAGATGTCCTGGCCGTTGCCGCTGCCGGACGAGACCTTGATCCCCTTCAGGATGTCGTCGATGACCGACGTCTGCTGCCCGACGTCGATGCCGAAGCGCACCACCACGATCTGCTTGGTGTCGTCGGGCGAGGGGAAGGCGACCGACTCGACATAGCCGTCGGCGCCCTTGCTGGTGACCGCTTTCCAGCGCACCATGTACCCCTTCTGCCCGGCCACCGTCACCGCCCCGGAACCCAGCTCCTGGTGCGAGGTGATGCTGCCGTACGTGGTGCCGCCGTAGGACTCCTTGGCGTTGGCCGCGATGTCCGCCTTGGCGACCGCCTCGGGGGTGTCGCCGTCGATGCCCAGTGCCTCGGCCGGAGCCGTGTAGGCGCCGCCCGAGGTACAGGTCTGGGCGGAGTTGCCCGGACACTTGTAGGAGTCGTCGGAGGTGACCTGCGCGCCGACGCTGATCGTCCGCCCGGTCCAGCCCTTCGGCACGGTCAGGCTGATGCCGTTGACCGTGTCCGGTACCGTGCCGCCGCCCTTGACCTTGGGCGCCTCGGACGGGTCCGGCGACGGCGAGGCCCCGCCGGACCCACCGGGTCCGCCGAAACCGCCCGCCCCTCCGGAGCCCTGCGAACCTCCGGAACCGCCCGGGCCCCCGCTCCCGCCCTGACCGAAGCCGCCGTCCACCCCGCCGTTCTGCCCGCCGGCGGCCCCCTGCCGTGACCCGGCCTGGTCGGCGTTGCCGCCGCCGTCGCCCTTGGCGAGGAGGTACACGCCGACCCCGATACACGCCAGCACCGCGGTCGCCACCGCGACGGCGATACCCGTACGCAGACCGCGCCGGGACCCGGCCTGCGCCGGGGCCGGGTATCCCGGATACGCCGGATACCC
Organism: Streptomyces roseochromogenus subsp. oscitans DS 12.976; assembly: GCF_000497445.1. NCBI lineage: Bacteria > Bacillati > Actinomycetota > Actinomycetes > Kitasatosporales > Streptomycetaceae > Streptomyces > Streptomyces roseochromogenus. Next base: position 1,442,789 of record NZ_CM002285.1, on the reverse strand, counting down.
GGGCTGCGCGCCGTGCGCGAGGGGTGCGGTGGGCGCCGTCGGGTGCGGCTGCTGCGCGTCTCCGGCCGCAGGCGGCTGCGTCGGGGGACCCCACGGGGCGCCCGTCCCGGCGGGGCGGGTCCGGTCCGTCCAGGCCTTGCCGTCCCACCAGCGCTCGGTGGGCGGACCGTCGTTCGTCTGCCCGGGGTCGGGGTACCACCCGGGGGGAGTCACCTGCGTCATGTCCCCACCGTATGAGGCGACCGTGAAAGCGGGATGAGAGGATCCGCCGCCGAACGCCCGGACCGGACAATTCGCCGCCGTGAATTTCCCCTCGTCGCAGGCCGGCGACCGGGCGTCTCCACCCGGCGCCGACCCCGAACCAATCCCCTATACCCCTTATATCCCTCATCTTCTTTATATCCATGGCGTTCCCCACTCCTCCACCATCAGCCGTACCGGCGCGCGCACCGCCGCCGCGTAGTACGCGGGGATGTCGGGGTCGCGGGTGCGGCGCGCCGCACCCGTGATGATCAGGCAGCAGTGCGGGCCCCGGCTCCGCCATCAGGCCCACGAATGCGTCCGCGGCGACGAGCGCCCGCGTGCAGTGTGTGACCTGCAGACACGACGGCAGCACCCCCAGGAAGGTGTGGCCGGCCGCCGCCCAGCCCGTCACCAGCACCGCCGCGAGCAGCAGCGCCCCGAAGCCGAGTCGTACCGCCCGCGCGCCCCGGTCCTCCGCGTGCGCCAGGAAGGACGGCGTCTCCGCCGGCCCCGCTCGCAGCCACAGCGCGACCAGACCGAGCGGCAATGCCAGCAAGAACGGCAACCTCCACAGCCACGAGGCCAGTTGGGACCGGTGAGCAGCGTCGCCGTCAGCGCCGCCACGCCCGCCCCGGAGAGCCCCAGTGCCACCGTGAACGACTGCCACGCCCCGTACAGCCCTCGCCGCCCCGGCCGCGCGCACTCCGTCAGCACCGCCACCGGACCATCGAACTCACCCCCTGCGGAAAACCCTGAAATTCCCTCAGAAAGAACAGCGGCCACGGCGCGAGGGCACCCGACGTGGCGTACGCCGACAGCGCGCCGATCAGCGTCGTGGCACCCGTCATCAGGGCGACCACCCCGATCAGCACCGGCCGCCGCCCGGCGCTGTCGCCGCCCGCCGGGGCGAAGAGCCGGTCCGCCAGCACCGTGGCCAGAAAGCCGTAGACACCGAACTCCTACCACTCGACGAGACTGCCCACCGACCCCGCCGCCACCGCGCGCACCGCCCGGCCGCGCCCGAGCGCACGGCGCCGGGAACAGAGTGCGTGCCAGCCATGGTTGACGCCCCGTCCGCTGCTGACCGGCCGCTCGGGGCGGATACGCGTCGCCCGGCCGCACCCACTTTCACCCACGAGGGCAACAGCTGTCCCGACCGGCCAGCACACATCCCACCGGACGGCTAGGCTCATGGTCTGTACGTCATTCGGGCGACCTTGGGGAGGTAACGGGATGACGGAGGGAAGGCCGCCGGCGGCCGCCTCGGCTTCCCTGTGGGAGCGGGACGCGGAGATCGGCAACGTCGCGCAGGCACTCGACCTCCTGTGCGCCGACCAGTCATCGGCAGGCGGTCTGCTGGTCCTCCGCGGCGAGGCGGGACTCGGCAAGACCGCCCTGCTGGCCGAGACACGCCGCATCGCCGAACGCCGCGGCTGTGTCGTGTGGTCCGCGCGCGGCGCGGAGACGCTGAAGTCCGTCCCGTTCAACGTGGTACGGCAACTGCTCCAGCCCGCCCTGCTGTCGTTACTGCCGGAGGAGGCCCGCGAGTACCTCGGCGACTGGTACGACATCGCGGGCCCGGCCCTCGGCATAGTCGACCCGCAGGAGGGCAGCGCCGACCCGCAGTACGTGTGCGACGGACTCGTCGCGGCCGTACGCCGGCTGGCCCGCCGCGAATGGCCGCTCGTGCTGCTGATCGACGACGCGCACTGGGCGGACCAGGAGACCCTGCGCTGGCTCGCCGCGTTCGCCGAACGCCTGGACGACGTCTCCGTCCTGGTCGTGGTCGCCCGCAGGCCCGGCGAGGTCAGCGGCGACAGCGCCCGCCACCTCGACGCGGTGGCCGCCGCCGCCGGCCGGCCCGTCAACAACCTCCGCGCCCTCACCCCCGAAGCCGCCGCGGGACTCACCCGCGCCGCCCTCGGCCGGCACGCCGACGACGCGTTCTGCCGCGAGGTCTGGGCCGTCACCGCGGGCAACCCCTACGAGACCGTCGAACTCCTCGCCAAGGTGCAGGACAGCGAACTCCCGCCGGTCGAATCCCGCGCCGGAGAACTGCGCGCCCTCAATCGCGCCGCCCGTGGCGGCGGACTGGTCGACCGGCTCAAGGAACTCGGCCTGGAGGCCACCCAGTTCGCCTGGGCCGCCGCAATCCTCGGCACCGGCATCACCGTCGACATGGTCGCCCGCCTCGCCACCATGGACGAGGCCATCGCCCGGCACTGCGCCGACCTGCTGTGCGGCGCCCGCATCCTCACCGAACCCGAGTCCGCGGCCGGCAGCGAACGCGAGGAGGGCGAGCTGGAGTTCGTCCACCCGCTCATCACCACCGCCGTCTACAACTCCATCCCGTCCGGCGTGTGCACCGCCATGCACGGCGTGGCCGCCCAGATCATCACCGAGCTGGGCCGCGGCGCCGCCCAGGCCGCCCGGCACCTGCTGAAGGTGCACCCGGACGGTGACGAGGAGCTCGTCGACCAGCTGCGCGAGGCGGCCCGCGAACACCTCGCCGTCGGCGCGCCCGACGCGGCCCGCACCTGCCTCGAACGCGCCCTGCAGGAACCCCCGCTCCCCGAAGTGCACGCCCACGTCCTGTACGAACTGGGCTGCGCCACCCTGCTCACCGCGCCCGCCGTCACCATCGAACACCTCCAGCACGCCCTCGGCATGCCCGGCCTGGAGGGCGAGCGGCGGGTCAGCGCGGTGGTCCGGCTGTCCCCGGCGCTGCTCCACAACGACCAGCTGGAGGAGGCCGTCCGCACGGTCGAGGCCGAGGCCGCCCGGCACGAACCGGGCCCCGTCAGGCTGCGGCTGCAGGCCGTGCAGTTCATGTGGGAGGGCATCCACGGCGAGACCGTCTCCGCGGCCCGCTCCCGGCGGCTGGCCGAACTCGCGAGCACCTGCACCGGCCGCGACAACGCCGAACGCGCCCTGCTCATCCTGCGCGGCTTCGACGCCATGACCCACGGCGAGAGCGCCGAAGAGGTCCTCGAACTGTGCGACCGCGCCCTGGTCAACGGCCGTCTCGCGCCCGGCCTCGGCTGGACCGACCAGGAGTGGGGCATCGAGCTGCTGATGATGCTCGGCAGTGCGTACGCCTACGCCGACCGGCTCGACCGCGCCGAGAGCCTCTTCGCCGAGGCCCTGCGCGCCTACACCACCGCCGGCTGGCGCGGCGGCCACCTCTCCCTCGCCAACGCCTTCCTGGGGCTCGCCTACCGCAGACAAGGCCGGCTGCGCGACGCCGAGTCCACCCTGCGCGAGGCCCTGGTCCTCGCCGAACGCGTCGGCCGCCGCCTGCCGCTGTACTGGTCGGCGACCTGCGGACTGGTCGACACACTGCTGGCCCGCGGCCGGATCGACGAGGCCTGGTCGATCGCCGAGCAGTACGGCTTCGCCCCGCCCTACCCGTCCACGATCGTGCTGCCCGACATCCGCTGCGTCCGCGGCCGGCTGCTCCTCGCCGTGGGCCGTACCGAGGACGGCATCAACGAACTGGAGGCCGCCGAGAAGACGGCCGCCTCGCGCTGCGGCCACAACCCGGTCCTGTCCCCGTGGTCCATCGACCTCGCCAAGGCCCTCGCGGGCCAGGACCCGGTCCGTGCCGCACAACTCGCCGCCGACGCCCGTCGGCAGGCCGAACGCTTCGGCACGGACACCGCCATCGGCGAGGCCCTGCGCTGCGCCGCGGCGCTGGAGACCGGCGGCCGCGCGGTCCAGCTGGCCGCCCAGGCCGTCACCTACCTCGAAGCCTCACCCTGCCAGTACGAACATGCGGCGGCCCGCGTCGAGTACGGCATCGCCGCCCGCTCCGCCACTGAACTGGGCCGGGGCCTGGACCTCGCCCGGGCCTGCGGCGCGGAGGGCCTGGTGGCCCAGGCGAGGGAGGTGCTGGAGACGGGGCGGGGGTTGCGATAGGCGGTGGGCGGGCGGCTGTCCTCGGTGGCCGGGGTCAGCACGCCGACATACCGGTGCAGGCGCGGGTCAGTTCCGGGTCGGTGAAGTCGAGGGGTTCCTTGGCGGCCGGGCCCATCAGAGACGCTACGACCAGCAGGGTCACCCTCGGTCCTGGGCCTCGCCCTCCTCGGCGGTGAGTTCGTCCAGGACCCGCTGGGCCGTCGCGAACGCGGAGTTGGCGGCCGGCACCCCGCAGTAGACGGCGGTCTGGAGCAGCACCGCGCCGATCTCCTCCGGCGTCAGCCCGTTGCGCCGCGCCGCGCGGACGTGCATCGCCAGTTCGTCGTGGTGGCCGTGGGCGACCAGCGCGGTCAGGGTGATCATGCTGCGCTCACGGCGGGACAGCGTCGGGTCGGTCCAGATCTCCCCCCAGGCGTAGCGGGAGATGAAGTCCTGGAAGCGGGCCGTGAACGGGGTCTGCCGGGCCTGCGCCCGGTCCACGTGCGCGTCGCCCAGCACCTCCCGGCGCACCGCCATCCCGCTGGCCGGCGGCCCGTCGAGCTGGGTGCGCAGCGCGGTCAGCACGGCCCGCGGGCACTGCGCGGGCGCCAGATGGGAGGCGCCGGGCAGCTCCACCAGCGTCGAGCCGGGCACCGCGTCGGCGATCTCCCGCAGATGCGCGGGCGGCGTCGCGGGATCCTGCTTGCCCGCCACGAGGAGCGTCGGTACGGCGATGTCGCCGAGCCGGTCCCGCAGGTCGAACGCGGCGAGCGCGTCGCAGCAGGCGGCGTACGCCTCCGGATCGGCTTCCCGGTGGTCCCGCACCAGCCTCGGCACGCTGAACCCGGGCGTGAACCAGCGCGCGTCGGCGCTCTCCACCAGCCACTCCATGCCCTCGCGCCGCACCCGCTCCGCCCGCTGCCGCCAGGGCGCCTCGCCGCCGAAGTGGGCGGAGGAGCACACGACCGCCAGCGAGGTCAGCCGCTCGGGGTGGTGCACGGCCAGATGCAGGCCGACGGCGCCGCCGAGGGAGACGCCCGCATAGCCGAAGCGGTCGATGCCGAGCGCGTCGGCGAGGGTCAGCACGAGGGCCGCCAGATCGCCGACGGTCGCGCCCTGTCCGATCAGGTCCGGCGCCGATCCGCCGTGCCCGGGCAGGTCCCAGCGCACCACGCGGTGGCTGGTCGACAGCTCCGGCGCGACCGCGTCCCACAGGGCGTACGAGGTGCCGAGCGAGGGCCCGAGCAGCAGTGGGGGAGCGGAAACCGGGCCTTCGGCATGGTGGTTGAGGAGTTTCACGGTCAACGTCGCTCCAGGGCACGGTCGGTGAGGACACCGGCGAAGCCGGTGTAGTGGGCGGGGCCGGTGAGGGTGGCCAGGTCCATGTCCTTCAACTCCGCCTCCTCAGTGAGGAGTTCGCTGAGTGGGCGGCCTTCGGCGTGCGCGCGACGGGCGAGGTCGGTGAGCAGCTCCTTGGCCCGGGCGCGCCCGAGGCGGGGTGCCAGGACGGCGGACAGTCGCTCGGAGACGATCAGCCCACGGGTGAGGTCCAGGTTCCGGCGCATGGCCTCGGCGTTCACGCTCAGCCCCTCGGCGAGGCCGGCCGCGTCCCGTGCCGCACCCCCGGTCAGCCGGAGCAGCTCGCGCAGCGGCTCCCACTCGGCGTGCCAGGCCCCGGCCGGCCGTTCGTCCCCGGCGGCGACGCAGCCGTACAGCGTGGCCGCGAGCTGCGGTGCCCGCCGGGCCGCGGCCGCGAGCAGGGTGGAGCGCACGGGGTTGGCCTTGTGCGGCATGGCGGACGAACCGCCGCCGCTGCCCTCGGCCACCTCACCGATCTCGGTGCGCGACAGCGTCAGCACATCCTCGCCGATCTTGCCCAGGGTGCCCGCTGCGAAGGCCAGCGCGCCGGCCAGGTCGGCGATGGGGGTGCGCAGGGTGTGCCAGGGCAACGACGGTGCGGCGAGGCCTGCTTCGCGGGCGTACGCCTCCGTCAGCGCGGTCGCGCTCCGGGCGCCGTACGCTTCGAAGGCGGCCAACGTCCCGGCAGCGCCTCCGAGTTGGACGGGCAGCGTCTCGCGCACCCGGATGATGCGGTCCCGTGCGTCGAGGACCAGTGACCGCCACCCGGCCGCCTTCAGGCCGAACGTCGTCGGCACCGCCTGCTGGGTGAGCGTGCGGCCCGGCATCGGGGTGTCCCGGTGCACGGCGGCCTGCCGGGCGAGCGCGCGTTCGGTGCGGGCGAGGTCGGCGAGGACCGGCTCCAGGGCACGTGAGGCGACCAGCATGGTCGCGGTGTCCAGGATGTCCTGACTGGTCGCGCCCCGATGGACATACGGGCCGTACGGTTCGCCCACCGCGGTGGTGAGGTCGGCGACGAGCGGGATCACCGCGTTGCCGCCGGCGCGGGCGCGTTCGGCGAGCGAGCGGACGTCGAAACGGGCGGGTCGGCCGCGCGGGTCACCGCGTCGGCGGCCTCGGCCGGGGCGAGGCCCAGTGCGGCCTGGGCGCGGGTCAGCGCGGCCTCGGCGTCCAGCAGGGCCCGCAGATACGCGCTGTCGCCGGTCGCGTGGGCGGCGGGGGAGCCGGTCCACCCCGGGGCGAGCAGACCGGTGTCGCTGTCGCGGTCGTCAGGTGTCGCTGGTGCTGTCACCGGTACTCCAGGAAGACCGTCTCGCCTTCGCCCTGAAGGCGGATGTCGAAACGGTGGGTGCCCCGGCCCTCGTCGCCGGCGATCAGCGTGTCGCGCCGGTCGCCCACGCGGGTGAGCAGTGGATCGGCGGCGAGCGCGGTGTCGTCGCCCGGGAGGTAGATCCGGGTGAACAGGTGGTGGAGGAGGCCGCGCGCGAAGACGCACACGCTGAGGTACGGCGCGCTCTGCCCCCGGGCGCCGGGCCGCAGCGTACGGGCGTACCAGTGACCGTCGGGGTCGGTCTGGATCCGGCCCCAGCCGGTGAACTCCACGCCGTTGCGGCCGAGGTAGCCGCCGGTCGCGGGATCCCGGCGGATGGACCCGCCGGTCTGCGGGACCGTGCCGTCGGGGCGCGGACCCCACAGCTCCACCAGGGCGTCCGGCAGCGGGTTGCCCTCACCGTCGAGCACGTACCCGTGCACGGTGATCGTGTCCGGGTGGCCGAGCGGCGCGACGTCCTCGCCGCCGCGGAAGGGCAGCGCATGGCCGTAGAAGGGGCCGACCGTGTGGGACGGGGTGGGCAGCACGTGCTCCGGGCTGCGCGGGTCGATCTTCGGCATGGCGGTCAGCGCCCTTCTTCGATCCAGGTGGCGGCCGGGCCGTCCAGCACGATGTCCCAGTGGTACCCGAGCGAGAACTCCGGCACCGACAGGCTGTGGTCGTAGGTCGCCACCAGCCGCTGACGGGCCGCGTCGTCCGTTACCGACTGCAGGATGGGGTCGTACCGGAACAGCGGGTCGTTCGGGAAGTACATCTGCGTCACCAGCCGCTGGGTGAACGCCGCACCGAACACCGAGAAATGGATGTGCGCGGGCCGCCAGGCGTTGAGGTGGTTGCGCCACGGGTACGGGCCCGGCTGGATGGTGGTGAAGTGATAGCGGCCCTCGGCGTCGGTGAGGGTGCGGCCGGCACCGGTGAAGTTCGGGTCGAGCGGCGCGTCGTGCTGTTCGCGGTGGTGGGCGTACCGTCCGGCCGAGTTGGCCTGCCAGATCTCGATCAGCTGGCCGCGCACCGGGCGTCCGGCGCGGTCCAGGAGCCGCCCGGTGACGGTGATCCGCTCGCCGACCGGCTCGCCCCGGTGATGCCGGGTGAGGTCGTTGTCGATCTCGGTGATGTCCCGTTCCCCGAAGGCGGGGGAGTGCAGCTCCACGAGTTCGGGGTCCTGGGCGGTGTCGATGGCCACCAGGGGCTGCTGGGGGTGGCGGAGCACGGAGGACCGGTAGGGCGGGTAGTCGCGGCGCGGGTGGTGCTCGACGGGGGCGCCGTCGGCGACGCCCTTCTCGTAGGCGGCGTGCCGGGCGGCGATCTCCTGGTCGATGTCCTGCTGGGTGAGAGTCATGGGGTACCTGCCACTTTCTTGGCGGCGCTTTGGCGTTCGAGGACGGCGATGCTTCCTGGCGTTCGAGGACGGCGGCGCTTTGACGATTGAGGGCGGCGTCCTCAGCTTTCCAGGACGAGGACGAGGACGAGGACGAGGGCGAGGCCCTGGCCGATGCAGATGCAGATGCCGAGAGTGGCGACGCCGGTGCTGGAGCCGCGGCGGGGGGGCTGGTGGGCCACCGGGCCGGCGAGGCGGGCTCCGCAGGCGCCATAGAGGTCCCCCGCTCGAGTGAAGCCGAGAGCGGGGGAGGGCGGCCCAGCGCGATGGCGCCGCCCTGGGGGTTGGGGATCGCGGTGTCGAACTCGGGCCATTCGGCGAGACAGCTCAGGACCTGGGCGGCGAAGGCGAACTCGTCCAGCTGCTCCTGCCCGTTCTCGTGCTTCTCGGCGGTCAACTCGGCGGACTCGCCCAGCGGGATGGTCCACTGCGGGTCCGTCTTCGGGTTGACCATCCGCCGGCGCAGCGTGGTCGGGCCGCAGGCGCACAGCCGGTTGACGGTCACCCCGGGGGCGGAGGTGGGCAAGTCAGATGTGCGGGCGAGGAGTTCGCGCATGGCGTGGGCGGCGAGGTCATCCGGGCGGACGGGTGCCGGGGCGCCGTCGCAGCGGCCGATCGGGGTGCGGACCACGTCGACGAGGTACACCGTGTTGACGAGGTACGACGTGTTCACGGCAGGTTCTCCGCAACGGTCAGTTCCGCGTCGGTCTTGGCGACGACCTCGTCCACACCCACTCCGGGCGCGGTCTCCACGAGCACGAGCCCGTCCTCGGTGACATCCAGTACGGCGAGGTCGGTGATGACGCGGTTCACACATGCCTTGCCGGTGAGCGGCAGCGTGCACTCCCTGAGGATCTTCGCCGAGCCGTCCTTGGCGGTGTGGGTCATCACCACGATCACCTGCCGAGCGCCATGCACCAGGTCCATCGCACCGCCGATCCCGGTGACCAGCTTGCCCGGCACCGCCCAGTTCGCCAGGTCACCGCCGGCGGAGACCTGCATCGCACCGAGCACCGCCACATCGATATGCCCGCCGCGGATCATCGCGAACGACAGCGCCGAATCGAAGAACGACGCCCCCGGCAGGACCGTGACGGTCTCCTTGCCCGCGTTGATCAGATCCGGATCGACCCGGTCCTCGGCCGGGTACGGGCCCGTGCCCAGGATCCCGTTCTCCGACTCCAGAACCACCTCGACACCTTCGGGAAGATGGTTCGGGATCAGCGTGGGCAGGCCGATACCGAGATTGACGTACTGGCCGTCGCGCAGCTCGCGTGCCGCGCGGGCGGCGATCTCCTCACGTGTCCAGGCCATCAGCTGCTCACCGTCCGCTGCTCGATCCGCTTGTCCGCCGCCTGCTCCGGCGTCAGCGCCACCACCCGCTGTACGAAGACACCGGGCACATGGACCGCGTCCGGGTCGATCGCCCCGGGCTCGACCAGCTCCTCCACCTCAGCGATCGTCACCCGCCCGGCCATCGCCGCGAGCGGGTTGAAGTTCCGGGCGGACTTGTTGAACACCAGATTCCCGTGCCGGTCGCCCTTCGCCGCACGCACCAGCGCGAAGTCGGTACGGATCCCGTGCTCCAGCACGTACTCGGCGCCGTCGAACTCCCGCACCTCCTTCGCCGGTGAGGCCGCCGCCACCCCGCCCTGACCGTCGTAACGCCACGGCAGCCCGCCCTCGGCGACCTGCGTGCCGACCCCGGCCGGGGTGTAGAAGGCGGGAATACCGGCCCCGCCCGCGCGCAGCCGCTCGGCCAGCGTGCCCTGCGGAATCAACTCCACTTCCAGCTCACCGGCCAGGTACTGCCGCGCGAACTCCTTGTTGGCCCCGATGTAGGACCCCGTCACGCGGGTGATCCGCCCGGCCGCCAGCAGCACCGCGAGACCCGACTCCATCGCCCCGCAGTTGTTCGACACGACCGACAGGTCCGCGACACCACGCTCGTACAACGCCTCGATCAGCACATTCGGCACACCGCTCAATCCGAACCCGCCCACCGCCAACGACGCGCCGTCCGGCACATCCGCCACCGCCGCCAGGGCTGTGGCCACCACCTTGTCCATCCGGAAGCCCCATCTCGTAATTCATCAGGGCACTGAGTATTTCAGCGAGGTACTCCTCACGCTGCCACCGGAGCGAAAGGTCGTCAAGACCCCTGTGTACGGGCGCCCTGATGGGCAGACAGCCGGGCTCATGGCCAGTTATCGTTCAGTACACCGACTACTTCAGGCACCGGCTGATCGATCAGGGGAGCGCGTATGGCCGCCGTGGATCTCGGCACGCATCCCGGGCATCTGGCCCGGCGGCTCCAGCAGGCGCACTACCTGCTGTGGAACACCATGGTCTCCGAGGAGATCACCTCACCGCAGTTCGCTGTCATGAACGCGCTCGTCGCCGAGCCGGGCCTGGATCAGCGGACCGTGGGGGAGCGGGTGGGCCTGGACCGGTCGACCATCGCCGAGGTCATCAGCCGGCTCGGCCGCCGGGGGCTGCTGACCAAGGTGCGCGACCCGGAGGACGGGCGGCGCTTCCTGCTCCGCCTCACCGACGACGGTCTGCGCACCCACCGCAAGCTGACCGTGCGCACCGCCCGGATGAACCAGGTCTTCCTCGCGCCCCTGTCGCCCGAGGAGCAGACGGTCTTCCTCGATCTGATCCGGCGGGTGGCGGACGCGGCGGAGGGGCTGCGGAACCCGGCGGAGCCGGTGGCGGCGCAGCGCTGACCGAGAGTGTCACCGCGCCGGCGCCAACACCACCCACACCTGGCCGTCGGCGAAGTTCATCCGGCCGCCGTTCGTCGCCCTGAACGTCGTACCGTCCGTCGCCATCGGCCGCGACCAGGAGGCGGCGAAGGACCGGCCGTCGCGCAGTACCTCCGCCTTCCCCGAGCCGACCGTCTCGGTGTACGGCGTGGGGTTGCCCAGTACGTCGTGATAGCGGGAGTCATGGATCCGCACGTGCTGCACGACGACCGTCGCCGGTGCCACCCGCGCGCCGCCGTCCGTCGTCTTCATGGGTGTGCCGTCCATGGCGACCAGCCAGCGGTGCTGCTGGGCGGACCAGGTGAAGGTGAAGCGCGCGGCAGGGAAGCCGACGGTGCGCGAGGCCGTGGGGGTGCCACCGGACGGGGCGGGGCCGTAGCTGAAGCCGGTGGTCAGCGCCGCCTTGCCGGGGGCGGACGGCAGCAGCTTGGCCGGGCGCAGATAGAGGTTGTGCGGGGCCGCCTTGCCTGCGGCCCGGAAGTAGGCGCTCGGATCCTCGGCCGCGGGCTCCGGTCGCAGTGGCGCGTTGTCGATCAGTGGCAACAGCTTGCGCTGGGCTCCGGAGAAGGCGAGCATCGGCCGGTGGAACTGGCCCAGCAGCTCCAGATCGGACTCGCGGGCGCTGCGCACCGGTCCGACGGTCTGCGGAAGTCTGGTCGCGTACACCGCCATCAGCCGGCTCAGACCGCCCTCCACCTGCTCGGCGTACACCACGTCCGCCGCGTCGAGACCGGACTGCGGACGGGCCGCCGGTACGTTGTCGATCTTCACGGCGAGCGGTGAGCCGACCGCCGCGACCGACGGCGCGGGAGCCGGTGTGGCGGAGCGCTGAGGGGCGCGGTTGTCGTCCCGGTCGGGGTGGCCGCAGCCGGCCGTGAGGGAGACGGCCAGCGAGGCGGCCAGCACGGCCGCGGTCGGTGCTGCGTGTCTCGTGCGTGCCGTGTGCCTCATGACCACCGTGGTCACCCCGTTCGTGTTGATCAGATTGTGCGTTCATCGGGTCGTCGCTGGCCATACCCGAACGTTTACAGTCATGCGCACTGGGTGGGCCGAACGGGCCCGAGACATGACCCGTGCGGGCGGTGGGTGCGCGTGGCGGGTCCGGGGCGTGACCCGTGTGGGCGGTGGGTGCGCGTGGCGGGTCCGGGGTGTGACCCGTGCGGGCGGCGGGTGCGCGTGGCGCCCGCGTGGGGCGCCGCACGCCTACGAGCTGCGCCGGCGCATGCAGAGCGGCGTCATCGGATCCTCATGCGCCCCGGCATACCTCACACAGCCCCGGCTCGGCCCTGGTCCGCCCAAGCTCAGCATCGGCTCTGGCTCGACCTCGGTCTGCCCAGCTCGGCCCCGGCTCGGCCGTCGTTCAGCTCCGGTTCAGCCGTGGTCCGCCGGGCTCACCCCTGGTCCGTCCGGCTCAGCCCCGGTCGGTCTCGCCGAGGATCTCCGCGAGGTCGTAGCGCACCGGCTCCTCCAGCTGGGCGTAGGTGCAGCTCTCCGGTGTGCGGTCCGGACGCCAGCGGCGGAAGCGGGCGGTGTGCCGGAAGCGCTGCCCGTTCTCCATGTGGTCGTAGGCCACCTCGGCGACCCGCTCCGGCCGGAGCGGTACCCAGGACAGGTCCTTCTTGCCCGACCAGCGGCTCGGCGCGCCCGGCAGCCGGGCCGTCTCATGGGCGGCCTCGTCCGACCAGGCCGCCCACGGGTGCCCGGCCACGTCGTCCATGCGCAGCGGTGCCAGTTCCTCGACCAGTTCGGCCCGCTTCCTCATGGCGAAGGCGGCCGACACCCCCACATGCTGGAGCCTGCCATGGTCGTCGTAGAGCCCGAGCAGTAGCGAACCGACCACTGGACCGCTCTTGTGGAAGCGGTACCCGGCCACCACCACGTCCGCCGTCCGCTCGTGCTTGATCTTGAACATGGCCCGCTCGTCCTGCAGATAGCGCAGGGTGAGCGGCTTGGCGACGACCCCGTCCAGACCGGCGCCCTCGTACTGCTCGAACCAGTGCTGCGCCACGTCGAGATCCGTCGTCGCGGGCGCCAGATGCACCGGCGGCGTCGCCTCGGCGAGCGCCCGTTCCAACAGCGCCCGGCGGTCGGTCAGCGGGGTGTCGAGCAGCGAGTGGTCGTCCAGGGCGAGCAGGTCGAAGGCGACGAACGAGGCCGGGGTCTTCTCGGCCAGCATCCGCACCCGGGAGTCGGCGGGGTGGATCCGCTCGGTCAGCGCGTCGAAGTCCAGACGGCCGTCCCGCGCGATCACGATCTCCCCGTCCAGCACGCACCGCCCGGGCACCCGCTCCGTCAGCGCCGCCACCAGCTCGGGAAAGTACCTGGTCAACGGCTTCCCGGTACGACTGCCCAGCTCGACCTCGGCCCCGTCGCGGAACACGATCGCCCGGAACCCGTCCCACTTCGCCTCGTAGTGCATGCCCGGCGGGATCTTCGCCACGGACTTGGCGAGCATGGGCTTCACGGGCGGCATCACCGGCAGATCCATGCCCTTGATTCTGCTCGCATACGACCTCTGTCGCCCGGTATACAGGGTTCCATCCGGTATGCGCGCTATGCGGGGTGCACCTAACGTGGCCGCATGGGTGACGCGGTGGAACTGGAGGCGGGCGGCCGGACCGTACGGCTGTCCAGCCCGGACAAGGTCTTCTTTCCGGAGCGGGGCTTCACCAAGCTGGACCTCGCGCAGTACTACGTCGCCGTCGGCCCCGGCATCCTGCGCGCGCTGCGCAACCGCCCCACCACCCTGGAGCGCTACCCCGATGGCGTGGGCGGCGAGTGGTTCTACCAGAAGCGGGCCCCGAAGGGCATGCCCGACTGGATCCCGACCGCCCACATCACCTTCCCCAGCGGCCGCAGCGCCGACGAGATGTGCCCCACCGAACAGGCCGCCGTGGTGTGGGCCGCCCAGTACGGCACCCTCACCTTTCACCCCTGGCCGGTGCGCGCCACGGACGTCGACCGCCCCGACGAACTCCGCATCGACCTCGACCCGCAGCCCGGCACCGACTACGACGACGCCGCCCGCGCCGCCCACGAACTGCGCGCCGTCCTCGACGAGTTCGGCGGACTGCGCGGCTGGCCCAAGACCTCCGGCGGCCGGGGCCTGCACGTCTTCGTCCCCATCGAACCGCGCTGGACCTTCACCCAGGTCCGGCGCGCCGCGATCGCCGTCGGCCGGGAGATGGAACGCCGGATGCCCGATCAGGTGACGATCAAGTGGTGGAAGGAGGAGCGGGGCCGCCGCATCTTCGTGGACTACAACCAGACCGCCCGCGACCGCACCATCGCCTCCGCCTACTCCGTACGCCCCCGCCCGAACGCCCCCGTCTCGGCACCCCTGCGCTGGGACGAGGTCGGCGTGGCCCACCCCGCCGACTTCGACCTCGCCACCATGCCGGCCCGCTTCGCCGAACTCGGCGACATACACGCCGACATGGACGACCACGCCTACTCCTTGGACGCCCTGCTGGAACTGGCCCGCCGCGACGAACACGACCACGGCCTGGGTGACCTGCCCTACCCGCCGGAGTACCCGAAGATGCCCGGCGAACCCAAACGCGTCCAGCCGAGCCGGGCGCGGCGCGAGGAGACGCCCTGAGCGCCCCAGACCGCTGCCGGGCAGCCGCCGAGTCCACAACTCGCCGGAGCGCTCGGGCCGAGTCCGCAACCGGCCGGAGTGCACTGACAACGGCCCCTGACCAAGCAATCATGCTGGGATGACCCTTGTCCTGACCCGAAGCGACCTGGAGGCCGTGCTGGAGCCGACGGCCTGTCTCGCCGCCCTGCGCGACGGCTTCCGCGCGGCCGGCGCCGCCGCCGTACCCGGTCAACGGGTCCGTACCGACCTGCCGTTCCCCGGCACCCCCACCGCGCTCATCCCCGGCATCGACGCGTACACCGTGAAGGTCAACACCAAGTTCCCCGGCGCCCGGCCCGCCCTGCGCGGAGTGATCTGCCTGCACAGCGGCGCGGGGGGTGTTCGGCGGGCAGCCAGTGGGACCGGCCATGGGTATCGACCGGCATCGACCGAGCTGCCGCCAGTGGTTCGTCCGGCCCCGGCGGCCTCGTCACCGTGCGGTTATCCTGTCCGGCATCCCCCGAGGAGGAGTCCCGAAGTGACCGAGGCAGTGTCGCGTCCTACGCTAGAGGCCGTGGCCGCGCGGGCCGGTGTGTCCCGGGCCACCGTGTCCCGGGTGGTCAACGGCGGCGACGGGGTGCGCGCACCCTTGGCCGAGCGGGTGCGGCAGGCCGTGGCGGAGCTGGGTTACGTGCCCAACCAGGCGGCGCGCAGCCTCGTCACCCGGCGGCACGACGCCGTCGCGGTCGTCATCGCCGAGCCGGAGACCCGGGTCTTCGCCGACCCCTTCTTCGCCCTCCAGCTGCGCGGGATCAGCAAGGAGCTGACCGCCCACGACAACCAGCTGGTGCTGCTCCTCACCGAGGGCCGTGACGATCACGCGCGTGTGGCCCGCTATCTGGCCGGGGGCCACGTCGACGGCGCGCTCGTCTTCTCCCTGCACCTCGATGACCCGCTGCCCGGCCTCATCCACGACGCCGGCGTGCCCACCGTGTTCGGCGGCCGGCCCGGCTGGGGCGACGACGGCTGCGCGGCCGACGCCACGCGCGCGCCCGGGGAGGACCTTGGCGTGGTGTACGTCGACTGCGACAACCGGGGCGGGGCGCGCGCTGCCGTACGGCATCTCGTGGACCTCGGCCGCACCCGCATCGCGCACCTCACCGGCGCCCTGGACCAGACGTCAGCGGTGGACCGGCTCGACGGCTACCGCGACGTCATGAGCGAGGTGCCGGGCGCGAGCGATCCCCGGCTGGTCGTGGAGAGTGACTTCACCCCCGGCGGCGGCGAACGCGCCATGCGTGAACTCCTCGACCGGTGCCCCGATGTGGACGCCGTATTCGCCGCCAACGACCTCACCGCACTCGGTGCCCTGCGCGTGCTGCGTGCGAGCGGCCGGCGGGTGCCCGAGGACGTGGCCGTGATCGGCTTCGACGACATGCTGCCCGTCGCCATGGAGGCCGACCCGCCGCTGACGACGGTCCGTCAGGACATCGAGGAGATGGGCCGCCTGATGGCCCGCCTGCTGCTGCGCGGCCTGGCCGACGACCGCGACCGAACCGGAACCACGGCGGACTCACCACCCGCAGGCGGCGTGATCCTCCCGACCACACTGATACGGCGGGCCTCGGCCTAGCCACCGCGCCGGCGGCCCGGGTCCGTTCGACCCCACGGGCTCAGCCCTGCGGCGACTCGCTTCTGATCACCGCGAAGCGGGCGCCGTACGGATCGGTGAACTTGGCCATGCGGCCGACGCCCTCCATGCTCGTCGCCGGCATGCGCACTCTGCCGCCGAGCTGCTGCACCTTGTCGACCACCGCGTCGGTGTCCTCGACCTCGAAATACGGCAGCCAGTACGGGCCGCCCCCGGCCTCGGACGGGTCGTCGGCCAGCGGCACGATCCCGCCGAACATCGCGTCGTCCCCGCCATCGGCCGGGTTGACGCAGGTGTACGTCCCACCCGGGAAGGGCACGGCGGAGGTCTCCAGGCCGAGCACCTGGTGGTAGAAGGCGGCGGCCGCCGCGATGTCCGGGGTGTACAGCTCGACCCAGCACAGCGTGCCCGGTTCGCTCGCCACGTCGACGCCCTTGGTCTGCCCGGGCTGCCAGATCCCGAACGGCACGCCCGCCTGGTCGGCGAGGACCGCCATGTGCCCCTGGCCCATCACGTCCATCGGCTGGAACAGCACTCTGCCGTGCGCCTGTTCGGCGGCCTTCGCGGTCGCCTGCGCGTCCTCGCTCTGGAAGTACACCGTCCAGGTCGGCGGGGCCTGGTCGGGGGCGGTCGGCGCACCGCCCGCCACGGTCCTGCCGTCCAGCTGGAAGAAGCCGTAGCCGCCGGAATCCGGCCCCGCCGACTGGAACTGCCAGCCGAAGAGACCGCCGTAGAAGGATCGGGCGCCGTCGATGTCGGACGTGGTCACGTCGATCCAGTTCGGGGCGCCGTTGACGAAACGGGTGGTGAGCATCCTGGCCCTCCTCGAAAGGGGTCCCGTCCTGTGCACTGCCGAGTCTGGCACCGCCCACTGACAACCGCCGCCGGAACGCCGCGACCCGCCGGACCGGCCCCCGCCCTCACCCTGGGTGACCGGGCGCGTCCTGCGGGTTTTCCCGCCACCCCGCGCGCCGCCGTGCGCGCGGGTGGCCCGAGGGAGCATCATCGGGTCGGCCGCAGGCCCTGCCGACGGCGTTGACCCGGCGTTGATCGAACGTTTTTCGGCGCGCGACACGATCCTCGTCATGCACTTCGAGACGATCACCCCGGCCGACGACACCTGGCGGGCGCAGGCCCTGTGCGCGCAGACCGGGCCGGACTTCTTCTTCCCCGAGCCCGGCAGCTCGGTGCGCGAGGCGAAGCGTATCTGCGCCATGTGCGAGCTGCGCCCGGCCTGCCTGGACTACGCGCTGGCCAATGACGAGCGCTTCGGCGTCTGGGGCGGCCTGTCCGAGAAGGAGCGCCTCGCCCTGCGCCGCACGTCCAGCTGAGCCCCGCACCGGCCACCCGCCCAGAGCCCGGAGGGGCCACCGCCCCGGTGGCCGGCGGTTGCCGCCCCGGGCGCGTCAGCCCCCGTTGCGCGCCGCCATGCGGGCCTTGCGGGCGGCCAGCTTCTCGTCGAACTTGGCGGCCTCCGCGTCCAGGCCCTCCATGAACAGACCGAGTTCCTCCTGCGCCTGGCGTCCCTCGGGGCCGAGGCCGTCGATCTCCATGATCTTCAGGAAGCGCAGCACGGGCTGCAGCACGTCGTCGTGGTGGATGCGCAGGTTGTAGACCTCGCCGATGGCCATCTGCGCGGCGGCCCGCTCGAAGCCGGGGATGCCGTGACCGGGCATGCGGAAGTTGACCACGACGTCCCGTACGGCCTGCATCGTCAGGTCGGGCGCCAGCTCGAACGCGGCCTTCAGCAGGTTGCGGTAGAAGACCATGTGCAGGTTCTCGTCGGTGGCGATGCGGGCCAGCATGCGGTCGCACACCGGGTCGCCGGACTGGTGGCCGGTATTGCGGTGCGAGATCCGGGTGGCCAGCTCCTGGAAGGCGACGTAGGCGATGGAGTGCAGCATCGAGTGGCTGTTGTCGGACTCGAAGCCCTCGCTCATGTGCGCCATACGGAATTGTTCCAGCTTGTCCGGGTCCACCGCGCGCGAGGCGAGCAGATAGTCGCGCATCACGATGCCGTGCCGGCCCTCCTCGGCCGTCCAGCGGTGCACCCAGGTGCCCCAGGCGCCGTCGCGGCCGAAGAGCGTGGCGATCTCGTGGTGGTAGCTCGGCAGGTTGTCCTCGGTGAGCAGGTTGACCACGAGGGCGATGCGGCCGATCTCGGTCACCTTGGACTGTTCCTTGTCCCAGGCCTCGCCGTCCTCGAACAGGCCCGGGAAGTTACGGGCGTCGCTCCACGGCACGTACTCGTGCGGCATCCAGTCCTTGGCGACCGTCAGATGCCGGTTCAGTTCCTTCTCGACCACTTCCTCCAGCGCGAACAGCAGCCGCGCGTCGGTCCAGGCGGACGGGCTGCCGAGGTGAGGAGAGGTGATCGTCACAGGAACTCCAGGGGGACGCCGAACAACGGGGGAAGGGGACGGTCCGGCGAGCGGTGCCGGGAAACCTACGTGATCGTAGGCTACGAATCCGTAGGTTACGAACCCGTAGGTTAAGTTCGCTGTAAAGACTGCTGATCAGCACCCCTGGCACGGGTGTTCGGGCCGCCAGGAACGCCCTGCGAGGGCATACGAAATGACCCCGGGACACGCCGGTCCCGGGGCCGTCGGAGTGACGGGATCACCCGTTCAGGCGTACAGCTCCCGCATGCGCACCGAGAGGCACGTCACACAGCCCTCCAGCTTCTCGAACTCGCTGATGTCCACCGTCACGACCTCGTGGCCGAGATCGGTCAGCAGCTCCGCGGTCTTCGGGGCGCTCGCCGCCATCAGCAGCTTGTGCCCGCCCAGCAGCACCACGTGCGCGCCGGATTCCTCCGGCACCGACAGGAAGCCCGGGAACAGCGACGGCCGGTCCACCTTCGGTATGTGCCCGATCACCGTGCCGTCGGGCAGCGCGGTCACCGCCGACTTCAGGTGCAGCACCTTGCTGACCGGGACGGCGACCACGCGCGCGCCCAGCGGTTCGAACGCGGCCCGCAACTGCTGCACACCGGCCGCGTTGGTACGCCCGCCGCGGCCGACGTACACGGTGTCGCCGACCTTCAGGACGTCACCGCCGTCCAGCGTGCCCGGCTCCCATATCCAGTTCACCGAGCAGCCGAGGCGAGCCACCGCCTCCTCCACGCCCACGGTCTCCTCGCGCCGCGACTGAGCGCCGGGCCGGGTGATCAACGCCACGTTCTTGTACATGACGACGGTGTCCTCGACGAACACCGAGTCCGGGCAGTCGTCCTCCGGGTCGACCTCGATGGTCTCCCAGTCATGCGTGCGCAGCGCCTCGACGTACGCCTCCCACTGCTCGGCGGCGCGCCCCACGTCGACCTTCTCCCGCTCGATGTGCGTCACCAGGCCTTCGGCGAGGCGGGGGCTGGGGCGGCGGACGAGGGCCTTCTTGCTGGGCACGAGGGGCCTTTCGAATCGATGGTGCGGCGGCCGGCACCGGTGAAACCGGCGCCGATGGGTCATCATGCAGTCCGCTCCGGCCAGGACAAAACCCTCGTTGTCAGGCTGTGCCCCTCCTGAGACGTCGCCTGGCCAGCCCGTCGGCATGCCACCGGGGCCCGGTGGGTCACCCGATCTCTTCCGGCGCGATCTCCTTCAGCTCTCCCTCCTCCATCAACAGCCAGCGGGTGATGCCGATCGACTCCAGGAACGGCAGGTCGTGGCTGGCCACGAGCAGTGCGCCCTCGTACGACTCCAGGGCCGAGGTCAGCTGTCGCACGCTCGCCATGTCGAGGTTGTTGGTCGGCTCGTCGAGCAGCAGCAACTGGGGCGCCGGTTCCGCGAGCATCAGCGCGGCCAGTGCCGCCCGGAACCGCTCGCCGCCCGACAGGGTGGCCGCCTTCTGGTCGGCCCGCGCGCCCCGGAACAGAAAGCGGGCCAGGCGCGCCCGGATCCGGTTGTTGGTCGAACCGGGCGCGAACCGGGCCACGTTCTCCGCGACCGTCCGCCTGTCGTCCAGCACGTCCAGCCGCTGGGGCAGGAAGCGCAGCGGGACGTGCGCCCGCGCCTCGCCGGCCACCGGTGCCAGCTCCCCGGCGACGGTCCGCAGCAGCGTCGTCTTGCCGGCGCCGTTGCGGCCGACCAGCGCGATCCGCTCCGGGCCGCGCAGATCCAGGATCCCCTCGATCCGCGCTCCGTAGGCCATCGTGAGGTTCTCCAGGGTGAGCACCTGCCGGCCGGGCGGCACGGCCGTGTACGGCAGGTCGACGCGGATCTCGTCGTCGTCCCGTACCGCGTCCACCGCCTCGTCCAGGCGCTCCCTGGCCTCGGCGAGCTTCTCCTCGTGCATGATGCGGTGCTTGCCCGCGGCGACCTGGGCCTGGCGTTTGCGCTCGCCCATGACGACCTTCGGCTCGCGCTTGTTGTCCCACATCTTCTGGCCGTACCGCTTGCGGCGGGCCAGTTTGACCTGGGCGTCGGCCAGTTCGCGCTTCTGCTTGCGCACATCGGCCTCGGCGACGCGCACCATCCGCTCGGCCGCCTCCTGCTCGACGGCCAGGGCCTCCTCGTAGGCGGAGAAGTTGCCGCCGTACCAGGTGACCTCCCCGGAGCGCAGCTCTGCGATCTGGTCGACCAGGTCGAGGAGTTCCCGGTCGTGGCTGACCACGACGAGGACACCCGGCCACGCGGCGACGGCCTGGTAGAGCCGGCGGCGTGCGTACAGGTCGAGGTTGTTGGTGGGCTCGTCCAGCAGCAGCACGTCGGGACGGCGCAGCAGCAGCGCGGCGAGCCGCAGCAGCACCGACTCGCCGCCGGAGACCTCGCCGACCGTGCGGTCCAGGCCGATGTGGCCGAGGCCCAGCTCGCCGAGGGTGACGAGGGCGCGTTCCTCGACGTCCCAGTCGTCGCCGACCGTCTCGAAGTGCGCCTCGGCGGCGTCGCCCGCCTCGATGGCGTGCAGCGCGGCCCGCTGTTCGGCGATGCCGAGGGCCTGGTCGACGCGGAGCGCGGTGTCGAGGCTGACGTTCTGCGGGAGGTAGCCGACCTCGCCGGACACTTTGACGGTGCCGTCGGCCGGGCCGAGTTCCCCGGCGAGCAGCTTCAACAGGGTTGACTTCCCCGAGCCGTTGACACCGACGAGCCCGGTCCGGCCGGGTCCGAAGGCGATGTCCAGGCCGTCGAAGACGGCGGTGCCGTCGGGCCAGGCGAAGGACAGGGACGTGCAGGTGAGGGAAGATGACATGAGAGCCTCGCGAGGGGTGTCGTGCGGTCGGGTGAGCGCATGTCGAGACACCGCGAGGCGGGAACCGAAGGTCGTGCGGCACGAAGAGGCCGTGCAAAGCAAAAGGGCCTGTGCCGGGGGACGGCTCGGACGCCGAGGTCGTACGCCGCGCACACCTCAACCGGTGCGACGCGGTGCCTCAGGACCTCAGACGAGCAACGTCCTTCTCCAATCGACGGCAACAGGACCGATGTAGACCGTACGAGAGGGCCCGGGGGCTGTCAACGCGATTAAATCTTCACGCGGGCGTGGCCGAGCCGTCGGGCTTCACGCGCGCGTGGCCACGCCTTCGGGCGACACGCGCGCGTAGCGCTCAGCAGGCGTCTCGCATCAGCTCCGCCAGGCCGTGGTCCAGGTCGAGCTGAAGGTGTTCCAGGCCGACGGGCACGAGTTCGTCGGCCGCCGCCAGGAAGCGCCGGATCTCGCCCGAGCGCACATGCACGATCGCGGTGCCCTCGGGAGCGTGGAACTCCAGCACGGTGCGGTCGTAGCCGTACGGCCGCACACGGACGTCCCCGTGGCCCTCGGGCCCCTGCAGCCCGGCCGACAGCAGCTCGCGCGAGAAGGTCCAGCGCACCTCGACCCCTTCGAGGGTGGCCGGGGCCGGGAAGGTCATGACGACGGCGAACGGATCGCGTCGGTCGTAGCGCAGCGTCGCGGGGATGCTGGGCATGCGCGGTGCGGCGGCGACGAGACGGGCCTCTACGGGCTGCTCGATGACGGTAGACAACGCCTTGCTCCCTCGTGACAGCTGGACTACGCCCGGGTGTGCGGCACCCGGCACTGGGAAAGACGACGGATCCGCCCGATGCGTGCATACGGAGAACGAGTGACCTCGGTCACCGCGTTCATGCGCGGCGACGGAACGGCCATGTGGCCCGCGAGGAGGGGCCGTCGGCCTCTGGACGGGGCCGGGCCGGTGGGCTAGCTTCGCCCGCCATGAGGCGCTTGGGGAGCACGCGACGCGGCAGACGCACGAGCAGGCTGGTGGCGGCGGGGGTGGCGTGCGGGGCGGCGCTGGCCGCGCTGACCGTCCCGGCGGCCGAGGCCGGGCCCCTCAGGCAGGGCAGTCCGCACTGGGCGCCGAAGGACCCCGGCACCCCGAAGGTCCGCTTCCGGGGCCTGGCGGCCGTCGACCGGCGCACCGCCTGGCTGGCCGGCACCGGCGGCACGGTGCTGCGCACCACGGACGGCGGAGCGAGCTGGCGGAACGTCTCTCCGCCGGGTGCGGGGGACCAGGAGTTCCGGGACGTCGAGGCGTTCGACGCGCGGCGCGCCGTGGTGCTGGCCATCGGCGAGGGCGAGGCGTCGCGCGTGTACCGCACCGACGACGGCGGGGCGACCTGGACGGAGTCCTTCCGTAACACCGACCCGAAGGCGTTCTACGACTGCCTGGCCTTCTTCGACCGCCGGCACGGCCTCGCGATGAGCGACCCCGTGGACGGGCGGTTCCGCATCCTGTCCACGAGCGACGGCGGCCGCTCCTGGCGGGTCCTGCCCGCGAGCGGCATGCCGCCCGCCCTGGACGGCGAGGCGGGTTTCGCCGCGAGCGGCCAGTGCCTGGTCACCTCGGGTCCGAAGGACGTCTGGCTGGCCACCGGCGGCGGCGCC
>NZ_CM002285.1:1399445-1419070 GCF_000497445.1 Streptomyces roseochromogenus subsp. oscitans DS 12.976 | reverse complement strand
CTGACCTGGACGGCCGCCGACACGCCGGTCCCGGCCGGCGATCCCGCCAAGGGCGTCTTCGCGCTCGCCTTCCGCGACCGCGGCCACGGCCTCGCCGTAGGCGGCGACTACCGGCCCGGCCGGCCCTCGCCGCACTCCGCCGCCGTCACCGCGGACGGTCGGCCGCACCTGGACGCCGGCCACCACGCCCCCGCCCGCCTATCGCTCCGGGGCCGCCTGGCTGCCGCACAGCCGCACCGCCGCGCTCGCCGTCGGCCCCACCGGCACCGACCTGACCACGGACGCCGGCCGCACCTGGCGGACGATCGACACCGGCTCGTACGACACCGTGGCCTGCACGCCCGACCTCAGCTGCTGGGCGGCCGGCGAGAACGGGCGAGTGGCGCGGCTGGAACGCTGAGGTGAGCGAACCGGGTACTCGTCTCCCACGCGAAGTGCGAGGAAGGGAGCGATCATGCCCGCCGGTTCCAGCTCCAAGCGCGAGCGCCAGTACGAGCACATCAAGAAGAGCGCGCAGGACCGGGGCGAGAGCACCAGGCGCGCCGAGGAGATCGCCGCACGGACCGTGAACAAGGAACGTGCCCGTTCCGGCGAGTCCAGGACCGCGAGCCGCACCTCGGCCAAGGACATGTCGTCCGGCGAGCGCGGCGGCAAGCGGTCGGGCCACGGGTCCCAGGGCCCGACCTACGACCAGCTGTACAACGAGGCGAAGCAGCGCGGCATCGAGGGCCGTTCGCATATGAACAAGGGTCAGCTGCAGCGCGCGCTGAACGCCGAGAAGGGCTGACGCCCGCTCCTCAGGCCGGCGTCTGCCGGTGGCGCTCCAGCTCCGGAACCGTCTTCGTGGCGACGAACTCCGTGACGCGGTACGTGCACACGCCGCCGGCGGTGAACGGGTCGCCGGCGACGATCTCCTCGATCCGGGAGCGGTCCTCGGCGACGGCGAGGATCACTCCGCCGTCCCGGGGGTTCTTGCGCCCGGAGGCCAGGAAGAAGCCCTTCTCGTACTGCTCCTCCAGCCACGCCACGTGGTCCGGCAGCAGCGCGTCGACGGCGTCGAGGGGCGCGGTGTAGGTCAACTCCAGTACGAACATGATCGCGAGCCTACCCCCGGGCTACGACAGACGGGCACCGGCCCGTACAGTCGACGTCACGATGACGACCGTAGGCGTACCCGCGGGCTGGCCCGCGACCGAGGACGAGGCTCGCGCGGTACAGGACGAGCTGCGTGGCCAGGTGGTGCTCGACGAGCCCGGACCGGAGCCCGGGACGGGCCATGTCACGGGTGTCGACGTCGCCTACGACGACGATCGCGACCTGGTCGCCGCGGCGGCCGTGGTGCTGGACGCCGCCACCCTGGACGTGGTGGCCGAGGCGACGGCCGTCGGCCGGGTCTCCTTCCCCTACGTGCCCGGCCTCCTCGCCTTCCGCGAGATCCCCACCGTCCGGGCCGCCCTGGACCGCCTGCCCTGTCCGCCCGGCCTGGTCGTCTGTGACGGCTACGGCCTCGCCCATCCGCGCCGCTTCGGCCTCGCGAGCCACCTCGGTGTGCTCACCGGCCTGCCGGTCATCGGCGTCGCCAAGAACCCGTTCACCTTCACCTACGACGAGCCCGGGGCGGAGCGGGGCGCTTCCGCTCCGCTGCTCGCGGGCACCGAGGAGGTAGGCCGCGCGCTGCGCACCCGGGACGGTGTCAAACCGGTCTTCGTCTCCGTCGGCCACCGGGTGAGCCTGGACAACGCCTTGGCCCACACCTTGGCCCTGACCCCGCGCTACCGGCTGCCGGAGACCACGCGCCGCGCGGACGCCCTGTGCCGCCGGGCCCTCCAGGAGGCGGCACAAAACGCCGCGGGGGCGGCATGCAGTGACGCGGGCGGCGCTCAGGAGGCGACGATGCGCCAGGCGCCGACCTCCTGATACCCCGAGTCGTAGACGGCCGAGCCGTCGCCCGGTTCGAGGGCGTAGTGGCGGAGGTTGCCGCCCCAGTAGCGCAGGATCCGCCCCAGCTCACCGGCGCGGTCCTGCGCCGACGCACCCTCGTCCACGGTCACTTCGAGCACGAACTTCATGCCTCACCCGTCTCCTTCGGCTTCGCCTCTTCGGCCGGGCTTCCATCGTTTCATTGAAAGACCTGGTGAGACTTTCGAGGCGATAGAAGCAGGCCAAGGGGCAGAGTCGGGTACGCAAGTCTCAAACCGGTGGGGAGGCGCCCGGGCCGGTGGCCGCCACCCGGAAGGTGATCCCCGCGGCGCGCAGCCGCTCGGTCAGGGCGTCGCCCATCGCCTGTGCCGTGGTGACCTGCCCGGCCGTCGGCGGGAGGTCGTCGAAGGCCAGGCACAGGGCCGCTTCGGCGAACATCTTCGCCGTCTCGTCGTAGCCGGGGTCGCCGCCCGCGACCTCCGTGCACACGCGCCGCCCGCCGCCCTCGCCGACGAACCGCACCGTGAACCGGCTCCTCGCCCGCTTCTCCGCGCTCGGTCCGTCCCCCGGCCGCAGCCGGTCCGACAACCAGCGTCGCGCGGGCGGCAGTTGGGCGGCGGCCAGCACCGCGCCGACGGCGGCGACCCCGCCGAGGGCGACCGGCAGGTGCCGCACCGCCGCGTAGTGCCGGTAGCGGAAGTCGGGGCCGTACCGGTCGAGGGCCTTGGCCGAGCGGCGCACGATCTGCGGGTCGACGGTCGGCAGCGGCAGGGCCCATGCGCCGACCTCCTGGGCGAACCGGGGCGCGCCCGTGGGTGCCGCGACCCGGCGTCCCATCAGCCGCGGCTCGTGCCGGCCCCGTTCGCGCGCCGCTGCCAGCATGTGCCGGCCGCGCGCGAACTGGTTCAGCGCCGAGGCCAGGGTGCCGCCGGAGAAGGCGGCGTCGACGCTCACATAGCCGTCCACGGTCAGCGGCACCCCCTCCGGCAGCTGCCGGACCGTGAAGTACACGCCCAGGTCGTGGGGTACGGAGTCGAAGCCGCAGGCGTGCACCAGCCGCGCACCCGTCTCCCGCGCGCGTGTGTCGTGCCGGACGTACATCAGGTCCACGAACTCCGGCTCGCCGGCCAGGTCCAGATAGTCGGTGCCGGAGTCCGCACAGGCGGCGACCAGTTCCTCGCCGTACAGCACGTACGGCCCGACGGTCGTGGCCACCACGCGCGCGTGCTCGGCGAGGGCGCGCAGGCTCGCGGGTTCGGACACGTCGGCCCGCAGGACGCCGACCTCCGCGCCGCCGGGCAGCCTCTCGCGCAGCCGCTCCAGCTTCCGTTCGTCCCGGCCCGCCACCGCCCAGCGCAGTTCCTTCGGCGCGTGTGCGGCGAGATACTCCGCCGTGAGGGTGCCGACGAATCCGGTGGCTCCGAAGAGCACGAGGTCATAGGGACGATTCGTCCTGTTCAGCCTGCTCATGACACCCCTTGGTCCCGCAGCTCGCGCCGCTGTCGGTGGCTGAGGCTAGCGTGAGGAGAACGCGTGAAGACGACCAGCCCGGAGGCAGTGGTGGCCGCAGCCGAGAACGCCCTGAGGAAGTTGGAGAGAGCACGCGCACTCCACACCCCTCGCGGCGCACCCGCCTCTCACTCTCCCGGGTGATCCGCGCACAGCCGGGCACTTGGCTAAGCGCTTGCTCGTTGGGTCTTGTGTCCGGTGGAACGTGTTCTTAGCATCGCCGGTGTTACATCAGTTGTGTCACACAGGTCAGGGGGCTGGACGCATGACGACGGCAGGGACGCCGGCGACGCCGGGCGCCGGTCCGCTCTCCGGTGTGCGCGTGGTCGAGCTGGCCGGCATCGGGCCCGGCCCGTTCGCCGCCATGCTCCTCGCGGACCTGGGCGCCGATGTGGTCCGGGTGGACCGCCCGGGCGGCCCCGGCCTCGCGATCGACCCCGCGTACGACATCACCAACCGCAACAAGCGCTCGATCGTGGTCGACCTGAAGGCACCGGACGGCCCCGCGCGTGTGCTGGACCTCGCCGAGCGGGCCGACATCCTCATCGAGGGCTACCGCCCGGGCGTCGCCGAGCGACTCGGCGTCGGCCCCGAGGACTGCCGTGCCCGCAACCCCCGCCTGGTCTACGGCCGTATGACCGGCTGGGGCCAGGACGGCCCGCTCGCCGACCGCGCGGGCCACGACGTGGCCTACATCGCGCTCACCGGGACCCTCGGCATGATCGGCCGCCCGGACGAGCCCCCGGCCGTCCCCGCGAACCTGCTCGGCGACTACGCGGGCGGCTCGCTCTACCTGGTGGTGGGCGTCCTCGCCGCCCTGCACCACGCCCGCGCGACCGGCACCGGACAGGTCGTCGACGCTGCCATCGTCGACGGCACGGCCCATCTGTCCGCGATGATCCACGGCATGCTGGCGGCCGGCGGCTGGCAGGACCGGCGCGCCGCCAACCTCCTGGACGGCGGCTGCCCCTACTACGGCACCTACGAGACGGCCGACGGCAAATACATAGCGGTCGGCGCCCTGGAGGGGCAGTTCTACGCGGAGTTCCTGCGCCTGCTCGGCCTGGACGACCTGGCGCCGGCCCGCAAGGACTGGACCCGCTGGGGCGAGCTGCGCGAGCGCGTCGCCGCCCGCTTCAAATCCCGCACCCGCGACGAGTGGACGGCCCTCTTCGAGGGAACCGACGCCTGTGTGGCCCCCGTGCTGTCCCTGCGCGAGGCCCCGCAGCACCCGCATCTCGCCGCCCGCGGCACCTTCACCGAACACGCGGGCATCACCCAGCCGGCTCCCGCGCCCCGGTTCTCCGCGACCCCCACCGCCGTCCGCACCGGCCCGGCCCTGCCGGGCGCGGACACGGAGACGGTGGCACGCGACTGGGGGATACCCGCACCCGTGAACGACGCGGTCACCGACGCCGACTGACCCCGCCCACCCCGCTCGGCCCACCCTCCCGAAAGGCACACCAGTGAGCACCGAAGCGTACGTGTACGACGCGATCCGCACCCCGCGCGGCCGCGGCAAGGCGAACGGCGCCCTGCACGGCACCAAGCCCATCGACCTGGTCGTCGGTCTCATCCACGAGATCCGCGACCGCTTCCCCGGCCTCGACCCGGCCGCCGTCGACGACATCGTGCTCGGTGTCGTCGGACCGGTCGGCGACCAGGGCTCCGACATCGCCCGGATCGCCGCGATCGCCGCCGGACTGCCGGACACGGTCGCGGGCGTGCAGGAGAACCGCTTCTGTGCGTCGGGCCTGGAAGCCGTCAACCTGGCCGCGGCCAAGGTCCGTTCGGGCTGGGAGGACCTGGTCCTCGCGGGCGGCGTGGAGTCCATGTCCCGGGTCCCGATGGCCTCCGACGGGGGCGCCTGGTTCAACGACCCGATGACCAACCTCGCCGTGAACTTCGTGCCGCAGGGCATCGGCGCCGACCTGATCGCCACGATCGAGGGCCTCTCCCGGCGGGACGTCGACGAGTACGCGGCCCTGTCACAGGAGCGTGCGGCCACGGCCTGGAAGGAGGGCCGCTTCGAGCGCTCGGTCGTCCCCGTGAAGGACCGCAGCGGCCTCGTCGTCCTCGACCACGACGAGCACCTGCGCCCCGGCACCACCGCCGACTCCCTCGCGAAGCTCAAGCCGTCGTTCGCCGACATCGGCGAGCTGGGCGGCTTCGACGCCGTCGCCCTGCAGAAGTACCACTGGGTGGAGAAGATCGACCACGTCCACCACGCGGGCAACTCCTCCGGCATCGTGGACGGCGCCTCGCTCGTCGCGATCGGCTCCAAGGAGGTCGGCGAGCGCTACGGCCTCACCCCGCGCGCGCGGATCGTCTCCGCGGCCGTCTCCGGCTCCGAGCCGACCATCATGCTCACCGGGCCCGCCCCCGCCACCCGCAAGGCCCTGGCGAAGGCCGGCCTCACCATCGACGACATCGACCTGGTCGAGATCAACGAGGCGTTCGCCGCGGTCGTCCTGCGCTTCGTCAAGGACATGGGCCTCAGCCTCGACAAGGTCAACGTCAACGGCGGCGCCATCGCCCTCGGCCACCCGCTCGGCGCGACCGGCGCGATGATCCTCGGCTCGCTCATCGACGAACTCGAGCGCCAGGACAAGCGCTACGGCCTCGCCACCCTCTGCGTCGGCGGCGGCATGGGCATCGCCACCGTCGTCGAGCGCATCTGAACTCCCCGCGGAATCACCAGACCTCAACGGAGACGACTGTCATGACCGAGAGCACCACCATCCGCTGGGAGCAGGACGACACGGGTGTCGTCACCCTCGTCCTGGACGACCCGAACCAGTCCGCGAACACCATGAACCAGGCGTTCCGTGACTCCCTCGCCGCGATCACCGACCGGCTCGAGGCCGAGCGGGACTCGATCCGCGGCATCATCTTCACCTCCGCCAAGAAGACCTTCTTCGCGGGCGGCGACCTGCGCGACCTGATCCGGGTCACCCCGGAGACCGCCCAGGACCTCTTCGACGGCGGCCTCGCCATCAAGCGGAACCTGCGCCGCATCGAGACCCTCGGCAAGCCGGTCGTCGCCGCGATCAACGGCGCCGCCCTGGGCGGCGGCTTCGAACTGGCCCTCGCCTGCCACCACCGGGTCGCCCTCGACATCTCCGGCACCAAGATCGGCTGCCCCGAGGTCACCCTCGGCCTGCTCCCCGGAGGCGGCGGAGTCGTCCGCACCGTACGGCTGCTCGGCATCGCCGACGCCCTGCTGAAAGTGCTCCTCCAGGGCCAGCAGTACAACGCACGGCGCGCCCAGGAGAACGGCCTCGTCCACGAGGTCGCCGCCACGCCCGGGGAACTGCTCGCCAAGGCCCGCGCCTTCATCGACGCGAACCCCGAGTCGCAGCAGCCCTGGGACAAGCCCGGCTACAGGATCCCGGGCGGTACGCCCGCCAACCCGAAGTTCGCCGCCAACCTGCCCGCCTTCCCGGCCAACCTGCGCAAGCAGACGAACGGCGCGCCCTACCCGGCCCCGCGCAACATCCTCGCCGCCGCCGTCGAGGGCTCTCAGGTCGACTTCGAGACCGCCCAGGTCATCGAGGCCCGCTACTTCGTGGAGCTGGCCGCCGGGCAGACCTCGAAGAACATGATCCAGGCGTTCTTCTTCGACCTCCAGGCCGTCAACTCCGGCGCCAACCGCCCGAAGGGCATCGAGCCCCGCCAGGTCCGCAAGGTCGCCGTCCTCGGTGCCGGCATGATGGGCGCCGGCATCGCCTACTCGTGCGCCCGCGCCGGCATCGACGTCGTCCTGAAGGACGTCTCCCAGGAAGCGGCCGCCAAGGGCAAGGGTTACTCCGAGAAGCTGTGCGCCAAGGCCGTCGCCAAGGGCCGTACCAGTCAGGAGAAGGCGGACGCGCTGCTCGCCCGGATCACGCCCACCGCCGAGGTCTCCGACCTCGCGGGCTGCGACGCGGTGATCGAGGCCGTGTTCGAGGACACCGCGCTCAAGCACAAGGTGTTCCAGGAGATCGAGTCCGTCGTCGCCCCGGACGCGCTGCTGTGCTCCAACACCTCCACCCTGCCCATCACCACCCTCGCCGAGGGCGTGGAGCGCCAGACCGACTTCATCGGGCTGCACTTCTTCTCACCGGTCGACAAGATGCCGCTGGTCGAGATCATCAAGGGCGAGCGCACCGGCGACGAGGCCCTGGCCCGGGCCTTCGACCTGGTCCGGCAGATCAACAAGACGCCGATCGTCGTGAACGACTCGCGCGGCTTCTTCACCTCCCGGGTGATCGGCCACTTCATCAACGAGGGCGTCGCCATGGTCGGCGAGGGCATCGAGCCCGCCTCCGTGGAGCAGGCCGCCGCCCAGGCCGGCTACCCCGCCAAGGTCCTCTCCCTCATGGACGAGCTGACCCTCACCCTCCCGCGCAAGATCCGCGGCGAGACGAAGCGGGCCGTGGAGGAGGCCGGCGGCACCTGGACGGCGCACCCGGCGGAGGCGGTCATCGACCGCATGGTCGACGAGTTCGGCCGCCCCGGCCGCAGCGGCGGCGCAGGGTTCTACGACTACACCGAGGACGGCAGGCGGGCCGGACTGTGGCCGGGCCTGCGCGAGCACTTCGGCAAGCCCGGGTACGAGATCCCGTTCCGGGACATGCAGGAGCGGATGCTCTTCGCCGAGGCGCTCGACACCGTACGGCTCCTTGAGGAGGGCGTCCTGACCTCGGTCGCCGACGCCAACATCGGCTCGATCTTCGGCATCGGCTTCCCGGGCTGGACCGGCGGTGTGCTGCAGTACATCAATGGCTATGAAGGTGGCCTCCCGGGCTTCGTGGCCCGCGCGCGGGAACTCGCCGAGGCCTACGGCGAGCGGTTCACTCCGCCCGCGCTGCTCGTGGAGAAGGCCGAGAAGGGGGAGCGTTTCAGCGACTGACGTCCGGCTCCGGATCTGAGAGGTCCGGAGCCGATCCGCTGACCCACTCGCTCAGCTCTTCCCGCAGCGACCGCTGGAACGTCGTCAGCAGCGCCTGCACCACCAAGGGGTGCATGTGCGCCGACAGGGACCTCACGTCCTGGGCGTCCCGCTCGGCCACCTCGCCGCGGAAGAGCTGGGAGAGTTCGTGAGCCGCGGCGCGCGAGTGCTCGATGAGCACCTTGCGCGCCGCGAGGATCACCTCCTGCGACAGCGGTACGTCGAGGAGCTGCACCCCGAGCCGGAGGAGCCCTGAGTCGGCACGGAAGGTGTCACCGTCCGCCTCCGTGATCACGTTCATCGCGGCCAGCCGCTCGACATCCTCGGCGGACAGCGGCCGCCCGGCCCGCCGCTCCAGTTCCCGCCGTGACACCGTGTCCACCGCGTCCGGCGCCCAGGACGCCACCACGGCACGGTGAATGGCCAGGTCGTGCGGGGTGAGATCGGGCGGCAGCTGCCGCAGGTACCGCTCGATCGCCGCCAGTGTCATGCCCTGCTGCTGCAACTCCTCGATGAGAGCCAGCCGCGCCACATGCCCGGGGCCGTAACGGCCCACCCGGCGCGGACCGATCTCCGGCGGCGGGAGCAGCCCCTTGCTGCCGTAGAAGCGGACGGTGCGGACCGTGACGCCCGCCCGGGCGGCCAGCTCGTCGATGGTGAGGGCCTGCTCCTCGGCATCGCTCCTCGCGTCGGTCGTCATATGCAGCAGTATCGCTGTCTCACCAGAAGTGTGAAACCCATGGTGAACGTCGCATGACGCCCGAGTGGATCGTGTGAGAAGCAACGCTCTGTGACATGGGCCACCGCGTACCTGCGGATCTTTCTGGGAAGCTGCTGCCTTGGTCTGTGCCGCAACTCGACAGGGTGGTGCGGGCCGAGCCCTGCACGACCCCCGGACCCACAAGGACCGGGCGCACCAGGAAAGTGGTACCACCCGTGAGCAAGGACGCCGTGGATTCGGCACAGGCCGTAGCCCCTGCCCAGACGGCGGCGACGCCCGCGGACGCGGGCGACGCCGGTTACAGCAAGGACCTCAAGGCCCGCCACATCAACATGATCGCCATCGGCGGCGCCATCGGCACCGGCCTCCTCCTGGGCGCCGGCGGCCGCCTGCACAACGCCGGCCCGGCACTCGCCCTGGCCTACCTGGTCTGCGGCGTCTTCGCCTTCTTCGTCGTCCGGGCCCTGGGCGAGCTGGTCCTGTACCGGCCGTCCTCCGGCTCCTTCGTGTCGTACGCGCGCGAATTCCTCGGCGAGAAGGGTGCCTACGTCGCCGGCTGGATGTACTTCCTGAACTGGTCGACCACCGGTATCGCCGACATCACCGCGATCGCGCTCTACACGCACTACTGGAGCTTCTTCACCTCGATCCCGCAGTGGGTGCTCGCCCTGATCGCCCTCGCGGTGGTCCTGGCCGTGAACCTGATCTCGGTGAAGATCTTCGGCGAGATGGAGTTCTGGTTCGCGATCATCAAGGTCGCCACCATCGTCGGCTTCATGCTGATCAGCATTTTCCTGCTCGCCACCCAGCACAAGGTCGGCGGCCACACCCCCGGCCTGAGCGTGATCACCGACCACGGTGGCATCTTCCCGCACGGCCTGATGCCGGTCGTCCTGGTCATGCAGGGCGTGATCTTCGCCTACGCCGCCCTGGAGCTGGTCGGCGTGGCCGCCGGCGAGACCGCCGAGCCGGAGAAGGTCGTCCCGCGCGCGGTGAACTCGATCATGTGGCGCGTGGGCCTGTTCTACGTCGGCTCGGTCGTGCTGCTCGCCCTGCTGCTGCCGGGTTCCGTGTACTCCGCCGACCAGAGCCCGTTCGTCACGGTCCTGTCCAAGATCGGCGTCCCGGCGGCCGGTGACGTGATGAACCTGGTCGTGCTGACCGCCGCGATGTCCTCGCTGAACTCCGGTCTGTACTCCACCGGCCGCATCCTGCGCTCGATGGCCATGGCGGGCTCCGCCCCGAAGTTCACCGCCAGGATGAGCCGCAGCCAGGTGCCCTACGGCGGCATCCTGCTGACCTGCGCGGTCTGTGTGCTCGGCGTCGGCCTGAACTACCTGGTGCCCAGCCAGGCCTTCGAGATCGTGCTGAACGTCGCCTCCCTCGGGATCATCAGCACCTGGGTCATCATCATGATCTGCCACATGGTCTTCGTCCGCCGCGCCCGCGCGGGCCTGGTCGACCGGCCGCACTTCCAGCTGAAGTTCAGCCCGTTCACCGAGATCGCCACGATCGCCTTCCTGTTGGTCTGCCTCGGCATGATGTGGAACGACCCCGACGTAGGCCGCAAGACCATCCTGCTGATCCCGGTGATCGCCGTCCTGCTGGTCGCCGGCTGGTTCGGGGTGCGCCGCCGGGTGTCCGCCAACACCGACAAGGAACTGTCGCAGCTGACGAAGTAGCAGCACGGGGAAACCCAACAGCCACTGTCAGTGGCATCGCCTACGGTGGCGTCATGCCGGAGATCACATATGTCCGGGGTGGCGCCACCGTGCCGTCGGCTGTACGACCAGAGGGAGGGCGGGGATGACCTCACAGAGCGATGCCGCGGACGTGCTGGTGCTGGGTGGCGCGGGGGTGGACACGATCATCCAGGTTCCCGCCCTGCCCCTCCCGTACGCCGACAGCTACATGATCGACACCGGGATCCGCACCCGGGCCGGGCAGACCGGTGACTTCATCGCGCTGGGCCTCGCTGCCCTGGGTCTGCGCACCCACCACCTCGATCTGCTCGGCGACGACCCCGAGGGCGACCTGGTGCGGGCCCTGCACCGCGAGCACGGCATCGGACTGACCGCGCTCCCGCAGCCCGCCGGGACCAAGCGGGCGGTCAACCTCGTCGGCCCCGACGGCCGCCGCCTGTCCCTGTACGACACCAGCCGCGCCCGCCCCGGCGACCGCTTCCCGCCGGAGACGCTGCGCACGCTGGCCGGGGCGAGCCGGCACGTCCATGTGACGATCACCCAGCCCTGCGCCGAGGCGCTCACGGTGCTGACCGCGACGGGCGTCCCGCTGTCCACGGATCTGCACGACTGGGACGGCGAGAACCCGTACCACGAACCGTTCGCGTACGCGGCGGACGTGGTCTTCCTGTCGGCCGCCGCGCTGACCGACCCCGAGCGGACCCTGCGCCGCATCGCCGAGCGGGGCCGGGCCCGGACCGTCGTCGCCACCGCGGGAGCCGAGGGCGCGTATCTGCTGGCCGACGGCGAGCTGACCCGCGTGCCCGCGGTGCCGCCGCCCGCACCGGTGGTGGACTCCAACGGCGCGGGCGACGCCTTCGCCGCAGCGTTCCTCTACGGCCGCCTCAGTGGCGAGCCGCCGGAGAGCTGCGCCCGCTACGGCGCCGTAGCGGGCGCGTACGCCTGCACGGTCCCGGCCTCCCGGACGGAGTCGATAGGCCGGGCCGAACTGCTCGAGCGGGCGGCCGAACCGAGACCTTAGCCCACAGTGGGGTCAGCGCCCCCGCGCCTCCTGTGCCGCCTCCTGGCCGTCGTGGGCCGCCTCGATCTTCTTCCACGACTTCGGCTGGGCCACCTTCGTGCTCGCCTTCGCCAGGGACGCGGCGCCCCCCGCGGGCGCGGCCGGCTTCGACGGCTGGAACAGCCAGGTGTCGAACAGCGAGGCAAGCGGCTTGCCGGAGACCTGCTCGGCGTACCGCTCGAAGTCGGCCACCGAGGCGTTGCCGTACGCGTGCTCCTGCGGCCAGCCCTTCAGGATGGCGAAGAACGCGTCGTCACCGACCGCCTTGCGCAGCGCCTGGATGGCCAGGGCACCCCGGTCGTAGACCGCGGCGTCGAACTGCTTGTCCGGGCCGGGATCGCCGGGCTTGACCGTCCAGAACGGGTCGTCGGCCGGGTGCGAGGCGTACACGTAGTCGGCCAGCTCCTGAGTGGTGCCCTCGCCCTCGTGCTCGGACCACAGCCACTGCGCGTAGGTCGCGAAGCCCTCGTTGATCCAGATGTCCTTCCAGCCCTTCAGCGACACGTCGTCGCCGTACCACTGGTGGGCCAGTTCGTGCACGACCACCGAGGCGTTGGCGCCCTTCGCGAACTGCTTCGGGCTGTAGTACACGCGGGTCTGGGTCTCCAGCGCGTACCCGGTGGTGGTGTTCGGCACATATCCGCCGGCCGTGCTGAACGGATACGGCCCGAAGTAGTTGCTCAGCCAGTCGACGATCTCCCCGGTGCGCTCCACGCTCGCCCGCGCGGCACCGTCGTTGTCGCCGAGGTCCTTGCTGTAGGCGTTGATGACCGGTACCCCGCCGTCGGAGGTGCCCGTGGTGATGTCGAACTTGCCGATGGCGAGGGTGGCCAGATAGGTCGCCTGCGGTTTGTTCTGCCGCCAGCTGTAGCGGGTCCAGCCCAGCTTCGAACTGGTCGCCTGCAGCGTGCCGTTGGAGATGGCCTGGGTGCCGTCCGGCACGGCCACCGACACGTCGTAGGTGGCCTTGTCGCTCGGGTGGTCGTTGCTCGGGAACCACCACCAGGCGGCCTCGGGCTCGTCGGCGGCCACCGCGCCGTCGGGCGTGCGGTGCCAGCTGTTGAACCCGTAGGCGGTCTTCGTCGACGGCACCCCGCTGTAGCGGACGACGACCGTGATCGGCGTGCCCTTGGCCAGCGGCGTCTTCGGCGTGATCACCAGTTCGTGCTGCTGGGAGTGCGTGAAGGCGGCCTTGGCGCCGTTGACCCGTACCTCGCTCACGTCCAGCAGGAAGTCCAGGTCGAAGCTGGACAGGTCCTGTGTGGTCTTCGCCAGGATCGTCGTCGTGCCCTGCAGCTCGTCCGTCTTCGGCTGGTATTGGAGCCTCAGGTCGTAGTGCGAGACGTCGTAGCCGCCGTTGCCGTAGTACGGGTAGTAGGGATCGCCGATGCCCGGCGCGCCGGGGGAGTAGCTCGCGGCCGATGCCGGGATCGCCAGCAGGAGGGAGGCCGCCGCGAGTGCCCCAGGCGCGATGATTCTGCGGTGCACGTAAGCTCCAAGTCGTCTGGACTGCAGGTCCGTTCGGAGAACTCTGTACGGAGCCTATTCACTCCCTGTGGCCCCTGGCCTGTCCATGGCCCCTGCTGTCACACGATCGCCATTCAGCCGTCATGAGCCCGCGTGCCTCCGTAAAGTCCTCTTCTGTACGGGAGTTCACCGGGGTACCGTCCGCGCATGCCGATTCGCACCCTCATCCGCAGGCGTCTCACGATCCGGAGAACGCTCGCGACAGCGGTCGTCGCCATCCTGACGGCCGCCTTCCTCAGCCCGGCCGCCGCGCAGGCCACCACCCGCCAGAGCCGGACGGCCCGCGAGAGCCGGCCCGTCTACTCCTACGCCCACGCCATCCGCGAGTCCGTCTGGGTCGACACCGGCCTCGACAAGGACGGCGACGGGAAGGCCGACCGCGTCGCCGCCGACATCGTCCGGCCCGCCGAACCCGCCTCCCAGGGCCGCAAGGTGCCTGTCATCATGGACGCGAGCCCCTACTACTCCTGCTGCGGACGCGGCAACGAGAGCCAGGTCAAGACGTACGACGCGCAGGGCCACGTCGTCCAGATGCCGCTGTTCTACGACAACTACTTCGTGCCCCGCGGCTACGCCTTCGTCGGCGTCGACCTCGCCGGCACCAACCGCTCCGACGGCTGCGTGGACGTCGGCGGCCGCTCCGACATCCAGTCCGCGAAGGCCGTCATCGACTGGCTGAACGGCCGCGCCACGGCGTACACGAGCCGGACCGGGACGCAGACCGTCAAAGCCACCTGGACCAACGGCAGGACGGGCATGATCGGCAAGAGCTGGGACGCCACGATCGCCAACGGCGTCGCCGCCACCGGCGTCAAGGGCCTGAAGACCATCGTCCCGATCAGCGGCATCTCCTCCTGGTACGACTACTACTTCGCCCAGGGCGCCCCGCTGAACGACGGCGGCCCCGCCGACCTCGCCGGCTACGTCGAGAGCGACCTGGCGCACGCCCACTGCGCGGCCGTACAGAAGACCCTCACCGACGGCAGCCCGCGCAGCGGCGACTGGACCCCGCTGTGGACCGAGCGGAACTACGTCCAGGACGCGGCGAAGGTGCGAGCAAGCGTCTTCCTGGTGCACGGCATGCAGGACCTCAACGTCCGCACCAAGCACTTCGGCCAGTGGTGGGACGCCCTCGCCAAGCATGGTGTGCACCGGAAGATCTGGCTCTCCCAGACCGGGCACGTCGACCCCTTCGACTACCGGCGCGGCGCCTGGGTCGACACCCTGCACCGCTGGTTCGACCATGAACTCCTCGGCTACGACAACGGCATCGACCGCGAGCCGATGGCCGACATCGAACGCCACCCCGACCAGTGGGTCACCTCCCGCGTCTGGCCGCCGCAGACCACCAGCAGCACCGTCCTGCACCCGGCCCCCGGCACCAAGGCCGGCGTCGGCACGCTCGGACTGCGCCCCGCGACCGGCACCGCGACCTTCACGGACGACCCGAAGCTGAGCGAGACCGACTGGGCCGCGCATCTGACCACATCCAGTCCCGAGAAGTCCGGTTTCCTGACCGCACCGCTCACCCATGACCTCCGGCTGTCCGGTTCGTCCACGGTGACGGTGACCGCGACCCCGACCACCACGTCGGCTCATCTTTCCGCCGTCCTGGTAGACGTCGGCCCCGACACCATCCGCGACTATGCCGACAGCGCCGAGGGCATCACCACCCTCACCAACCGCACCTGCTGGGGCGAGAGCATGGCCGGGGACAGCGCCTGCTTCAAGGAGACCAAGGCCAAGACGGCCAAGGTCGACTACACCGTGTTCAGCCGCGGCTGGGCCGACCTCGGCCACTACGCGTCCCTGGACAAGGGCGTCCCGCTCACCCCGGGCAAGGCATACACGATGACTCTCCGTCTCGCGGCCACCGACCATGTCGTCCCCAAGGGCCACCGGCTGGCCCTGATCATCGCGGGCACGGACAAGGACCTCATCGACCCGCCCGCCTCGAAGCCGACGCTCACGGTCGATCTCTCCGGTACGACGGCCGCCCTTCCGCTGGTCGGCGGCGCGTCGGCGTTCACCCGCGCCACGTCCGGCGCGGTGGCCACGGCGCCTGCGCCCGGCACCCTGGAAGGGGTTCGCGTGCCCAGCGCGGTGCGGCGCATCCCGATGTAGTCTGCCGTCGGCCTGATAGCGCCGGTGAGCGCCCCCAACCCCTGCCCCAGCCGCAGCACAGGGCGCCTCTCAGGCGGCCGGGAACGCCAGCCCGGCCGCCTCCCGCGCACACCCCCCACGCCACCGTGGTCCCGGCCCCGCCACCACTCTGCCGGACACCGCCCGCAGGCTCGCCACCCGGCCCGCCCACGCGCCCAGTTCGTCCAGCGAGGTCCCCTGGTGTACACCGTCGACCAGGCGTACGCCCGTCTCCTCGGGCCGGTCCGCCAACTCCTCGTACACGACGAGGGACGCCAGCGCCCATGCGCTGACCAGAGGCTCGGGTTCGATGCGATACGGCCGCCACAGGCCACCGGCGACCGCCGAGGTCGTACGCTCGGCGGGCTCCCGAGCCCAGACCCGTACCCGCCGCCCGGACTCGGCCGGCACCACGGCCGTCGTCAGCCCGGCGACCCCGCTCCCGACCACGATCACTTCGTCCCCCGGCTCGCTGTCCACGCCAGGACGACAGCCCTGTCCCGACGAGTCTCCCCTGGCGCGCTCACATTCGTACCGGCGTGGGGATACTCACCACATGTCTGCCGCATACGCGACCTTCGGCCTGGCTCCGGCGATCCGTGCCGGCGGTGTGCTCGCCGACGGCGGCTACCAGGTCCACCGTGACTTCGTGGACTTCGTCGTGGACGGCCGTCCGCTGCTCTTCCAGCTCTCCGACCTGGACGCCGTTTCCCCGCTCGCCTCGGACATCCCGCCCGCCATCTTCACGGAACAGGTGCGGGCCCTGCTGCTGGAGGCCGACCCACCGCTCCCGGACGGCCGGTTCGTCATCTACGGCTGCCCCGAGTGCGCCGACCTGGGCTGCGGGGCGGTCACCGCCGTCATCGAGCGCGACGGCGAGGACTACATCTGGCGGGATTTCGCCTGGCAGACGGACGAACACGCCGACCTGGAGCTCAACGGCTACCAGGGCGTGGGGCCGTTCCGCTTCCATGGTGCCGAATACCGCGCCGCCCTGACCTCCCTGAGCGAAGGCCTGTCGCGCCGCCGCGTGCTGCTGATCGGCGCCCGGGTCGCGGTCCTGGCCAAGCTGGCCGCCGCGCTGCGCACCATCGGCATCGGCGCCGACATCACCCAGGACGCGCGCGCCGTCCCCGCCGAGGAACTGCGCGGCTACGGCGCGGTCGCCTTCGGGCGCGCGGTCGGCGAGGCCGAACGGGCCGCCGTACTGCAGGCCTTCGAGCGCGCCGGGGTCGAGGTCGCCCGGGTGGACGGACTGGCCCCGATCGTGCCGCTGCTCGTCGCCCAGATCGAGCACGCCCTGGACCGCAGCCCGCTCCCACAGCGCCGGCTCACCACGCTGGCCGCCGCCGAAGGTGCCGCGGAGGTCGAGGTGACCTCGGCGTGCCGGGTGCGGATCACCGCCTACCGCCTCGACCGGCTCTACCGCACCCACGCCCGCGAGGTCTTCGACGGCGTCCTGGAGCCCGGCCGGCACCGCGTCCCGCTGGATCCGCGGGCGGTCAAGGGGGAGGCGTACGTCGTCGCCCGTACGACGGGAGGGGTGCTCGCGGCGCCGGTCACCGGCGGGAGACGCGGCTGAGGTGCGGGTGCAGGGCCTGCCGGGAGACGCGGCTGAGGTGCGGGTGCAGGGCCTGCCGGGAGACGCGGCTGAGGTGCGGGTGCAGGGCCCGCTGGGAAACGCGGCTGAGGTGCGGGTGCGGAGGCCCATTAGGATCGGCGTCCTGATGACTGCCACCCTCGTCGCCAAGAACCTCGCCGCCGGGCACGGCGACCGTTCCCTGTTCTCCGGGCTCGACCTCGTCGTCGCGCCCGGCGACGTGATCGGTCTCGTCGGTGCCAACGGCGCGGGCAAGTCCACCCTGCTGCGGCTGCTCGCCGGACTGACCCCGCCCGAACTGGGCGAGCTGCGGCTGTCCCCGTCGGCCGCGACCGTCGGCCATCTGCCGCAGGAGCCGGAGCGCAGGCCGGGGGAGACCGTCCGGGAGTTCCTGGCCCGCCGCACCGGCGTCGCCGAGGCACAGCGCGTCATGGACGAGGCCACCCAGGCCCTGGTCGAGGGCGCGCCCGGAGCCGACGACGCCTACGCGACCGCCCTGGAGCGCTGGCTCGGCCTCGGCGGCGCCGATCTGGACGAACGCGCGGAGGACGTCGCCGACTCCCTCGGCCTCGCCGTCGGCCTGGACCAGCCGATGACCGCCCTCTCCGGCGGCCAGGCCGCCCGCGCCGGCCTGGCGTCCCTCCTCCTGTCCCGCTACGACGTCTTCCTCCTGGACGAGCCCACCAACGACCTCGACCTCGACGGCCTGGAGCGCCTGGAAGGCTTCGTCACCGGCCTTCGCGCCGGCACGGTCGTCGTCAGCCACGACCGCGAGTTTCTCACCCGCACGGTCACCAAGGTCCTCGAACTCGACCTCGCCCAGCGGCAGATCAACCTCTACGGCGGCGGCTACGAGGCCTACCTGGAGGAACGCGAGGTCGCCCGCCGGCACGCCCGCGAGGGCTACGAGGAGTACGCCGACAAGAGGGCCGCCCTCCAGGACCGGGCGCAGATGCAACGGGCCTGGATGGACAAGGGCGTGAAGAACGCCCGGCGCAAGGCGGGCAACGACAACGACAAGATCGGCCGCAAGTTCCGCAGTGAGGCCAGCGAGAAGCAGGCCGCCAAGGCCCGGCAGACCCAGCGCATGATCGAGCGCCTGGAGGTGGTCGAGGAGCCGCGCAAGGAGTGGGAACTGCGGATGGAGATCGCCGCCGCCGCGCGCTCCGGCGCGGTTGTCGCGACCCTGCGCGACGCCGAGGTCCGGCGCGGCGACTTCACCTTCGGCCCGGCGTCTTTGCAGATCGACTGGGCGGACCGGGTCGCGATCACCGGGGCCAACGGCGCCGGCAAGTCGACCCTGCTCGGCGCGCTGCTCGGCCGGGTCCCGCTGGACTCAGGACATGCGGCGCTCGGCTCCGGAGTCCTGGTCGGCGAGGTCGACCAGGCCCGCAAGCTGTTCCACGGCACCGAGACCCTGCTGGACGCGTTCCACGCGGCCGTCCCCGACACCGAGCCGGGCGACGTCCGCACCCTGCTCGCCAAGTTCGGCCTGAAGTCCGATCACGTCCTGCGCCCGGCCGCGACCCTCTCCCCGGGCGAACGCACCCGCGCCGCCCTGGCCCTCCTCCAGGGCCGGGGCGTCAACCTCCTGGTCCTGGACGAGCCCACCAACCACCTGGACCTCCCCGCCATCGAACAACTGGAGTCCGCCCTCGACTCCTACGAGGGCACACTGCTCCTGGTCACCCACGACCGCCGCATGCTGGACGCGGTCCGGGTGACCCGCCGTCTGGAGGTGGCGGACGGGAAGGTGACCGAGCGGTAACGCTCCGCTGGTCGTGCCGTCAGCCGTCAGCCGTCATTCGACTGCGGCGCCGTCGTGGCCCGCGGACCCGTCGATCAACTCCCGTACGACGTCGGCGTGTCCGGCGTGCCGGTGGGTCTCGGCGATCAGTCGGAGTGCGCCCACGCCGTGCGGTACCCGGCGACGATGTCCTCGCGCGCCTCGTCGGCCCGCGCCCACAGATCGGCGTCCGGCTCCGCGTCCCCGGTGATCCACAGCGGCAAGCCCCTCCAGCCTCCACAGCAGCACGTCG
The DNA here is from genome assembly GCF_000497445.1 of Streptomyces roseochromogenus subsp. oscitans DS 12.976. Taxonomy (NCBI): domain Bacteria; kingdom Bacillati; phylum Actinomycetota; class Actinomycetes; order Kitasatosporales; family Streptomycetaceae; genus Streptomyces; species Streptomyces roseochromogenus. The sequence goes on along the minus strand of NZ_CM002285.1, from coordinate 1,399,916 downwards.
CGTGCGTCCTGGAGACAGACGCGTAGGTCGTCCCTGGGATCGGTCGTGAGGCCACTCTGCCGACGGGACGATCTTCAGGCCATGGGCTTACGGGCGAGACGGGCGCAGGTCTGGCGAGCGGGCACATGCCCGGGGCGCGGTCGAGGGCGCCGTCGACGTCCGGCAGCTGTGCGTCGTCCGCCGTCCGATGGCCGTGTCCGTCGTGCCGTAGATCGGAGGGTGCGCGTGCCGCTCTCCCTCTCGGCCCTGACGCGCGGACGGCGGGTCACATACCCGTCCGCCTGCCGAGTTCGTAGGTGATCCGGTACGGCTCCGGCAGCGTGCCCACCGCCCGGTCGTGCGCGGTGAGCGTGCCGTCGCCCGGTTCGGCCCAGGCGGTCTCGTACCCCCGGCTCTCGCTGACGTCCCAGGTGATGACGGGTGTTGTCGGCATATCCGGCACCGTACGGCACGGGGCCGGAGCCGCAATGG
>NZ_CM002285.1:1392125-1398570 GCF_000497445.1 Streptomyces roseochromogenus subsp. oscitans DS 12.976 | reverse complement strand
GTCGTCCAGACGCAGGGTCAGGGCGATCCGCTTGCGCGGGATGTCCACGTCCAGGACCTTCACCTTGACGATGTCACCCGGCTTGGCGACATCGCGCGGGTCCTTGACGAACGTCCTGGACATCGCCGACACATGGACCAGGCCGTCCTGGTGGACGCCGACGTCCACGAACGCGCCGAAGGCGGCCACGTTCGTCACCACGCCTTCCAGGATCATCCCGGCGGACAGGTCGGAGATCTTCTCCACGCCCTCCTTGAAGGTGGCCGTCTTGAAGGCCGGACGCGGGTCGCGCCCCGGCTTCTCCAGCTCCTTGAGAATGTCCGTCACCGTCGGCAGACCGAAGGTGTCGTCCACGAAATCGGCCGGCTTCAGCGAGCGCAGCACACCCGTGTTGCCGATGAGGGAGGCCACCTCCTGGCCCGTGGTCTTCACCATGCGGCGGACCACCGGATAGGCCTCGGGGTGCACGCTGGAGGAGTCCAGCGGGTCGTCGCCACCACGGATGCGCAGGAAGCCCGCGCACTGCTCGAACGCCTTCGGGCCGAGCCGCGCCACCTTCTTCAGCTCCGAGCGGGACGTGAACGGGCCGTTCGTGTCCCGGTGCGCCACGATGTTCTCGGCGAGGCCCGAGGAGATGCCGGACACCCGCGAAAGCAGCGGCACGGACGCGGTGTTGACGTCCACGCCGACGCCGTTCACACAGTCCTCGACCACCGCGTCCAGCGAGCGGGACAGCTTCACCTCGGACAGGTCGTGCTGGTACTGGCCGACGCCGATGGACTTCGGGTCGATCTTCACCAGCTCGGCCAGCGGGTCCTGCAGCCGCCGCGCGATGGACACCGCGCCGCGCAGCGACACGTCCATGTCGGGCAGCTCCTGCGAGGCGTACTGCGACGCCGAGTACACCGACGCGCCCGCCTCGGACACCGTCACCTTGGTGAGCTTCAACTCCGGGTGCCTGGTGATCAGTTCACCGGCGAGCTTGTCGGTCTCGCGGGAGGCGGTGCCGTTGCCGATCGCGATCAGTTCGACCATGTGCTCCTTCGCGAGCCCGGCCAGCTTGGCGATCGCCTCGTCCCACTTGTTGGCCGGGACGTGCGGGTAGATCACGTCCGTGGCGACGACCTTGCCGGTCGCGTCGACCACGGCGACCTTCACACCCGTACGGAAACCCGGGTCCAGGCCCAGCGTCGCACGCGTGCCGGCCGGGGCGGCCAGCAGCAGGTCGCGCAGGTTCGCCGCGAAGACGTTCACCGCCTCGTCCTCGGCGGCCGTGCGCAGCCTGAGGCGCAGGTCGATGCCGAGGTGGACGAGGATGCGGGTGCGCCAGGCCCAGCGGACCGTGTCCGTCAGCCACTTGTCGGCCGGCCGGCCCCGGTCGGCGATCGCGAACCGGTGCGCGACGATGCCCTCGTACGACGACGGAGCCGATGAGGACTCAGCGGCCTCCTCCGGTTCCAGGACGAGGTCGAGGACCTCCTCCTTCTCGCCGCGCAGCATCGCGAGGATGCGGTGCGAGGGCAGCTCGGTGAACGGCTCGGCGAAGTCGAAGTAGTCGGCGAACTTGGCGCCCGCCTCCTCCTTGCCCTCGCGCACCTTCGCGGCCAGCCGCCCGCGCACCCACATGCGCTCACGCAGCTCGCCGATCAGGTCGGCGTCCTCCGAGAACCGCTCGGTGAGGATCGCCCGCGCCCCGTCCAGGGCGGCCTGCGGATCGGCGACGCCCTTGTCGGCGTCCACGAACGCGGCCGCGGCCGCCAGCGGCTCCACCGTCGGATCGCCCAGCAGGCCCTCCGCCAGCGGCTCCAGACCGGCCTCGCGCGCGATCTGCGCCTTGGTGCGCCGCTTGGGCTTGTACGGGAGGTAGACGTCCTCCAGTCGCGCCTTGGTCTCGGCGCCGCGGATCTGTGCCTCCAGCTCGTCGGTGAGCTTGCCCTGCTCGCGCACCGACTCCAGGATCGCGGTCCGCCGCTCCTCCAGCTCCCGCAGATAGCGCAGCCGCTCCTCGAGCGTACGCAGCTGCGCGTCGTCGAGCATCTCGGTCGCTTCCTTGCGGTAGCGGGCGATGAAGGGCACGGTCGAACCGCCGTCGAGCAGTTCCACCGCGGCCTTCACCTGCCGCTCCCGTACGCCGAGTTCCTCGGCGATCCTGCCTTCGATGGATCCTGCTTCGATGGATCCGGGTGTCGTCACGATCCCGTACCGCCTTCTCCACTGAGGTTGCGCGGCAATTGTGGCAGGTGACACCGACAACCGGGGATCAGGGCGGCTCCCCGGCGGGCCGCCGTGCCGATCGGCGCGCCCAGGGCGGCGCCGGACCCGCAGGTGACCGGCGTGCCCGCCACGGCGCGTCTCCGCCGGTCCGCCGCACCACTTCCGCGAAGGCTCGGATCACGCGGGCCTGCGGCCGATGGCAGAAAAGGTGGGAAGCGCGTCATTGCAGCCATGCCTCCCGGCGGCGAAGAATCGAAGGCATGGCGCAGCGAACTCTTCTCTTCGTCCTCTTCGACGGCGTCCAGAGCCTCGACGTCACCGGCCCGCTGGAGGTGTTCGCCGGCGCGGAGAAGCACACACCGGGCACCTACCGGGTCCGTACGGCCTCCCTGGACGGCGGCCCGGTACGCACCTCCAGCGGCCTGACCCTCGTACCGGACGAGGCACTCACCACGGCCCCCGACCCGCACACCCTGCTGGTGCCCGGCGGCCAGGGCACGCGCCTGCCCGACCCGCGGCTGATCGCCTGGCTGCGCGCCCGCGGACCGCGTGTCCCGCGGCTGGTCTCGGTGTGCACGGGCGCCATCCTGATCGCCGCCGCGGGACTTCTCGACGGCCGCCGGGCGACCACCCACTGGGCCTACTGCGACAAGCTCGCCCGCGACCACCCGGCCGTCGCCGTGGATCCGGAGCCGATCTACGTCCGGGACGGGCACGTCGCCACTTCGGCCGGGGTGACCTCCGGCATCGACCTGGCCCTCGCCCTGGTCGAGGAGGACCTGGACCGGGACGTCGCCCTCGCCGTCGCCCGGCACCTGGTGGTCTTCCTGCGCCGGCCCGGCAACCAGGCGCAGTTCAGCGCCCAGCTCGCCGCCCAGACCGCGCAGCGCGCACCCCTCCGGGAGGTCCAGCGCTGGATCACCGAGCACCCGGCCGGCGACCTCACGGTCGAGTCGCTCGCCGCCCGGGCCCGCCTGTCACCCCGCCACTTCGCCCGCGCCTTCCGTGAGGAGACCGGCATGACACCCGGCCGCTACGTCGACCGGGTCCGCCTGGAACACGCCCGCCGCCTGCTGGAGGACACCGCCGACGGCATCGAGGAGATCGCCCGCACCAGCGGCTACGGCACCCCCGAGGCCATGCGCCGCGCCTTCGTTAAAACCCTCGGCACGGCCCCGGCCGAGTACCGCCGCCGTTTCCGCCCCGCCCTCACCCGCTGAGCGCCACGGTCCCATACCGATGCCCGATACCCGATGAAGGGACACACCATGCAGATCGCCATCGTCCTGTACGACCGCTTCACCGCCCTGGACGCCGTAGGCCCGTACGAGATCCTCTCCCGCCTCCCTGATGCCGAGACCGTGTTCGTCGCCGAACGCACCGGGTCCGTCCGCACCGACACCGGAGCGCTCGCAGTCGTCGCGGACCGGTCGCTCGCGGAGGTCACGTGCCCGGACGTCGTGGTGGTGCCGGGCGGCCCGGGCCAGCAGGCCCTGATGGAGCACCGGCCCCTGCTCGACTGGCTGTGCGCCGTCGACGCGGCGAGCACCTGGACGACCTCGGTGTGCACGGGCTCCCTGCTGCTCGCCGCCGCCGGACTCCTGGACGGCCGCCGCGCGACCTCGCACTGGCTGGCACTGGACCAGCTGAAGCGCTTCGGCGCCGAGCCGGCGGAGGAGCGGGTGGTGGCGGACGGGAAGTACGTCACCGCCGCCGGTGTCTCCGCGGGCATCGACATGGCCCTCACCCTGTCCGGCCGCATCGCCGGTGACGAGCACGCGCAGGCCGTCCAGCTGGCCACGGAGTACGACCCGCAGCCGCCCTACGCCGCCGGATCCCCGCGCAAGGCTCCCGCTCAGGTCGTCGAGGCGCTGCGCGCCCGGAGCCGTTTCATCCTGATGTAGACCCTGACGAAGCAGACCCTGACGTAGACACGCTCCAGGTGAAGCGCGGCTGCCGGCGCTCCAGGAACGCGGCGACGCCTTCCGCGGTGTCGGGGTTGCCCTGGGCCCGCTCGGCCCAGTGGGCGTCCCGGTCGGTCCGGCCGCCCGCGAACTCCTTTGCGGCGGCCTGGGTGAGCTGCGAGCGGGAGACCAGGATCCGGGTCAACTCCGCGACCCGCTTGTCCAGTTCGCCGACCGGCAGCACCTCGTCCACGAGCCCGGTGCCGAGCGCCCGCCCGGCGTCGATCAACTCCGCGGTGAACAACAGGTACTTGGCGGTGGCCGGGCCCACCAGCGACACCAGGCGGCGGGTCGAGGAGGCCGGATAGACGATTCCGAGCCGCGCCGGCGTCACCCCGAACAGCGCGCCCTCCTCCGCCAGCCGCAGATCGCAGGCTGCCGCGAGCTGCGCCCCGCCGCCCACGCAGTGCCCGCGCACGGCGGCCAGGGCCGGCTTGGGAAACGCGGCGAGCGCTTCCTCGGCCGCCACCGCGAGCGCCTGGGCCTCGGCCGGTGAGCCCTGGAGCGTGCTGATGTCGGCGCCCGCGCAGAAGGTCCCGCCCTCCCCGGTCAGCACCAGCGCCCGCACGCCCGGGTCGCGCGCGAACGCGTCCAGCAGCGGAGGCAGCGCATGCCACATCGCCGCGGTCATGGCGTTGCGCTTGGCCGGGTGGCGGATGACGACGGTGGCGACGGCGCCTTCGATGTGATGGGACAGCTGGGGCTCCATGCCCGGATCGTATCGGGGGGTCCGGCGCGGCCTGGAAGCGCGACCGGGTTCGAGAACACCCGGCGAGTTACGGAACCCGGCTCAGCGGGCACAAAAGGGAAAGTGAGGCTCAAAAGGGAAAAGGGGTAGAAGAGAAAGCGGAAGGGAAAAACGGGGATTGAATCGGCGCGATCAAGGAGCTGGCGATGGTCAAGGCCGGCAAGCGCACAGACAAGGCGAAGAGGCTGTACCGGGGATTCAGCTGGCTCGCCGCGCTCGGTGTGATCCTCGTACTCGCCGGGCTCGTCGGACTCTTCTACACCGCGATCGCCACGCTCACCTCGATGCTGCTGTTCGGCTGGCTGCTGCTGATCGGCGGGATCGTCGGCCTGCTGCACGCGATCCAGGCCCGCGGCACCAGCTTCTTCTGGCTCGGCGTCGTCGTCGCCGCCCTCAACATCGCGGCCGGCGTCGTCGTCATCCGGCTGCCGCATGCGGCAGCCGACGCGCTCACCATGTTCGCCGCGCTGCTGTTCCTCTCCGCGGGCCTGTTCCGGCTCGTCGGCAGCATGGTCGTGCGCGGACCGCAGTTCGGCTGGACGCTGCTGCTCGGCGTCTTCGACCTGCTGCTCGGGACCCTGGTCCTCGGCCACTGGCCGAGCAGCAGCCAGTACGTCATCGGGGCCTTCTTCTCGCTCGCCCTGCTCTTCGACGGCCTCGGCCTCGTGGCCACCGGCTACGGCGGGCGCCGTATCGTCGGGCTCGTCTCCGAGCGGGGGCCGTCCGGGCCCATACCACCCGACTAGTTCGCGAACCGGCGCGTCCCGGCGACAGGAACAGTCCCCACACGTGACCGTGTCATACGCACTCGGTCAGAAACCGCCCGATACCCGCTGACTTGTGTTCAGGCGCGTGGACCGGCGCGGATCGTTACCAACACTCGACGTGTGGTGACAATCGAGCGCGAGGGTGGCGACCGGACGATGGACAACCACGGGCGCGGGGACGGCCCGCGCCCAGCGGGGCATGCCGAGTGTCCGCCCGATCCTCTGCCGTACGAGGGCGTCTGGCGCTTCACCGCCGCTGCGGTGGACGCCTCGGTCCCGCAGGCCCGGCATGCCGTCCGGGATCTGCTGCTGCGCCAGGGCGTGCCGGTCTCCGACGAGCTGGAGTACGGCTTGCTGCTGATCGTCTCCGAGCTGGTCACCAACGCGGTCCGGCATGCGGCGCTGCTGTCGCCGACGCTGGCCGTGGAGGTCGCGGTCGGAGCCGAGTGGGTGCGGGTGTCCGTGGAGGACAACCATCCCTACCGGCCGACCGCCCTGGAGGCCGACCACGGCCAGACCGGCGGCCGGGGCCTGCTGCTGGTCCGCGAGGTGGCACAGGAGGCGGGCGGAACCGTCGACGTGGAGCACACCGCGAGCGGCGGCAAGGTGATCTGGGCCGCCCTGCCCCTCAAGCCGACGACACTGCCAGCCTCCCCGTGAGGCTGCCGCAGCGCCGCAGCCTCCGCGCGGTACTGCTTCAGCGCGGCAGCCTCCCCGTGAGGCTGCCGCAGCGCCGCAGCCTCCGCGCGGTA
>NZ_CM002285.1:1327675-1391404 GCF_000497445.1 Streptomyces roseochromogenus subsp. oscitans DS 12.976 | reverse complement strand
TCGTGGAGCCGTAGCCCCCGTGACGCTGCCGGAGTGCCTCTCACCAGCCCGCGGACAGGCCCGTCAGTTCCCTGATCGCCGGGCGGGCCGCGTCCAGGACGGTCATGAACCACGCCGAGAACGGGTCGCGCTCGTGGCGCTCCGTCAGCTCGGCCGCCGTCACGAAGGCGGTCCCGCCGACCTCCTCCGGGTCCGGGGCGAGCGGCGCCTGCACCAGGCCGACGAACAGGTGGTTGTACTCCTGCTCGACGAGGCCCGAGGCCGGGTCGGGGTGGTTGTAGCGGACCCGGCCCGCCTCCGCGAGCAGCGACGGGGACACGCCCAGCTCCTCGAACGTGCGCCGGGCCGCGGCGGCGAACGGCGCCTCACCGGGGAAGGGGTGGCCGCAGCAGGTGTTGGACCAGACACCGGGGGAGTGGTACTTGCCGAGCGCCCGCTGCTGGAGCAGCAGCCGTCCCTGTTCGTCGAAGAGGAACACCGAGAACGCGCGATGCAGCTGTCCGGGCGGCTGGTGGGCGGCGAGCTTCTCCGCCGTACCGATCGTGACACCCTTCTCGTCGACCAGTTCCAGCAGAATCGCCTCTTCGGTGCCATTCGACGAGCTGTGCTTCGCGGTGGCAGGTGTGATCGGCATACCCATCCTTCGCCTCGGTCTTCGCACTCCAAGTCTGCCGTACGAATCCGGCACTCCCGGCACTTTCCGCCATGCCGACGCGCGGCGCGGTGCCGAAGCCGGACCCGGTAGATCATCGTGCCCGGTCGGAGAAGCACGGAATCGCCCAGGGGCGTCGAACGCCCGAGCGGACCGTCAGTGGCACAGGCGAGCCTCGTGCTCCGCGTGCCCGCCCGGCTCCAGCTGGAAGGTGCAGTGCTCCACATCGAAGTGATCGCCGAGGCAGCCCTGCAGCTCATGCAGCAGCTTCTCGTGCCCGATGGCGCTCAGCGTGTCCGAGCTGACCACCACGTGCGCCGACAGCACCGGCATGCCCGAAGTGATCGTCCAGGCATGCAGGTCGTGCACGTCCTCCACGCCGTCCAGCGCCAGGATGTGCGCCCGCACCTCGGCCATGTCGACGTTCTTCGGAGCCGACTCCAGCAGCACGTCCAGCGTCTCGCGCAGCAGCTTCAGCGTCCTCGGCACGATCATCAGGCCGATGGCGATCGAGGCGACCGGGTCGGCGGTCTGCCATCCGGTGGTGAGGATCACCGCTCCCGAGACCAGCACCGCCCCCGAGCCCAGCGCGTCCGCGGCGACCTCCAGGAAGGCGCCGCGCACGTTCAGGCTCTCCTTCTGCCCGCGCATCAGCAGGGTCAGTGAGACCGAGTTCGCGACCAGGCCGATCAGACCGAAAACGACCATCAGGCCGCCGCGGGTGTCCGCGGGCGTCACAAACCGCTCGACCGCCTCGTACAGGACGTATCCGCCGACCCCGAGCAGCAGCACGCAGTTGGCCAGGGCGGCGAGGATCTCGGCGCGGGCGTAGCCGAAGGTGCGGTTGGTGCTCGGCGGGCGGTTCGCGAAGTGGATCGCGAGCAGGGCCATGCCGAGGCCCACCGCGTCGGTCGCCATGTGCGCCGCGTCCGCGATCAGCGCGAGCGAATCCGCGAGCAGGCCGCCGACGATCTCCACCAGCATGATCGTGAGCGTGATGCCCAGCGCGATCCGCAGCCGGCCCCGGTAGGCCGCCGCAGCCGTACCCGTGGCCGGCGCATGGCTGTGCGCATGCCCGTGGTCGTGCCCTGCCCCCATGACAACCGCCCTTCCCTGTTCCGTCCGGCAGGGCCCAGTGAACTACGGGTGGGGGGTATGGGGCAACGCGGTACTGAACACCGTTGTCATGTGCCCTGACCTGCGGAAACGTTCCGCAGGTCAGGGCGGGTGGGGCAGGGCCGCGCCCGGCCCGGTGCCGTGGTGCGCTTGCCCGGCTCAGCGGCCGTGGTGCCGCTGCCACCCCCGCCAGGCCGACTCCACCATCTCGCGCACCCCGCGCCCGGCCCGCCGGCCCAGTTCCTTCCCGGCCCGCTCGGCCGAGGCGACCGAACGCGGCGCGTCCCCCGGCCGGCGTCCCTCCACCAGCGGCTCCCGGTGGTCCCCGGTGACCTCCCCGATGACCGTGATCAGCTCGCGCACCGAGACACCCTCGCCCCGCCCGATGTTCAGCGTCAGATCTAAAGGCCTGTCCGGCACTGCCCTCCCCACTGCTTCATGTGCGTGGGAGGTGCTCCAGCCCCGCGACGCCTGGCACGCACTCCCCTGGAGGGGCCGCACGGGCCCGCCCACCGGGCGGACGACGGGAATTGCCGGGCAGGCCCTGAGCGCCCCGTCCCCCTGTCCCGGTTGCCCGGTTCTGCGCCGACGGTTTGTGGGGTGGGCCCCGGATCCCCGATGATGATCGCGGCAAAGGACCGGGCAGCACCCGTGGGCCCGGCCGTGAACGGCCGGTGAACAGGGACTCCCGCCCATCGGATAGCCTCTGCCGACATGCCGCCCGGGTGCCGCGGACAGGGCGCCCCATCATGTGAGAGACCGGCGCCCGCGCGTCGGCACCCAGGGAGTGAGTTCGGTTGTCGACCGCCATCGTCACGGGTCAGCCGGTGCCCGGATCGTCCCTCGAGAACGATCTGCGGGCGCTCGGCTTCGACGTCCGGGTGGCAGCGGACGCCGCCGAGGCCGAGACCCTGCTCGCCGCCGCTCCGGCCGGCGAGCGCGTGGCCCTGGTCGACGCCCGCTTCGTCGGCCACCCGCACGCGCTGCGCCTCGGCCTGACCGACCCGCGCTTCCCGCTCTCCGCCGTCCCCGGCGCCGTCACCGCCCAGCGGGCCGCCCGGCAGGAGCTGACCCGGGCGGTGGCCCGCGAGACCTCGGCCGGCGGCGGTACGGCGCTCGCCGTGGACAGCCTCGCCGACCGCATCGTCACCGCCCTCGACGCCGACGGCTGCGCGGTGCACCGGCCGGAGCTGGGCAGCCTGGTCGCCGCCGTCCCCGCCGACCCGCAGGCCCGCAACGAGGCCCGCCAGGCCGTCGCCGCCGTCGACGACGAGGCCGTACGCCTGAAGTCGGCCGTGAAGTCCCGCGACGGCTTCTTCACCACGTTCTTCATCAGCCCGTACTCGCGCTACCTGGCCCGCTGGTGCGCCCGCCGCGGCCTGACCCCGAACCAGGTCACCACGGCCTCGCTGCTCACCGCCCTGATCGCGGCGGGCTGCGCGGCGACGGGCACGCGCGCGGGGTTCATCGCGGCCGGCGTCCTGCTCATCGCCTCGTTCGTCCTGGACTGCACCGACGGCCAGCTCGCCCGCTACGCGCTGAAGTACTCCACACTCGGCGCCTGGCTGGATGCCACCTTCGACCGGGCCAAGGAGTACGCCTACTACGCCGGCCTCGCCCTCGGTGCGGCCCACGGCGGCGATGACGTGTGGGCCCTCGCCCTCGGTGCGATGGTCCTGCAGACCTGCCGGCACACGGTGGACTTCGCCTTCAACGAGGCCAACCACGACGCCACCGCCAACACCAGCCCGACCGCTGCCCTCTCCGACAAGCTGGACAGCGTCGGCTGGACGATATGGCTGCGGCGGATGATAGTCCTGCCCATCGGCGAGCGCTGGGCGATGATCGCGATCCTGACCGCGGCCACCACGCCCCGGATCACCTTCTACGTCCTGCTCATCGGCTGCGCCCTCGCGGCGACGTACACCACGGCGGGCCGTGTGCTGCGGTCCCTGACCCGCAAGGCGCGGCGCACCGGCCGGGCCGCCCAGGCGCTCGCGGACCTCGCCGACTCCGGCCCGCTCACCGAGGCCGTACGGCGCGTGCTCAAGCGGGGCCTGCCGGGCCTCGCCGTACCCGCTGTCGCCTTCGCGGGCGGCGCCGCGGTCGTCGCCTGCTCCGCCTTCACGGACCACGGCTCGGTGCTGCCGGTGATCGGCGCCCTGGTCTACGTCCTGACCTCGGCCCTCGCCGTCGCCCGCCCCCTCAAGGGCGCCCTCGACTGGCTGGTCCCGCCCTTCTTCCGGGCCGCCGAGTACGGCACCGTCCTGGCCCTCGCGGGTAAGGCGGGGGTAAACGGCGCCCTTCCTGCGGCTTTCGGGCTGGTGGCCGCCGTCGCCTACCATCACTACGACACGGTGTACCGCATCCGCGGCGACGCCGGGGCGCCCCCGGCCTGGCTGGTGCGCGCCATCGGGGGGCACGAAGGGCGGACGCTGCTCGTCACCGTTCTGGCCGCGGTGCTCACCGCCCCGCAGTTCACGGTCGCGCTCACGGTCCTCGCCGTGGCCGTCGCCCTCGTGGTGCTCGTAGAGAGCATCCGCTTCTGGGTCTCCGCAGGGGCCCCAGCCGTACACGACGAAGGAGAACCCGCATGATCGGCCTCGTGCTGGCGGCCGGCGCCGGACGGCGTCTGCGCCCCTACACCGACAGTTTGCCCAAGGCACTGGTACCGGTGGGGCCGGCCGGCATAGAGGATTCGATCACCGTGCTCGACCTGACCCTCGGCAACTTCGCCGAGATCGGGCTGACCGAGGTCGCGATCATCGTCGGCTACCGCAAGGAGGCCGTGTACGAGCGCAAGGAGGCGCTGGAGGCCAAATACGGCCTCAAGCTCACCCTCATCGACAACGACAAGGCCGAGGAGTGGAACAACGCCTACTCCCTGTGGTGCGGCCGTGACGCCCTCAAGGACGGTGTGATCCTCGCCAACGGAGACACCGTCCACCCGGTCTCCGTCGAGAAGACGCTGCTCGCCGCGCGTGGCGAAGGTAAGAAGATCATTCTTGCGCTCGACACCGTGAAGTCCCTCGCGGACGAGGAGATGAAGGTCGTCGTCGACGCCGACAAGGGCATGACGAAGATCACCAAGCTGATGGATCCCGCCGAGGCCACCGGCGAGTACATCGGCGTCACCCTGATCGAGGGCGACGCCGCCCCCGACCTGGCCGACGCGCTGAAGACGGTCTGGGAGACCGACCCGCAGCAGTTCTACGAGCACGGGTACCAGGAGCTGGTCAACCGCGGCTTCCGCATCGACGTGGCGCCGATCGGCGACGTCCAGTGGGTCGAGATCGACAACCACGACGACCTCGCCAAGGGACGGGAGATCGCGTGCCGCTACTGACCCGGCTCATTCCCTCGCCGGTCGTCGTCGACATCCGCCCGGGTGCCCTCGACGACCTGGCCGGTGTCCTCGCCGACGAGCGCATCGCGCAGTCCGGCCGGCTCGCCGTCGCCGTCAGCGGCGGCTCCGGCGCCAAGCTGCGCGAGCGCATCGCCCCCTCGCTGCCCGGCGCCACCTGGTACGAGGTCGGCGGAGGCACCCTCGACGACGCGATCCGGCTGGCCGGCGAGATGAAGTCCGGCCACTACGACGCGGTGGTCGGGCTCGGCGGCGGCAAGATCATCGACTGCGCCAAGTTCGCCGCGGCCCGCGTCGGCCTGCCCCTGGTCGCCGTACCGACGAACCTCGCGCACGACGGTCTGTGCTCGCCGGTCGCCACGCTCGACAACGACGCCGGACGCGGCTCCTACGGCGTGCCGAACCCGATCGCGGTCGTCATCGACCTGGACGTGATCCGCGAGGCCCCGGCCCGGTTCGTGCGGGCCGGCATCGGCGACGCGATCTCCAACATCAACGCGGTCGCGGACTGGGAGCTGTCCAACCGGGTCACCGGCGAGAAGATCGACGGTCTCGCCGCGGCCATGGCCCGCCAGGCCGGCGAGGCGGTGCTGCGCCACCCCGGCGGCATCGGCGACAACGGCTTCCTCCAGGTGCTCGCCGAGGCGCTGGTCCTCAGCGGCATCTCGATGTCGATCTCCGGCGACTCCCGGCCGTCCTCCGGCTCCTGCCACGAGATCAACCACGCCTTCGACCTGCTGTTCCCCAAGCGGGCGGCCGCCCACGGCGAACAGTGCGGGCTCGGCGCGGCCTTCGCGATGTATCTGCGCGGGGCGCACGAGGAGGCGGTGCACACCGCTTTCGTGCTGCGCCGGCACGGGCTCCCGGTGCTGCCGGAGGAGATCGGCTTCACCCTGGACGAGTTCGTCCGCGCGGTGGAGTTCGCCCCCGAGACCCGGCCCGGCCGCTACACGATCCTCGAGCACCTCGACCTCAAGACGAACCAGATCAAGGACATCTACGCCGACTATGTCAAGGCCATCGGTAGCTGAACTCCGTCCGGTCGTCCACCCCGCGGGGGTGAAGGACCGGCGCAGCGGTGAGCACTGGGCGGGACGCCTCTACATGCGCGAGGTGTCCCTGCGCATCGACCGCTACCTGGTCACCACCAGGGTCACGCCCAACCAGCTCACGTACCTGATGACCGTCTGCGGCGTGCTCGCGGCCCCGGCACTGCTGGTGCCGGGGATCTGGGGCGCCGTGCTCGGCGTGGTCGCCACCCAGCTGTATCTGCTGCTGGACTGCGTCGACGGCGAGATCGCCCGCTGGAAGAAGCAGTACTCGCTGAACGGGGTCTACCTGGACCGCGTCGGCGCCTATCTGACCGACGCGGCCGTCCTGGTGGGCCTCGGCCTGCGCGCCGCCGACCTGTGGGGCAGCGGCCGTATCGACTGGCTGTGGGCCTTCCTCGGCACGCTCGCCGCCCTCGGCGCCATCCTGATCAAGGCCGAGACCGACCTGGTCGGCGTCGCCCGGCACCAGGCCGGCAAGCCGCCCGTGCAGGAGGCCGCCGCCGAGCCGCGCTCCTCCGGCATGGCGCTGGCCCGCCGGGCCGCCGCGGCGCTCAGGTTCCACCGCCTCATCCTCGGCATCGAGGCCTCGCTGCTGATCCTGGTCCTCGCGATCGTCGACCAGGCCCGCGGCGATCTGTTCTTCACCCGGCTCGGCACGGCCGTCCTCGCCGGTATCGCCCTGCTGCAGACCCTGCTGCACCTGGTGTCCATCCTCGCCTCCAGCAGGCTGAAGTGAGTGCCGTGAAGGTCGGCGCCGTCATCATCACCATGGGCAACCGGCCCGAGGAGCTGCGGGCCCTCATCGACTCGGTCGCCAAGCAGGACGGCGACCCGGTCGAGGTGGTCGTCGTCGGCAACGGCTCGCCCGTCCCGGACGTCCCCGACGGTGTACGGACGGTGGAGCTGCCCGAGAACCTGGGCATCCCCGGCGGCCGCAACGTCGGCATAGAGGCCTTCGGGCCCAGTGGCCGCCAGGTCGACATACTGCTCTTCCTCGACGACGACGGCCTGCTCGCCCGCCACGACACCGCCGAGCTGTGCCGCGAGGCCTTCGCCGCGGACCCCGAGCTGGGCATCGTCAGCTTCCGCATCGCCGACCCCGACACCGGCGAGACCCAGCGTCGGCACGTACCCCGGCTGCGCGCCTCCGACCCGATGCGCTCCTCACGGGTCACCACCTTCCTCGGTGGCGCCAACGCCGTACGCACCCGGGTCTTCGCCGAGGTCGGCGGCCTGCCGGACGAGTTCTTCTACGCCCATGAGGAGACCGACCTGGCCTGGCGGGCCCTCGACGCCGGCTGGATGATCGACTACCGGTCCGACATGGTGCTGCACCACCCGACCACCGCGCCCTCGCGGCACGCGGTCTACCACCGCATGGTCGCCCGCAACCGGGTCTGGCTGGCCCGCCGCAACCTCCCCGCCCCCCTGGTCCCGGTGTATCTCGGGGTCTGGATGCTGCTCACGCTGCTGCGCCGCCCGTCCCGGCCGGCCCTGAGGGCGTGGTTCGGCGGATTCCGCGAGGGCTGGACCACGGCGTGCGGCCCGCGACGTCCCATGCGCTGGCGCACGGTGTGGCGGCTGACCCGGCTGGGCCGGCCTCCGGTGATCTGAGAAGCTTCTCTTACCTGAAGAGAGCAAGCTTCTTACCAAGAGAGTCCGGATTTCCACTCGTGAGTCACACAACCCATGACGGCGGTGTCGCGAAGAGCGCGATACCGCCGCCCGACGAGGGACTGACGGCCGCGCAGCTCGCCGCCAAGTACGGGCTCGCCGTCAGCGGCGCCCGTCCCTCACTCGCCGAGTACGTCCGCCGGCTGTGGGGGCGACGCCACTTCATCCTCGCCTTCTCCCAGGCGAAGCTCACCGCGCAGTACAGCCAGGCCAAGCTCGGCCAGCTGTGGCAGGTGGCGACCCCGCTGCTCAACGCGGCCGTGTACTACTTCATCTTCGGCGTGATCCTGCATGCGAGCCGCGGCCTGTCTCAGGACGTGTACATCCCGTTCCTGGTCACGGGGGTGTTCGTCTTCACGTTCACGCAGAGCTCCGTCATGTCGGGCGTCCGCGCGATCTCCGGCAACCTGGGCCTGGTGCGCGCCCTGCACTTCCCGCGCGCCTCGCTGCCCATCTCCTTCTCGCTGCAGCAGCTCCAGCAGCTGCTCTTCTCGATGATCGTGATGTTCGTCGTGGCGATCGGCTTCGGCAGCTATCCGAGCCCGGCCTGGCTGCTGATCGTGCCCGTCCTGCTGCTGCAGTTCCTGTTCAACACCGGGCTCGCGCTGATCGTGGCCCGCATGGGCGCCAAGACCCCGGACCTCGCCCAGCTGATGCCGTTCATCCTGCGCACCTGGATGTACACCTCCGGCGTCATGTTCTCCATCAGCAAGATGATGGAGGGCCGCTCCGAGATCGCCGTCCGGCTGCTCCAGGTCAACCCGGCCGCGGTCTACATGGACCTGATGCGCTACGCGCTGATCGACGGCTACGGCGCCGCGAACCTGCCGCCGCATGTGTGGGCCATCGCACTGTTCTGGGCCGTGCTCGTCTTCGCCGGCGGTTTCGTGTACTTCTGGCAGGCGGAGGAGAGGTACGGCCGTGGCTGAGCGGAACGCCGGGCAGGCCACCGAAGCTCCGGAGGAACGCCGCCCGACGGTCATCGCGGACGAGCTGCACATCGTCTACCGCGTCAACGGCGCCAAGACCGGCAAGGGCAGCGCGACCGCCGCCCTCAGCCGGATCATGAAGCGCGGCGGGGAGCGCGGGGTGCGCAGGGTGCACGCCGTGCGCGGGGTGTCCTTCGTCGCCTACCGCGGCGAGGCCATCGGCCTGATCGGCTCCAACGGATCCGGCAAGTCCACGCTGCTGCGCGCCATCGCCGGTCTGCTGCCCGCGGAGAAGGGCGAGGTCTACACCGACGGCCAGCCCTCGCTGCTCGGCGTGAACGCGGCCCTGATGAACGACCTGACCGGCGAGCGGAACGTGATCCTCGGCGGTCTCGCCATGGGTATGTCCCGGGAGCAGATCAAGGAGCGCTACCAGGACATCGTCGACTTCTCGGGCATCAACGAGAAGGGCGACTTCATCACCCTGCCGATGCGGACGTATTCCTCCGGCATGGCGGCCCGGCTGCGGTTCTCCATCGCCGCAGCCAAGGACCACGACGTCCTCATGATCGACGAGGCGCTCGCCACCGGTGACCGCAAGTTCCAGAAGCGCTCCGAGGAACGCATCCGGGAACTGCGCAAGGAGGCCGGCACGGTGTTTCTGGTCAGCCACAACAACAAGTCCATCCGTGACACCTGTGACCGTGTCCTGTGGCTGGAACGCGGCGAGCTGCGCATGGACGGACCGACCGAAGAGGTTTTGAAGGAGTACGAGAAGTTCACGGGCAAGTAGCCCGTTTCGGCCAAGGCTCTACCGGAAGTCGTCCGGCGGGTCCCCGCGTCTGTAACGGAACCGTCAACTCCGGCCTGTGTCAGGAATCTTGGAACCAATCGGTGTGTTGTTGTGATGCGCAGGACACCCCGACGGACCATGCCGGGTTGTACAACGTAAGCTGTACCGGTGCCGGAAAGCGGCAAGTGGGGCGATAATGCGCGACACCCTGCGCCAGGGCGACCCCGCGCATTACCGGGCGGCGTGTCCGAAATAGTGTGTATTGGGTCGGCAGTGTAGAACGGGAGATGTGACGGCAATGGCTACGGAAACTCCCCAGCTCAACGCAGCATGTGCCGTCCCCGCCCCGGGCAGCGCCCGATGACGGCCACCGAGACGGCGCCTCACCTGGAACGCGCCACCCTGGACAAAGCCACTAGCGAGAACTTTCCTGTGGCCCCTTTCTTCCTGCCCCGGGCGTGGCGCGACGACCTCATGGCCGTCTACGGCTTCGCCCGTCTGGTCGACGACATCGGTGACGGCGACCTCGCCCCCGGCGGCGCCGACGCCCGGGCGCTCGGCGTGTCTCCCGCCGAGGCCGAGGACCGTCTGCTCCTCCTCGACGCCTTCGAGGCCGACCTGCGCCATGTCTTCGACGGCACCCCCAGCCATCCGCTGCTGCGCCGGCTGCAGCCCACCGTCCGCCGCCGCTCCCTCACCCCCGAACCCTTCCTCGGCCTGATCGCCGCCAACCGCCAGGACCAGCTCGTCACCCGGTACGAGACCTACGACGACCTCCTCGCCTACTGCGAACTCTCCGCCAACCCCGTCGGCCGCCTCGTCCTCGATGTCAGCGGCACCTCGACCCCCGAGCGGATCCGCCTCTCCGACGCGATCTGCACCGCCCTGCAGATCGTGGAACACCTCCAGGACGTCGCCGAGGATCTCGGCCGGGACCGGATCTACCTCCCGGCCGAGGATATGAAGCGCTTTCACGTCCAGGAAACGGATCTTGGCGCAAAAACCGCAGGCGCATCGGTGCGCGCCCTGGTTGCATACGAAGCACAACGCGCCCGCGATCTGCTGAATGAAGGCGCCCCCCTGGTGGGTAGCGTCCACGGCAGATTGAAGCTGCTGCTCGCGGGGTTCGTGGCGGGGGGAAGGGCGGCGATCCGGGCGATCGCCGCCGCCGAATACGACGTACTTCCCGGCCCGCCCCGACCCGGCAAGGTCCAGTTGCTGCGTGAGGCGGGCGTGATCCTGCGAGGAGAGGGGTGATCCGGACCGTGGATTCTCCGTCACACGTGTCCGCACCGGTACTCGCCGCCTACAGCTACTGCGAGACCGTCACCGGGCAGCAGGCCCGCAACTTCGCCTACGGCATCCGGCTGCTGCCCACGCCCAAGCGCCGCGCCATGTCGGCGCTGTACGCCTTTTCCCGGCGCGTGGACGACATCGGCGACGGCGACCTGGCCGGCGGGGTGAAGCTGAAGCGGCTCGAGGACACCAGGGCGCTGCTCGCGCGGGTCCGGGACGGCGAGGTCGAGGAGGACGACACCGATCCGGTCGCGGTCGCCCTCGCCCATGCCGCACATGCTTTCCCGATCCCGCTCGGCGGCCTCGACGAGCTGATCGACGGCGTTCAGATGGACGTGCGCGGCGAGACCTACGAGACCTGGGACGACCTGAAGGTCTACTGCCGGTGTGTCGCCGGTGCCATCGGCCGGATCTCGCTCGGCGTGTTCGGCACCGAACCGGGAGCGCGCGGCGCCGAGCGCGCCTCCGAGTACGCCGACACCCTTGGGCTCGCGCTGCAGCTGACCAACATCCTCAGAGACGTCCGCGAGGACGCCGAGGGCGGCCGTACCTATCTGCCCGCCGACGACCTGGCCAAGTTCGGCTGCTCGGCCGGGTTCGACGGGCCGACTCCACCCGAGGGCTCCGACTTCGCGGGCCTCGTGCACTTCGAAGTGCGGCGCGCCCGCGCCCTTTTCGCCGAGGGCTACCGGCTGCTGCCCATGCTCGACCGGCGCAGCGGCGCGTGCGTCGCCGCCATGGCCGGTATCTACCGCCGGCTGCTGGACCGAATCGAGCGCGACCCTGAGGCCGTGCTGCGCGGCCGGGTCTCGCTGCCCGGAAGGGAGAAGGCCTACGTCGCCGTACGCGGCCTGTCCGGGCTGGACACCCGGCATGTGACCCGCCATGTCTCACCCCGGTCCGTCAGGAGGCGCGCCTGATGGACCTTCCCGAACCGAGAGACAAGCGGCAGGCAACCCTGCGCTGCGGCGTGGCGTCCCTGACTGCGACGGCCGACCGTGCACCGTTCAACCTGCACGCTCGGCACCCACGGGAGGACGCACGATGAGCGACGGCTCGCGCCCCGCACCGGCGCACGGCACCGCGCGAGACGAGGGCGCGGCAGGCCGCGGCGCCGTCGTGGTCGGCGGCGGGCTCGCCGGGATCACCGCGGCGCTCGCGCTCGCCGACGCAGGCGTGCGTGTCACCCTGCTCGAAGGCAGGCCCAGGCTGGGCGGCCTCGCCTTCTCCTTTCAGCGCGGCGAGCTGACCGTCGACAACGGCCAGCATGTGTACCTGCGCTGCTGCACCGCCTACCGCTGGTTCCTCGACCGGATCGAGGGCGCGGCGCTGGCACCGCTGCAGGACCGCCTGGACGTGCCCGTCGTCGACGTCGCCAAGCCCGAGGGCAGACGGCTCGGCCGGCTGCGGCGCGACCCGCTGCCCGTCCCGCTCCACCTGGGGCGCAGCCTGGCCGCCTATCCGCACCTCTCGCTCGCCGAGCGCGCCGCGGTCGGGCGGGCCGCGCTCGCGCTGAAGGGGCTCGACCTCGCCGATCCGGCCCTGGACACCCAGGACTTCGGCAGCTGGCTGGCAGCGCACGGCCAGTCGGCGCGCGCCGTCGAGGCCCTGTGGGACCTGGTCGGGGTCGCCACCCTCAACGCGGTCGCGGGCGACGCCTCGCTGGGGCTCGCCGCGATGGTGTTCAAGACCGGTCTGCTGTCCGACCCGGGCGCGGCCGACATCGGCTGGGCCCGCGTCCCGCTGGGCGAACTGCATGACCGGCTGGCCCGCAAGGCGCTCGACTCCGCGGGCGTCCGTACCGAGGTCCGTACACGCGTCACCTCCGTCTCTACCAACGAAAACGGCACCTGGAGCGTTCAGGTTCCCGGCGAGCGCCTCGAAACCGACGCCGTCGTCCTCGCCGTACCCCAGCGCGAGGCCCACGGCCTGCTGCCGTCCGGCGCCCTCGACGCCCCTGAGCGACTGCTGGGGATCGGCACCGCCCCGATCCTCAACGTCCATGTCGTCTACGACCGCAAGGTGCTCGCACGCCCCTTCTTCGCGGCCCTCGGCACCCCGGTGCAGTGGGTCTTCGACCGCACCGACGCCTCCGGTCTCGGCGCAGGCCAGTACCTCGCGCTGTCCCAGTCGGCCGCACAGGACGAGATCGACCTGCCGGTCGCCGACCTGCGCGAGCGCTATCTGCCCGAGCTGGAGCGGCTGATCCCGGGCACCCGGGGCGCCGAGGTGCGGGACTTCTTCGTGACCCGGGAGCGCACGGCCACGTTCGCCCCCGTCCCCGGCGTCGGGCGGCTGCGGCCCGGCGCCCGCACCAATGCCCCCGGCCTGTACCTGGCCGGAGCGTGGACCGCCACCGGGTGGCCCGCGACCATGGAGAGTGCGGTCCGCAGTGGAGTGAGTGCGGCCGACGCCGCCCTCAGCACCCTGGGCCGGCCCCGCCCCCGCCATCTCTTCGAGTTCGAGGAGGCGGCCTGATGCCCCTTGAGGCTGCGGCAGGCCCCCGCACCCCCGGTACCGCAACAAGAGGAGAGACTGTGCCCACTGTGCCCCCGGCCTCGACGCCCGTCCCACGGGCCGCGGTGGACGTGACCGCGCTGCTGGAGCGTGGCCGGACCCTGGCCACTCCGGTCCTGCGTGCGGCCGTAGACCGGCTGGCGTCTCCCATGGACACCGTCGCCGCCTACCACTTCGGCTGGATCGACGCCGCCGGCAACCCGGCCGACGGCGACGGCGGCAAGGCGGTGCGCCCCGCGCTCGCCGTGCTCTCCGCCCAGGTCACCGGTGCCGCGCCCGAGGTGGGCATCCCCGGCGCCGTCGCCGTCGAACTCGTCCACAACTTCTCGCTGCTGCACGACGACCTGATGGACGGCGACGAGCAGCGCCGGCACCGCGACACGGTCTG
Organism: Streptomyces roseochromogenus subsp. oscitans DS 12.976; assembly: GCF_000497445.1. Classification (NCBI taxonomy): domain Bacteria; kingdom Bacillati; phylum Actinomycetota; class Actinomycetes; order Kitasatosporales; family Streptomycetaceae; genus Streptomyces; species Streptomyces roseochromogenus. The sequence goes on along the minus strand of NZ_CM002285.1, from coordinate 1,377,623 downwards.
GAAGGTGCACGGCCCCGCCCAGGCGATCCTGGTCGGCGACGCCCTGTTCGCCCTCGCCAACGAGGTGCTGCTGGAGCTCGGCACGGTCGAGGCCGGCCGCGCCACCCGCCGCCTGACGACCGCCACCCGGGCCCTGATCGACGGTCAGGCACAGGACATCTCCTACGAGCACCGCGACCGCGTCAGCGTCGAGGAGTGCCTGGAGATGGAGGGCAACAAGACCGGCGCGCTGCTCGCGGCCTCCAGCTCCATCGGCGCGGTTCTCGGCGGCGCGGACGACGCCACCGCCGACGCGCTGGAGAAGTACGGCTACCACCTCGGCCTCGCCTTCCAGGCCGTCGACGACCTGCTCGGCATCTGGGGCGACCCGGAGGCCACCGGCAAGCAGACCTGGAGCGACCTGCGCCAGCGCAAGAAGTCCCTGCCGGTCGTCGCCGCACTCGCGGCCGGCGGCCCCGCGTCCGAGCAGCTCGGCGAGATCCTCGCCGCGGACGCCAAGAGCAGCGACTTCGAGAACTTCTCCGAGGAGGAGTTCGCGGCCCGCGCGGCCCTCATCGAGCAGGCCGGCGGCCGCGACTGGACGGCCGGAGAAGCACGCCGTCAGCACATCATCGCCATCGAAGCCCTGGACGCCATCGACATGCCCGACCGCGTACGGGACTCCTTCACGGCGCTCGCCGACTTCGTCGTCGTACGAAAGAGATGATCACTATCGGTCGAACACTCGCGTAGTCGCCGGCCGGTGCCGCAGCACCCGCGGACACCGGCCGACGGCGGACCCACAGCAGCACGACTCGCACGACTGCACGAAGGGGAAGCCATGACAGCGACGACCGACGGAAGCACCGGGGCGACTGTGCCGACCCGCGCTGCCGCGGCCAGCGACACCACCGACACCGCCCCCGAGACGGCCGGGGTACCAGAAGCCGCCGCTCGCGCCGCGCGGCGCGCCACCGACTTCCTGCTCGCGCGGCAGGACGCCCAGGGCTGGTGGAAGGGCGACCTGGAGACCAACGTCACGATGGACGCCGAGGACCTGCTGCTCCGTCAGTTCCTGGGAATCCGCGACGAGAAGACCACGCGGGCCGCCGCGATGTTCATCCGCGGCGAGCAGCGCGAGGACGGCACCTGGGCGACCTTCTACGGCGGGCCCGGCGAACTGTCCGCCACCATCGAGGCCTACGTCGCCCTGCGCCTGGCCGGCGACACGCCCGGCGCCCCGCACATGGCGAAAGCTTCCGCCTGGATCCGCGAGCGCGGCGGTATCGCCGCCTCCCGGGTGTTCACCCGGATCTGGCTCGCCCTGTTCGGCTGGTGGAAATGGGAGGACCTGCCCGAACTCCCGCCGGAGCTCATCTACTTCCCGGCCTGGATGCCGCTCAACATCTACGACTTCGGCTGCTGGGCCCGGCAGACCATCGTGCCGCTGACCATCGTCTCGGCCAAGCGCCCGGTGCGCCCCGCGCCCTTCCCGCTGGACGAGCTGCACAGCGACCCGGCCGACCCCAACCCGGCCAAGCCGCTTGCTCCGGTGGCCAGTTGGGACGGTGCCTTCCAGCGTCTGGACAAGGCGCTGCACCAGTTCCGCAAGGTCGTCCCACGCCGGCTCCGCAGGGCGGCGATGAACTCCGCCGCCCGCTGGATCATCGAGCGGCAGGAGAACGACGGCTGCTGGGGCGGCATCCAGCCCCCGGCCGTGTACTCGGTCATCGCCCTGCACCTGCTCGGCTACGACCTCGAACATCCCGTGATGCGCGAGGGCCTCGCCTCGCTGGACCGTTTCGCCGTCTGGCGCAAGGACGGTGCCCGGATGATCGAGGCCTGCCAGTCCCCGGTGTGGGACACCTGTCTCGCCACCATCGCGCTCATCGACGCCGGGCTGCCCGCCGACCATCCGCAACTGGTCAGGGCGGCCGACTGGATGCTGGGCGAGGAGATCGTGCGGCCCGGCGACTGGGCCGTCAAGCGTCCCGGGTTGCCGCCGGGCGGCTGGGCGTTCGAGTTCCACAACGACAACTACCCCGACATCGACGACACCGCCGAGGTCGCCCTCGCACTGCGCCGGGTCCGGCACCACGACCCCGAGCGCGTGGACCGGGCCATCGGGCGCGCCGTGCGCTGGAACCTGGGGATGCAGTCGAAGAACGGCGCGTGGGGCGCCTTCGACGTCGACAACACCAGCCCGTTCCCGAACCGGCTGCCGTTCTGCGACTTCGGTGAGGTCATCGACCCGCCGTCGGCGGACGTCACCGCGCACGTCGTGGAGATGCTCGCCGCCGAGGGACTCGCACACGACCCGCGCACCCGGCGCGGCATCGAGTGGCTGCTCGCCGAACAGGAGCCGAACGGCTCGTGGTTCGGCCGCTGGGGCGTCAACTACGTCTACGGCACCGGGTCGGTCGTCCCCGCACTGACCGCCGCCGGTCTGCCCGGCTCGCACCCGGCGATCCGGCGGGCCGTGGCCTGGCTGGAGAGCGTGCAGAACGACGACGGCGGCTGGGGCGAGGACCTGCGCTCCTACAGGTACGTCAAGGAGTGGAGCGGCCGGGGCACCTCGACCGCCTCGCAGACCGCGTGGGCGCTGATGGCGCTGCTCGCGGCCGGGGAGCAGGACTCCAAGGCCGTCGAGCGCGGCATCCGCTGGCTGGCCGACACCCAGCGGGAGGACGGCACCTGGGACGAGCCGTACTTCACCGGAACCGGCTTCCCCTGGGACTTCTCCATCAACTACCACCTGTACCGGCAGGTCTTCCCGCTCACCGCGCTCGGCCGGTATCTGCACGGCGACCCCTTCGAGCGCGATCTGCTCGCGAGGAAACCGCAGGCCGAGGCCAAGGTGAGCTGAATTGACCAACCAGCCCGCAGCTGCCCCGCTGCTGATCGCCTGCGCGCTCGGCATCGAGCATCTGGCCCTGCGCACGGGGGACAGGGGCGGGGCGGACGGGCCGGTTTCCTTCCTCCGTACGGGCATGGGGCCCCGTGCGGCGGAACGGTCCGTCACCCGGCAGCTCTCCGGCCCGGCGCTGGCCGACGCGGCCGTACTGGCCACCGGCTTCTGTGCCGGGCTCGCGCCCGGCATGCATCCCGGCGACCTGGTGGTCGCCGAGGAGACCCGGGACCCGCGCGGCACCGTCGCCTGCGTGGGCACCGAGCTGCTGGTCAAGGAACTCGTGCGCCTGCTGCCCGGACGCACGGTCCACACCGGGCCGCTCACCGGATCCGACCACGTGGTGCGCGGCCCCGAGCGGTCCCAGCTGCTCGCGACCGGCGCGCTCGCGGTCGACATGGAGTCGGCGGCCACGCTCCTCGCCGCCGTCCGCGGCGGCGAGCGCCCGGTTGCGGCCGTACGGGTGGTGGTGGACGCCCCAGAACACGAACTCGTCCGGATCGGCACGGTGCGCGGTGGAATATCTGCTTTCCGCGTTCTTCGTTCCGTTCTTCCCGCATTTTATGAATGGCACCGTTCTTTGTTGCTCCCCCGGAGGTGAGCCAGATGGCCATGCCGTTGCGTCAGACCATCAAGGTCGCTACGTATCTGTTTGAACAGAAGCTCAGGAAGCGCGACAAGTTCGCTCTGCTGGTCGAGCTGGAGCCGCTGTTCGCGTGCAACCTCAAGTGCGAGGGCTGCGGCAAGATCCAGCACCCGGCGGGCGTGCTCAAGCAGCGCATGCCCGTGGCGCAGGCCGTGGGCGCGGTCCTGGAGTCGGGTGCGCCGATGGTCTCGATCGCCGGCGGCGAACCTCTGATGCATCCGCAGATCGACGAGATCGTGCGGCAGCTGGTGGCGAAGAAGAAGTTCGTCTTCCTGTGCACCAACGCGCTGCTGATGCGCAAGAAGATGGACAAGTTCAAGCCCTCGCCCTACTTCGCCTGGGCCGTGCACATCGACGGGCTGCGGGAGCGGCACGACGCCTCGGTGGCGAAGGAGGGGACCTTCGACGAGGCGGTGGAGGCGATCAAGGAGGCCAAGCGGCGCGGCTTCCGGGTGACCACCAACTCCACCTTCTTCAACACGGACACCCCGCAGACCGTCGTCGAGGTGCTCAATTTCCTCAACGACGACCTGCAGGTCGACGAGATGATGCTCTCGCCCGCCTACGCCTACGAGAAGGCCCCCGACCAGGACCACTTCCTCGGCGTCCAGCAGACCCGGGAACTGTTCAAGAAGGCATTCTCGGGCGGCAACCGCGCGAAGTGGCGGCTCAACCAGAGCCCGCTCTTCCTGGACTTCCTGGAGGGCAAGGTCGACTTCCCGTGCACCGCGTGGGCGATCCCGAGCTACTCGCTGTTCGGCTGGCAGAAACCCTGCTACCTGATGAGCGACGGCTACGTGCCCACGTACCGGCAGCTGCTGGAGGAGACCGACTGGGACAAGTACGGCCGCGGCAAGGACCCGCGCTGCGACAACTGCATGGCGCACTGCGGCTACGAACCCACCGCCGTCCTCGCCACCATGGGCTCCCTGAAGGAGTCGCTGCGGGCCATGCGCGAGACCGTCTCCGGAAACCGGGAGTGACACGATGACCGCCGTTCCCTTGGGCGTTCCCGAGGTACCGGCCCGCCCGGTCGCACCGCGGCGGCTGTCGCGGCAGATCCAGGTCGGGCCGGTGGCGGTCGGGGGCGGAGCCCCGGTGTCGGTGCAGTCGATGACGACGACCCGTACGTCCGACATCGGCGCCACCCTGCAGCAGATCGCGGAACTCACCGCGTCCGGCTGCCAGATCGTCCGCGTCGCCTGCCCCACGCAGGAGGACGCGGACGCCCTCGCCACCATCGCCCGAAAGTCGCAGATCCCGGTGATCGCGGACATCCACTTCCAGCCCAAGTACGTCTTCGCCGCCATCGAGGCCGGGTGCGCCGCCGTCCGGGTCAATCCGGGCAACATCAAGCAGTTCGACGACCAGGTGAAGGAGATCGCGCGCGCCGCAAAGGACCACGGCACACCGATCCGGATCGGCGTCAACGCCGGTTCCCTCGACCGGCGACTGCTGCAGAAGTACGGCAGGGCCACCCCGGAGGCGCTGGTCGAGAGCGCGCTGTGGGAGGCCTCGCTCTTCGAGGAGCACGACTTCACGGACATCAAGATCTCCGTCAAGCACAACGACCCGGTCGTGATGATCGAGGCGTACCGGCAGCTCGCCGAGAGCTGTGACCACCCGCTGCACCTGGGGGTCACCGAGGCGGGCCCCGCGTTCCAGGGCACGATCAAGTCGGCCGTGGCCTTCGGGGCGTTGCTGTCCCGGGGCATCGGCGACACGATCCGCGTCTCGCTGAGCGCGCCGCCGGCCGAGGAGGTCAAGGTCGGCATCCAGATCCTGGAGTCCCTCGGCCTCAGGCAGCGGCGGCTGGAGATCGTCTCCTGCCCCTCCTGCGGCCGGGCCCAGGTCGACGTCTACAAACTCGCCGAGGAGGTCACGGCGGGCCTGGACGGCATGGAAGTGCCGCTCAGGGTCGCGGTGATGGGGTGTGTGGTGAACGGTCCGGGCGAGGCCCGCGAGGCCGACCTGGGAGTTGCCTCGGGCAACGGAAAGGGGCAGATTTTCGTCAAGGGCGAGGTCATCAAGACCGTACCCGAGTCGAAGATCGTGGAGACGCTCATCGAGGAGGCGATGAAGATCGCCGAGCGAACGAGCCCCGCAGACAAGTGAGTTGAGGTAGAGCACGGACCGAGAGGGGGCCCACGTGACCATTCTGGAGAACATCCGGGGACCACGCGACCTGAAGGCGCTGTCCGAGGCGGAACTCGGCGAACTGTCCGAGGAGATACGCGAGTTCCTGGTGCACGCGGTGTCGCGGACCGGCGGTCATCTCGGGCCCAATCTGGGGGTGGTGGAACTGTCCATCGCGCTCCACCGGGTCTTCGAGTCACCGGTCGACCGCATCCTGTGGGATACCGGCCACCAGTCCTATGTCCACAAGTTGCTGACCGGGCGTCAGGACTTCTCCAAGCTGCGCGGCAAGGGGGGACTGTCCGGCTACCCCTCGCGCGAGGAGTCCGAGCACGACATCATCGAGAACAGTCATGCCTCCACCGCGCTCGGCTGGGCCGACGGCCTCGCCAAGGCCCACCGGGTGCAGGGGGAGAAGGGCCATGTGGTCGCCGTCATCGGCGACGGCGCGCTGACCGGCGGCATGGCCTGGGAGGCGCTGAACAACATCGCGGCCGCCAAGGACCGCCCGCTGATCATCGTCGTCAACGACAACGAACGCTCCTACGCGCCGACCATCGGCGGCCTCGCCAACCACCTGGCCACCCTGCGCACCACCGACGGCTACGAGAAGGTCCTCGCCTGGGGCAAGGACGTACTGCTGCGCACACCCGTCGTCGGCAACACCCTCTACGAGTCCCTGCACGGGGCGAAGAAGGGCTTCAAGGACGCCTTCGCCCCGCAGGGCATGTTCGAGGACCTGGGCCTGAAGTACGTCGGCCCGATCGACGGGCACGACATCAAGGCCGTCGAGTCGGCGCTGCGCCGCGCGAAACGCTTCCACGGCCCGGTCCTGGTCCACTGCCTCACCGAGAAGGGCCGCGGCTATGAGCCCGCCCTCCTGCACGAGGAGGACCACTTCCACACCGTCGGCGTGATGGACCCGCTGACCTGCGAACCGCTCGCGCCGTCCGGCGGCCCGTCCTGGACCTCGGTGTTCGGCGACGAGATCGTCCGCATCGGCGAGGAACGCGACGACATCGTCGCCATCACGGCGGCCATGCTGCACCCGGTCGGCCTCGGCAAGTTCGCCGAACGCTTCCCCGGCCGCGTGTGGGACGTGGGCATCGCCGAGCAGCACGCGGCCGTCTCCGCGGCCGGCCTCGCCACCGGCGGGCTGCACCCGGTCGTCGCCCTCTACGCCACCTTCCTCAATCGCGCCTTCGACCAGCTGCTGATGGACGTCGCGCTGCACCGCTGCGGGGTCACCTTCGTCCTCGACCGGGCCGGTGTCACCGGCGCCGACGGTGCCTCCCACAACGGTATGTGGGACCTGTCCGTCCTCCAGGTCGTCCCCGGCCTCAGGATCGCCGCGCCGCGCGACGCCGGCCAGCTGCGCGCCCAGCTGCGCGAGGCCGTCGCCGTGGACGACGCGCCCACGCTGGTCCGCTTCCCGAAGGAGTCCGTCGGCCCGGACATCCCGGCGATCGGACACGTCGGCGGCATGGACGTGCTGCACCGCGGCGAACGCCCCGAGGTGCTGCTGGTGGCCGTCGGCGTGATGGCACCGGTCTGCCTACAGGCCGCCGACCTGCTGGCGTCCCGCGGCATCGGCTGCACGGTGGTGGACCCCCGGTGGGTCAAGCCCGTCGACCCCGCGCTGCCGGGCCTCGCCGCCGAACACCGGCTGGTGGCCGTCGTGGAGGACAACAGCCGCTCCGCGGGCGTCGGTTCGGCCGTGGCGCTGGCCCTCGGCGACGCCGACGTGGACGTGCCGGTACGGCGGTTCGGCATCCCGGAGCAGTTCCTCGCCCACGCCAAGCGCGGCGAGGTGCTGGCCGACATCGGTCTCACGCCCGTCGAGATCGCCGGGCGGATCAGCGCGAGCCTGGCCGTCAGGGACGCGGACGGCACAGCCAAGGAGAATGAATGAGCACGGAGTTCGACCTCGGCGCCCTGCTCGCCGAGCGCGGTACCGAACGCTACGAGCTGCACGCGAAGTATCTCAACCCGCAGCTCCCGCGCATGCTGCACACCATCGGCTTCGACAGGGTCTACGAGCGGGCCGAGGGCGCCCACTTCTACGACGCGGACGGCAACGACTACCTGGACATGCTCGCCGGGTTCGGGGTGATGGGCCTGGGCCGCCATCACCCGGTCGTCCGCAAGGCGCTGCACGACGTGCTCGACCTGAACCTCGCCGACCTGACCCGGTTCGACTGCCAGCCGCTGCCCGGCCTGCTCGCCGAAAGGCTGCTCGCCCACAGCCCGCACCTGGACCGGGTGTTCTTCGGCAACAGCGGCACGGAGGCCGTCGAGACGGCCCTGAAGTTCGCCCGGTACGCCACCGGCAAGCCCCGTGTCCTCTACTGCGATCACGCCTTCCACGGCCTGACCACCGGTTCCCTGTCGGTCAACGGCGAGGGCGGCTTCCGCGACGGCTTCGCCCCGCTGCTGCCCGACACCGCCGTACCCCTCGGCGATCTCGACGCCCTGGCACGGGAGTTGAAGAAGGGTGACGTGGCCGCCCTGATCGTGGAGCCCATCCAGGGCAAGGGGGTGCACGAGGCCCCGCCCGGCTATCTGCGCGCCGCCCAGGAGCTGCTGCACCGGCACAAGGCGCTGCTCATCGCCGACGAGGTGCAGACCGGTCTCGGCCGCACCGGCGACTTCTACGCCTACCAGCACGAGGACGGCGTCGAACCCGACCTGGTGTGCGTGGCCAAGGCGCTGTCCGGCGGGTACGTCCCGGTCGGCGCCACCCTCGGCAAGGACTGGATCTTCAAGAAGGTCTACTCGTCCATGGACCGCGTTCTGGTCCACTCGGCCAGCTTCGGCTCCAACGCCCCGGCGATGGCGTGCGGCCTCGCCGTGCTGTCGGCCATGGAGAACGAGCAGATCGTCGCGGGTGTGCGCAGCACCGGTGAACTGCTGAAGTCCCGGCTGACCGGGCTGGTCGACAAGTACGAACTCCTCGCCGACATCCGCGGCCGGGGCCTGATGATCGGCATCGAGTTCGGCAAGCCGTCCTCGCTGAAACTGCGCAGCCGCTGGACCATGCTGCAGGCGGCGCGCAAGGGCTTGTTCGCGCAGATGGTCGTCGTGCCGCTGCTGCAGCGGCACCGGATCCTCACCCAGGTCTCCGGCGACCATCTGGAGGTGATCAAGCTGATCCCGCCGTTGATCATCGACGAGGCGGATGTCGACCGGTTCGTGGACGCCTTCACCGCCGTGATGGACGACGCGCACAGCGGCGGCGGCCTGATGTGGGACTTCGGCAAGACCCTGATCAAGCAGGCGGTGGCGGGCCGCTGAGCGTCAGGCGGAGAGCAGGACGACGAGGATGAAGGGAGCGGTCAGGCCGGCCGCGCCGAGGACGGTTCCCGTGGCCGCGGTCCATGGGCTGCCGACGCCGCGGCCGGCGTGGTACATGCCCATGAGGCCGAAGGTGACGGCCAGCCCGCCGGCGATGAGGCACAGCGGGAGCAGGGCGAGCGTAAGAGCGGGCCATGCGCCGACAGCGGCGACGATCCCCAGCACGAGGGATACGGGGCCGAGGGCGACGGCGGGTGTGTCGGCTCGGTCGGGCGTGATGCGGGCGGACATGCGAACCCCACTTTTGAACGTGTTCAAATCCTGGGTCGAGCCTATCAAGGCAGGGAGCTTGCTGCTTTGCCTCTAAGGCAAGAAAATTGCCGAATGGGCAAACATCGGGCTGAATGAAGGCATGAACGCCTCAGACGCCGGCCCACCGGCGGGTCCGGGTGACGAGCTGACGGCCGTCGCACCGCAGTTGCGGGCACTGCGCCGGCGCGCCGGCCTCACTCTGGAGGCCGCGGCCCGCGCCGCCGGGCTCTCGCCGGCCCATCTGTCCCGGCTGGAGACAGGCCGGCGGCAGCCGTCGCTGCCGATGCTGCTGGCTCTCGCCCGCATCTACGGTACGACCGTCTCCGAGCTGCTGGGCGAGACGGTCGCCGACCGGGACGCGATCGTGCGGGCCGGCGACATGGAGCCGACCCGGGCGGGCGGCTGGACGTACTTCCAGGCCGGGGCGCCCGGCCGGGCCATGCACGCCCTCCGCGTGCGGGTGCCGTACGGCTCGCAGGGCGACATCGTGCGCGTCCATCCCGGCGAGGAGTGGCTCTATGTCCTGCGGGGCCGGCTGCGGCTGCGCCTCGGTGACACCGCGCATCTGCTCGGGCCCGGCGACAGCGCTCACTTCGACTCGCTCACCCCGCACCGCCTCGCCGCCGAGGACCACGACGGCGTCGAGCTGCTGTTCGTCCACACCCTGCTGCAGAGCCCCACGGCCACGCTGTGCCTGGGGCCGCTGACCCGAGAGCTGCCATGAGCGACTTCGAGACGAAGTTCCCCCGTTCCCTGTGGATCCGCCTGATCATCTACATCGCCCTCGGCCATGTCCTGGCCGGGTTCCTGTACTTGCTGTTCGCGGTGGGCGCGAAGGGCTGAGGCGGCCGGGCCGGTGGAATCACGGGCGGATGCGGGCCGGTGAACTCACGGGCGTAGGCCCGACACGCCGGCGCTGTCGTGTCCGCTCAGTCCAGCAGGCGTTCGCGCAGGTGGTCGCGGGCAGCCGGGGTGAGGGCGAGGCCCTGCTCCAGGTACGTGTCCACGCCGCCCCAGGTCTGCTCGATGGTCTCGAACGCCGCGTGGAGGTACTCGGCGCGGGCGTCGAAGAGCGGGCTGAGCAACTCCATGACCTCGGGGGTGTAGGCACCCTCCGTGCTGCCGCTGCGGCGGACCTTGTAGCGCCGGTGCTTGGCGTTGGACTCCAGATAGTCGGCGACGATCGCGTCGCGCTCCACGCCCAGCGCGAGGAGTGTCACGGCTATGGAGATGCCCGCGCGGTCCTTGCCGGCCGCGCAGTGCATCAGGGCGGGCACGCTGTCCTCGGTGAGCGCGCGCAGGACCTGGGAGTGCTCGGTGGTGCGCTCCTTGACGATCGACCGGTACGAGGCGATCATCCGGGTCGCACCCTTGCCGTCGGCGAGGATGCCGCGCAGCTGGTCGAGGTCGCCGTCGCGGACCATCTTCCAGAACTCGGCGCCGTCCGCCGGGTCGCTCAGCGGCAGGTTCACATTCCGCACGCCGGGCAGCTCGACGTCCGGGCCCTCCAGCTTCTGGTCGGCCGCGTTGCGGAAGTCGAAGATCGTGTGCAGGCCCAGCGAGGTGAGGAATGCCGCATCGTCCTCGGTCGCGTGCGCCAGGTGTCCGCTGCGGAACAGCACCCCGTGCCGCACCCGCCGTCCGTCCATGGTCGGCAGTCCGCCAACGTCGCGGAAATTGCGCACTCCGGCCAGCTCCGGTTCGGTCGACGGGACCTGCTGCGTCACGGGGGCTCCTCCCGGTCGGGCCCCGCCGTCGCGGCTCGTCGGCGGGCGCTCTGTCGACCATACGACACCGGTTTCCTCGGGCAAGGAGTTGTCCACAGGCATTGCACCTGCGGCGGCGCGGCCTAATGATGTTGGCACTTGAGCGGATCTGTTGACACCTGTGAGGTCTTACGTGGTGGACATCGCCGAAGACGGTCGTACCTGGCTCCTCTCGGGGCCCACCAGCAGTTATGCCCTGCATCTCACCGACGCGGACGAACTGCTCCACCTGCACTGGGGGCCACGTGTCGCCCTCGCGGACGCGCAGGCCCTGGCCAAGGAGCCGCTGCCCGGCTACTGGCCCTTCGAGTCCCCGCTCGACGGCCGCGAGGAGTACCCCGTCGAGGGCGGCCCACGCTTCGTCCGCCCCGCCCTGTCCGTGCGCAGCGACGAGCGCCGCGGCACGGAGTGGAGATTCCAGGCCTACGACACGGAGGCGGACGAGTTGCGGCTGCGCTTCGACGACGACGGCCTGGCCGTCACCCTGCACTACCGGATGCGCGGTGACGTCGTCGAGCGCTGGGTCACGGTGGCGAACGACACGCACGCGCGCGTGGAGCTGCTGCGAGCCGACGCGGCCACCTGGACCCTGCCCGACCGCGACGGCTGGCGGCTGTCCCAGCTGCACGGCCGCTGGGCCGCCGAGTCCCGCCTCACCACCGCCCCGCTCACCTACGGCGAGAAGGTCATCGGCAGCCGCCGCGGGCACACCGGCCACCAGCACCTGCCCTGGGTGGCGCTGGACACCGACGCCACCGAGGAGCGCGGCGAGGTCTACGGCTGTGCGCTCGGCTGGTCCGGCTCCTGGCGTATCGCGGTCGCCCAACTCCCGGACGCGCGCGTGCAGATCACCGGCGGCGCCGGCTACGACGACTCGGGCCTGCTGCTCCTTCAGCCCGGGGAGTCGTACACCACCCCCGTCTTCGCGGGCCTGTGGAGCGGCGGCGGTTTCGGCGGCGCTAGCCGCACCTGGCACGCCTACCAGCGCGCGTACGTCATCCCGGACGCGGAGCGGGACCGGCCGGTGCTCTTCAACTCCTGGGAGGCGACGAACTTCGGCATCTCCGAGGAGCAGCAGCTCGCGCTCGCCCGACGGGCCGCCGGCATCGGCGTGGAGCTTTTCGTGGTGGACGACGGCTGGTTCGGCGCCCGCACCAGCGACCGCGCCGGGCTCGGTGACTGGACCCCCAACCCCGACCGCTTCCCACAGGGCCTGAAGCCCCTCGCCGACCAAGTGCACGGCCTCGGTATGCAGTTCGGCATCTGGGTCGAGCCCGAGATGGTCAACCCGGACAGCGACCTGTACCGCGCGCATCCCGACTGGGTGCAGTACCAGCCGGGGCGCAAGCGGACGGAACTGCGCAACCAACTCGTCCTCAACCTCGCCCGCGAGGACGTCCAGGAGTACCTCTGGGAGCAGCTGGACACCCTGCTCTCCAGCGCGCCGATCGACTATGTGAAGTGGGACTTCAACCGCTGCTTCACCGACGTCGGCTGGCCCGGTGAGCCGTATCCGCAGCGCCTGTGGGTGGACCACGTCCGCGCCCTGTACGCCCTGCTGGACCGGCTCCGCGCGGCCCACCCCTCGGTCGCCTTCGAGTCCTGCTCGGGCGGCGGCGGCCGCATCGACCTCGGGGTGCTGAGCCGTACCGACCAGGTGTGGACCTCCGACAACACCGACCCGCTCGACCGGCTCGCCATCCAGCATGGCTTCAGCCAGATCCATCCCGCGCGCGTGATGGCCGCCTGGGTCACCGACAGCCCGAACACCCAGCTCAACGGCCGGGTCAGCACGCTGCGGTTCCGCTTCGTCAGCGCCATGGCGGGCGTACTCGGCGTCGGCGGCGACCTCACCGAATGGACCGAGGAGGAACTGGCCGAGGCCCGCCAATGGGTCCAGCTCTACAAACAGATCCGCCCGGTCGTCCAGCACGGCGAACTGCACCGACTGCGGCCCCCGGCCGGCGGCCTGAGCGCCGTGCAGTACGTCCGGGGGGAGGACGCGGTGGTCCTGGCCTGGCTCCAGGCGCAGAGCTACGGCGAGCCCGTACCGGCGCTACGGCTGCGCGGACTCGATCCGACGGCGTCGTACGAATGCCGTGAAACGGGTGAAGTCCACCGGGGTGCTGTCCTGCTGCACCACGGGCTCCGCACCGGACTCAAGGGCGACCTGGATGCGACGGTCCTCCGGCTGCGCCGCATGGGCTGACGGCCTTCAACTCTCCTGGGGTCAGCCCTATTCCTGATTCGCAAACTATTTAAGAGTGTCTCTTCTCACCGTTCGTCAACCCCTCCTTACGGTCGCGTAGGTCACATCCGAAGGTGAATCATGGTGCGACGTGGCAGACGATTCGAAGAATGACAACAGATCAGTGATCGGGTCGTACGTGGCGGTGGGGGACAGCTTCACCGAGGGCGTCGGCGATCCCGGGCCCGACGGGGCGTATGTGGGCTGGGCCGACCGGTTCGCCGTACTGCTCGCCGACCGGCGGCCCGAGGGTGACTTCAAGTACACGAATCTCGCGGTACGTGGGAAGCTGCTCGACCAGATCGTGCAGGACCAGCTTCCGCAGGCCGTCGAACTGGCCCCGGACCTGGTGTCCTTCTGCGCGGGCGGCAACGACATCATCCGCCCCGGCACCGACCCGGACGAGGTGGCCGAGCGCTTCGAGCGGGCCGTGGCCCAGCTGACCGAGGCCGCGGGCGCGGTCATGGTGACGACCGGCTTCGACACGCGCGGCGTTCCCGTGCTCAAGCATCTGCGCGGCAAGATCGCCACGTACAACGGGCACGTCCGGGCCATCGCGGACCGGTACGGCTGCCCCGTGCTCGACCTGTGGTCCCTCAAGTCCGTGCAGGACCGCCGGGCCTGGGACAACGACCGGCTCCACCTCTCACCCGAGGGCCACACGCGCGTGGCGCTGCGCGCCGGCCAGGCCCTCGGCCTCCAGATCCCGGCCGACCCCGAGCAGCCGTGGCCGCCGCTGCCGCCCCGGGGCACCCTGGACATCCGCCGCGACGACGTCCACTGGGCCCGTGAGTACCTCGTCCCGTGGATCGGCCGCCGCCTGCGCGGCGAGTCCTCCGGCGACCATGTCACGGCCAAGGGCACCCTGTCCCCCGACGACATCAAGCACCGCATCGCCTCGGTTGCCTGACCCACCCCCGTGCCCCACACCGCGCAGCATGCGGTGGGGGCACGGGCGTTCGGGGCCGGGCGCGGCGGGGCGGCAACCGGAACTCCCGCCTAGCGTTCGGTCAACGCCTTCCGGTCCAGGCCCAGTTCCCGCGCGAGCGCGTCATCGACCCAGTCCTGCGCGCGCGTCCGCGGTACCGCGCCCGGGTACGACGTCAGCTGTACGGCCAGCCCGTCCAGCAGCGCCGTCAGCCGCAGCGCGGTACCTGCGGGGTCGGCGCAGGCGAACTCGCCCGCCGCCACGCCCTCGGCGATGACATCGGTGATCGCCGCCTTCCACTGCCGGTCCAGGTCCAGGGTGACCTCTCGCAGGGCGGGCTCGCGCAGGGCCACGGCCCAGCCCTCGATCCACAGCCGCCAGCCCTTGGCCTGCCCGGTCGGCGCGTACCAGCGCACCGCGGCCCGCAGCCGGCGCAGCGCGGACGTCCGCCGGCCCAGCAGCTTGCGCAGGCGCGCGAGATCGTCCTCGGCCGCATAGGTGAACGCGGCCGCGACCAGCTTCTCCTTCGTCGAGAAGTGGTACAGCACCAGCGCGTTGCTCACCCCGAGCGCCGCGGCCACGTCGGCGATCCTGACCGCCGCCACGCCCCGTGCCTCGATCTGCCCGATGGCAGCCCGCAGCAGCTCCTCCCGCCGCTCGGCCACGCTCAACCGCACTCTCGCCACGCGGTCACCCTACACAGCCGCCCGGACACGCGCCGACGACCTCTTGCCACCCTTGCGCGGCCGGGGCCACAGCACCGCGCTACTGACTGGTCGTGCAGTCAGTCAGCGATCCGCTGTCACCGTCGGGGCCACCGTGCCACCGCCATCCCCCGTCGCCGTAGGAGCCGGCCCGTGGAATCCCTTCACCGGTACCACCCGAAGCGGGCCGCGATCGCCGGGAGCCGCTCGGTCACCAGGGCATGGGCGGCCGCGCGCGGGGTCGTACCGTCGGCGTCCGCGCGGTCGAGCATCAAGGCGACCAGGGCACGCATGGTGCGCCGGATGTGGGCGAACGCCTCCTCGGCGTCGGCGCCGATGTCGCCGAACAGGGTCCACCACCACCAGGCGTTCGTCGCGGAGTTGACCACCACGTCGGGCAGCACGGTCACTCCGCGCCCGGCCAGCAGTTCCTCCGCCTTCGGCAGTACGGGCATGTTGGCGGCCTCGACGATCCAGCGGGCCCGTATCCGGTGCTGGTCGGCGGTGCCGATCGCGTACGACACGGCCGCCGGCACAAGCACCTCCGCGTCGGCCGACAGCCAGGCGTCGCCGGGCAGTTCGCGGTCGCCGGGGCGCAGGGCATGGCGGTCGACAGTGCCGTAGCCGTCCCGCGCGGCCAGCAGGGCCTCGACGTCGAGCCCCGCCGGATTGGCGATGGTGCCCTTGATGTCGGCGACCGCCACGACCGTCAGCCCCGCGCGTGCCAGGAACCGCGCGGTGGCCCCGCCCATCGTGCCGAGCCCCTGCACGGCGACCCGGGTGCCCGGGTACGGCACGCCGGCCCGGTCCAGCGCGGCGAGCACCGACTCGGCGACCCCGCAGCCGCCGGCCAGCTCGTCCAGGCCGATGCCGTCCACCTCGACCGCGAAGGCGTCCGCGAGCCGTTTGCGGGCCGTCGCCTCGTCGTCCAGCAGCGGGTACACCGCCTGGATCGAGGAGACCAAGCCGGCCTCGGCCGCCGCACGGTCGATCAGGTCCTGGGTGAGACCGAGGTCCTCGCCGGTGCTCCAGAAGCTCTCGATGTACGGCCGCATGGCGCGCAGATAACGCACCAGCAGCTCGTACGCCCCCGGGGCCCGGGGATCGCAGTCGATGCCGCCCTTGGCGCCGCCGAGTGGGACGTAGCGAGCCTCGGGGTCGTAGTGCAGGGCCTCCTTCATCGTCATGCCGCGGGCGAGCCCCGTCACCTCCTCCAGGGTGCAGCCGGGGCGCATCCGCAGCCCCCCGCTGGCCACGCCGCGCACCAGCCGGTCCACGACCAGGAAGCCCTGGCGGCCGGTGACATGGTCGGTCCAGACGAGCGACATCAGGGGAGCGCGGGCGGTCATGGTGCCTCCAGGGCGGGCGCGGACGGTGGTGGGCGAGGGGAGCCCGACGGATCTGCTCCTGTGACGCTTTACTGAACAGTGAGTCAGTATCCGAAGCGGGTCCGCGCCTTGTCAACGCGCTGAACGGAGGTTCAGTAAAGTGGGCCGGTCCCCGGGCTGTCGGAGGGGCCGACCATAATGGGGAGCCTCACTCACTCCACCGGGAGGTACCGTGACCGGAATGCGTTCCTCGGGCTCCGGGATCCGCGCGCTGCGGCCGGCGGCGTTCGGCGCGGACCCGGGCGGTGAGCGCCTGGCACGCATCCGCCGCTCCCCCCACTTCAAGGACGGTGTGTTCCAGAACCCGGGCGGTGCGGCACGCACCCGGCCGTCCGGTTCCACGCTGGACATCGCCAAGGTGTTCCTCGACAAGGACACCCGGCCACTGCGCTCTCCGAAGGGCACCGTCCCGGTGCACCCCACGACCTTCGCCGACCTGGCCAAGCCGCCCGCCACAGGACTGCGGCTGACCTGGATGGGCCACTCCAGCGTCCTCGCGGAGATCGACGGCCACAGGGTGCTGTTCGACCCGGTCTGGGGTGAGCGCTGCTCCCCGTTCCCCTTCGCCGGACCGAAGCGGCTGCACCCCGTGCCGCTGCCACTGGCCGCGCTCGGCGAGGTGGACGTGGTCGTCATCTCGCACGACCACTACGACCATCTGGACCTGCCCACGATCAAGGCGCTGGCCGGCACGGACACCGTGTTCGCCGTGCCGCTGGGTGTCGGCGCCCACCTCGAACACTGGGGCGTGTCCCCGGACCGGCTGCGCGAGCTGGACTGGCACGAGTCCACCAGGATCGGCGGGCTCACCCTCACCGCCACCCCGGCCCGCCACTTCTGCGGCCGAGGCCTGCGCAACACCCAGCACACCCTCTGGGCGTCCTGGGCCGTCGCCGGCGAGGAGCACCGGATCTACCACAGCGGTGACACCGGCTACTTCGAGGGCTTCAAGGACATCGGCGCCGCCCACGGCCCGTTCGATGCCACGATGATCCAGATCGGCGCGTACAGCGAGTTCTGGACCGACATCCACATGACCCCCGAGGAGGGCCTGCGCGCCCACCTCGACTTGCAGGGCGGCGCCCCGCACGGAGCGCTGCTGCCGATCCACTGGGGCACCTTCAACCTCGCCCCGCATCCCTGGGCCGAGCCGGGGGAGTGGACGAAGGAGGCGGCCGAGGAGGCCGGCCAAGCGGTGGCCCTGCCCCGTCCCGGAGAACCCTTCGAGCCCGCCGGCAAGCTCCCGGCGGAGGCATGGTGGCGCGGCGTGTCGGGAGAACTCCGGCGCACCTGGCGCTCGGTGGGGGTGTTCGTCGCGGAGCCGCCCAAGCGGGGCTGAGCGACGAGGCGGAGCCGTCAGGGGCCGGAAGGATGTGCTCCGGGCCCTGACGGGCTTCCGGGTTTCCGCCTGGGGAGATCCCGCGGGCGAAGATGGAGGTCAGCCGCGCTCCGGTCGCCTGGGGTGTGCATGGCTTGGACGTCCGCCCCGGTGCCGTCACGGGCGCGCTGGTCCAGGGCGCGCTGCCGGAGGCCCAGCCATACACCCTCAAGGTCAGGCCAAGGTCATCACACTCCGTGACACTTGGCTGGCCCGCGTCGTCGGTCGAGGTGTGTGGAGCGGGGAAGGACGGACCTGCAGCTGTCGGAAATCCGGTGAGAAGCGAGCGCTGGGACGGGCGCCGGTCCGTCGCCCGTCGGCGTCGTCTTGTGACCGGTTTTGACCAGGCCGTATCGAACTCTTTCGGCTCGACCGTGCCGTTCCTGGCCGGGTTATCGGTCTGTCGTACGACGGTTCATACCAGAGCGGGACGCTCCTCAGGGGAGTTTGTCAACTGCCCGCCGCACATGATGCGCAAGCAACTACTGTGAGTGTCCGTCGTGCCGCGCGGCCGGTTTCTCCGGTTTCGTCGGCCGACGCCGCGATGACGCATGCCACCTCGCGCACCGCTTGAGAAACAGGCCCGACGGACCAGTACGAGGACGCAGATGTCTCACCTCCGAGCACCGGCCACCCGTGCCGACCGCCGCGAGGGCGGCAGGCACGGGCGACCGGTCGCCCGACCCGCTCCCGCACTGCCCGAACTGCGCATACGGCCCCAGCTCATGCGGCTCGCCGTGCTGCCGCCCCTCGCGGTCGCGCTCAGCGCCACCGCCGCCGTCCTCTTCAGCGTCCGCTCCACCGGCGCCCGCACCGGCCCCATGCTCTGGGCCGTGCTCGCCGGAGCGGTCACCGTGACCGTGGCCGGCATCCTCATCGCCGCCGTGGCCGCCGACCGTGCCGCCCACGCGGTCTCCGACCGCGTCGACGCGCTGCGCAGTATCGCCGCGCGCGGCGAGGCCGACCTGCATGCCCTGGTCGACGCGCTGCGCCAAGGGGAGGCCCCACCGCAGCACACATCGCGCCGCCGGCCGCCCGCGGACGCCGACGACTTCGAGCTGCTCGCCGCCGATCTGGCCCGCGCGCACGACGGCGCCGTCACCGCCGTCGTGCGCGCCGCCCAGCTCTCCAGCCAGGCGGGCAGCGAGCAGAAACTGGAGGTCTTCGTCAACCTCGCGCGTCGGCTTCAGTCGCTCGTGCACCGGGAGATCTCGATCCTCGACGAGCTGGAAAACGAGATCGAGGACCCCGACCTGCTCAAGGGCCTGTTCCACGTGGACCACCTGGCCACCCGCATCCGGCGGCACGCCGAGAACCTCGCCGTGCTCGGCGGCGCCGTCTCGCGGCGGCAGTGGAGCAACCCGGTGAGCATGACCGAGGTGCTGCGCTCCGCCATCGCCGAGGTCGAGCAGTACTCCCGGGTCAAGCTGGTGCCGCCGATCGACGGCGAACTGCGCGGCCACGCCGTCGCCGACGTCATCCATCTGCTCGCCGAACTCATCGAGAACGCCTCGGTGTTCTCCGCCCCGCACACCCAGGTACTGCTCCGCGCCAACCTCGTCACGTCCGGGCTCGCCGTGGAGGTCGAGGACCGAGGGCTCGGCATGCCGGTGGGCGAGCAGAACCGGATGAACGCCCTGCTCGCCGACCCTGACCAGGTCAACGTCGCCAGCCTGCTGGCCGACGGTCGCATCGGCCTCTACGTCGTCTCCCAGCTCGCCCGCCGGCACGGCATCCATGTGCGGCTGCAGTCCAACATCTACGGCGGTGTGCAGGCCGTACTCGTCGTTCCGCAGGCGTTGTTGGGAGCGGCGCCCGGGGTGCCCGGCGCGGCCACGGGGGCCGGGGCGGGCGTACCGCAGCAGCAGGATCCGGCGGACACCGGCGCGTCACCGCAGGCGCGGCACCAGGGCCAGGCCTCTGCCCATGGCCAGGGGTCCGGACTGGGGTACGAGGCGGGGCAGATGGCGCAGATGCGGGGGCCTGCGCCGACTTCCTTCTCCGCCTCCGCCTCCGCCTCCGCCTCCGCCCCCGCGTCCGCGCCGGGAGTGCGGTCCGGTGACGTGAAAGCCGCGCAGGGCGGTACCCGGCCGGGGGCCGGTGCCCCGTCAGCCTCGGAGACCGACGCCGTGTCCGGGGCCGTCGCCGCTTCCGGGAGAGACGCCGGCGCCGATGCCGGGCAGGCTTCGGCGACCGGTCGCCGACGGCACGCCCAGCGTGGGAGCGGGCGGCATGGTGCCGAGGGCGGGAGCGGGCGGCCCGGTGTTGAGAGCGGTGGCCGGCAGCGTGACGCGGAGAGCGGTGACAACGGGCGCGGCGCGGATGCCCTGGCGCCCCTTCCCGTGCGGGGCGCACGGCAGGAACGGCCCACCCCCGCCGAGGCCTTGCCCGGCATCAGTGCCGAGGACAGGGCGGCGGTCGAGGCGCACGCGGGCGTCCTGCCCACGCCACGTGCCGGCACCGTGCGCGGCACCACGGGCAAGCCTCAACTGCCGCGGCGCCGCGCCCAGCAGCACATCGTCCCCCAGCTGCGCGGCGGCCCCGCACCCCGTCAGGACGACGACACGGTCCCGGGCCATGACCCCGGGCTGGTGGCGGCCTTCCAGCGTGGGTTCGGACTCGCCGAGGCGCAGCAGCACCTGGAGAGCCAGGAGCCCGGCGCCCTGGACTCCGGGCCCCTGGGCTCCGGCTACCCGCACTCCAGCTCCCCGGAGTCCAGCCATCTGCACTCCAGCCACCTGGGCTCCAGTCTCCTTGATCCCAGCCCCATGGACTCCGCGCACATGGGCTCGGGCCACACGGATTCAACCCACACAGGCTCAACCCACACAGGCTCAACCCACACGAACGCGGCCCACCTGGCGTCCGCACACATGGATGCCACGCACCTGGATGCCGCCCACATGACGGTTCATCACCTTCGCCCTGTCGCATCGGAGTTCACCGACCCACTCCAACTGCAGCCGGACCACATGGGCGCTGGCCACACAGGCTCAGCCCATACGACAACCGCAGACCACCTGGGCTCGGACCACACGGACCCGCCCTCCATATCGAAGGGGCGCGCCCACGCGCCCGCATCCGACGGTGCCCGTGGCACCGGCCGGCCCGACGGGAGCGCCCCGGCCGGCTGACCGCCCGCACCGTGTCCACCCCCACCACCGACCACTCACCCCCAACCCCCCGCGCTCCCGCAGATACCCCAAGGAGTCGATCCACCATGGCGAGCGATGCGCCGACGGCCCACGCATCCGACCTCGACTGGCTGCTGAGCGGCCTCGTGCAGCGCGTACCACACACCAGCAGCGCGGTGCTGCTGTCCTGCGACGGGCTGGTCAAGTCCGTACACGGCCTCGACGTCGACAGTGCCGACCACATGGCGGCCCTGGCCTCCGGCCTGTACTCCCTCGGCCGCAGCGCGGGCGTGCGGTTCGGTGACGGCGGGGACGTCCGCCAGGTCGTCGTCGAGCTCGACTCGACCCTGCTGTTCGTCACCACCGCAGGCTCCGGCACCTGTCTCGCCGTGCTGGCGGGGCGTGAGGCCGACGCAGCAGTCCTGGGCTACGAGATGGCGATGCTCGTCAAGAGCGTCCGCCCCTATCTGGTGACCGCGCCCCGGCAGCACGCCGTCGAACCCACGGCGACGAGGCCTTGAGCGTGACCGCAGCCGGCGACGGGCCCTGGCTGGACGACGCGGCCGGACGGCTGGTGCGCCCGTTCACAGTCAGCAACGGACGCACCAAGCCCAGCATCGCCCTGGACCTGATGTCGCAGGTGATGGCCACCGGCGTCACCCCGCTCGGCTACCTCGGCCCCGAGCACGCGCAGGCGCTCGACCTGTGCCGGGCGCCCGTCTCGGTCGCCGAGGCCGCCGCGCATCTGAAACTGCCCGCGGTGGTCACCAAGGTGCTGCTCTCGGACCTCGTCGACTGCGGGGCGCTGACCACCAAGCCCCCCGTCTTCCACCACACACCCACTGACCGGTCTCTGCTGGAGGCAGTGCTCGATGGACTACGACGACAGCTCTGACCCGTTCCCCACCGCGCTGAAGATCCTGGTGGCGGGCGGATTCGGGGTCGGCAAGACGACCTTCGTGGGCGCGGTCAGCGAGATCGCGCCGCTCAGTACGGAGGAGCTGCTCACGACGGTCAGCGTCGGCACGGACAGTCTCGACGGCGTCGAGAACAAGATGGAGACGACGGTCGCCATGGACTTCGGCCGGATCACCCTCGATCCGGACCATGTGCTGTATCTGTTCGGCACACCGGGGCAGGAGCGGTTCTGGTTCATGTGGGACGAGCTGTCCGAGGGCGCGCTAGGCGCGGTGATCCTCGCCGACACCCGTCGGCTGCAGGACTGTTTCGCCGCCGTGGACTTCTTCGAGGAGCGCGGACTCGGCTTCATCATCGCCGTCAACGAGTTCGACGGCTCCTACCGCTACGACCCCGACGAGGTACGCGCCGCCATCGACCTCGACCCCGAGGTCCCCGTCGTCCGCTGCGACGCCCGGATCTCCAGCTCCGGCGTGCAGACCCTGCTCACCCTCGTACGCCACCTCCTCGCCCACGCCCCGGCGCCCGCGCCAAGCCATGGCGCCCACATGTGATCCCGCCCTACCTCCCACGGAGCCGCCCTATGAGGTACGCCCACATCGCTGGAGCCCGGCCATGACGTACGAGCCGCCCCGACCGGTCCGGGGTCTGCTGCTCACCCCCGAGGACAAGGAGGCACCCGCCCGGGTCCACCGGTTGCGGCTGCTCGGCCTGGTGGACCGTCCCGACCCCGCGCTGGACGTCTTCGCCGACCATCTCGCCCGGTTCACCGGCGCGCCCTACGCGATGGTCAACTTCATCGGTGAGGACCATCAGTTCTTCGCGGGCCTGCGTGTCCCCGCCGCCGCGCCGGTCGTGCGGGAGGACGGCTGCCGACCGGAGTTCGGCCGTGTCCTGCCGCGCGACCATGGGTTCTGCCCCCATGTGGTGGTCCGCCGTAAGGCATTGGTGCTTGAGGACGTGCGCGACTATCCGCGGTTCGCCGGGAACCCGGTCGTGGACGAGTACGGCATCCACTCCTATCTCGGCGCCCCGCTCATCGACAGCTCCGGCATGGCGCTCGGCACTGTGTGCGCGGTCGACACCGCGCCCCGGGCCTGGGGCAGGTCCGGTCTGGAGACCATCAAGGCGCTGGCCGCCGATCTCGTCGTACGCCTCGAACGAAGCGCCGAGGACGGCCTTCCCTTGTGACGGACGACGGCATGGCGCCCCGCGGGAGACCAGGGGCGTGAAGGAAACCTGAGGCGGCGGTTAAGAAAAGCTCGATGGACCCGCGGCCCGCGCATACGGCAGATTGCAGGGTGATTCCACCCCTCTGACCCGGTGCGGGCTTCTTACGTCTGCCCGCGGGCCGGGACCTCACCCACAGGAGCCTTAAGCGTGAAGGCGCTGCTCAAGGAGAAGGCGGAGCCGGGGCTCTGGCTGACGGACGTCCCGGAGCCCGAGATCGGCCCCGGTGACGTACTGATCAAGGTCATGCGGACCGGTATCTGCGGCACCGACCTGCACATCCGGGCCTGGGACGGCTGGGCGCAGCAGGCGATCCGCACCCCGCTCGTGCTCGGGCACGAGTTCGTCGGGCAGGTCGTCGAGGCCGGCCGGGACGTGACCGACATCCGCATCGGCGACCGGGTCAGCGGCGAGGGCCATCTGGTGTGCGGCAAGTGCCGCAACTGCCTGGCCGGCCGCCGCCATCTGTGCCGGGCCACCGTAGGCCTCGGCGTCGGCCGTGACGGGGCGTTCGCCGAGTACGTCGCCCTGCCCGCGACCAACGTCTGGGTGCACCGCGTCCCCGTCGACCTCGACGTCGCCGCGATCTTCGACCCGTTCGGCAACGCCGTGCACACCGCGCTGTCCTTCCCACTGGTCGGCGAGGACGTCCTGATCACCGGCGCCGGCCCGATCGGCCTGATGGCCGCCGCCGTGGCCCGGCATGCCGGCGCCCGCAACGTCGTCGTCACCGACGTCAGCGAGGAGCGCCTGGAGCTGGCCCGCAAGATCGGTGTGAGTCTCGCCCTGAACGTCGCGCAGTCCACGATCGCCGACGGCCAGCGCGAGCTGGGCCTGCGCGAGGGCTTTGACATCGGCCTGGAGATGTCCGGCCGGCCCGAGGCCATGCGGGACATGATCGCCAACATGACGCACGGCGGCCGCATCGCCATGCTCGGCCTGCCCGCCGAGGAGTTCCCGGTCGACTGGGCCCGGATCGTCACCTCGATGATCACCATCAAGGGCATCTACGGCCGCGAGATGTTCGAGACCTGGTACGCGATGTCGGTCCTGCTGGAGGGCGGCCTGGACCTCGCCCCCGTGATCACCGGCCGGTACGGCTACCGCGACTTCGAAGCCGCGTTCGCCGACGCAGCGAGCGGCAAGGGCGGCAAGGTCATCCTCGACTGGACTGCTTGATAGCTCGGTTCGCCTCCGGGGCGCTTTCAGCCGGTGTCGAGAGCCGACCGTGATCAGCCCTCCGGGCCTCCGCGCCCCCCGCTCGAACACGCTCGCGCGGGGGACCCCATGACCTCCCGACACCGGCGCGCCCCTTCGGCTCACTCGCCCTCCCGCACTCAATGGAGTACCTCATGTTCAACTCTGTCCGCGACGACCTGCGCGTCACCCTCGACGAGATCCGCGCCGCCGGACTGCACAAGCCCGAGCGGGTCATCGGCACCCCGCAGTCCGCGACCGTCGACGTCACCGCCGGCGGCCGTCCCGGCGCGGTCCTCAACTTCTGCGCCAACAACTACCTGGGCCTGGCCGACCACCCCGAGGTGATCGCCGCAGCCCACGAGGCCCTGGACCGCTGGGGCTACGGCATGGCCTCCGTCCGCTTCATCTGCGGCACCCAGGAGGTGCACAAGGAGCTGGAGGCCCGGCTGTCGTCCTTCCTCGGCCAGGAGGACACGATCCTGTACTCCTCCTGCTTCGACGCCAACGGCGGCGTCTTCGAGACCCTCCTCGGGGAGGAGGACGCGGTGATTTCCGACGCCCTCAACCACGCCTCCATCATCGACGGCATCCGCCTGTCCAAGGCGCGCCGCTACCGCTACGCCAACCGCGACCTCGCCGACCTGGAGGCGAAGCTCAAGGAGGCGTCCGGCGCCCGGCGCCGCCTGGTCGTCACGGACGGCGTCTTCTCCATGGACGGCTATGTGGCGCCCCTGCGCGAGATCTGCGACCTCGCCGACCGCTACGACGCGATGGTCATGGTCGACGACTCGCACGCCGTCGGCTTCGTCGGCCCGACCGGCCGCGGCACCCCCGAGCTGCACGGCGTCATGGACCGCGTCGACATCGTCACGGGCACCCTCGGCAAGGCCCTCGGCGGCGCCTCCGGCGGTTATGTCGCCGCCCGGGCCGAGATCGTCGCCCTGCTGCGTCAGCGCTCCCGGCCGTACCTGTTCTCCAACACCCTCGCCCCGGTGATCGCCGCCGCCTCGCTGAAGGTCCTCGACCTGCTGGAGTCGGCCGACGACCTGCGCGTCCGGCTGAACGAGAACACCGCGCTCTTCCGCCGCCGGATGGCCGACGAGGGCTTCGACATCCTCCCCGGCGACCATGCCATCGCCCCCGTGATGATCGGCGACGCGGCCGAGGCGGGCCGCATGGCCGAGCTGCTGCTGGAGCGAGGCGTGTACGTGATCGGCTTCTCCTACCCGGTCGTCCCGCAGGGCCAGGCCCGCATCCGCGTCCAGCTGTCCGCCGCGCACTCCACCGAGGACGTCAACCGGGCGGTCGACGCGTTCGTCGCGGCCCGCGCCGAGCTGGTGGCCTGACCAGCGCGGACGTCTTGCGATAATTGACCGCATGATCGAGGCACGGCGGCTCCACATCCTCCGTGCGGTGGCCGACCACCGCACGGTCACCGCGGCGGCCGCCGCGCTCTATCTCACCCCCTCCGCGGTCTCCCAGCAGCTGGCGGCCCTGGAGCAGGAGACCGGCCACCGGCTGGTCGAGCGCAGCGCCAAGGGCGTACGGCTCACCCCGGCGGGCGAGATCCTGCTCAGCCACACCAACGCGGTCCTCGCCCAGCTGGAGCGGGCCGAGGCGGAGCTGGCGGCCTACGGCTCGGGCGAGGCGGGCACGGTCACCGTGGCGGCCTTCGCCACCGGCATCGCCCAGGTCGTGGCCCCGGCCGTGGCCCGGCTCGCGGACACCGCGCCCGGCATCCGCATCCGCGTCCAGGACGCCGAGGGCGACGCGAGCCTGCCCATGGTGCTGGACCGGCAGGTCGATGTGGCGGTCGCCGTGGAGTACCGTGGTGCCCCGCCCGCCGACGACCCCCGGCTCGCCCATGTCCCGCTGTACGCAGAGCCGTTCGACGCCGTCGTACCCGTCGGCCACCGCCTCGCCGACACCGCCGAGGTCCCCCTCGCCGAGCTGGCCAAGGACCCCTGGATCGGCCCGTACCCCGGCAACCCCTGCCACGAC
Organism: Streptomyces roseochromogenus subsp. oscitans DS 12.976; assembly: GCF_000497445.1. Classification (NCBI taxonomy): domain Bacteria; kingdom Bacillati; phylum Actinomycetota; class Actinomycetes; order Kitasatosporales; family Streptomycetaceae; genus Streptomyces; species Streptomyces roseochromogenus. The sequence goes on along the minus strand of NZ_CM002285.1, from coordinate 1,351,453 downwards.
GTGGTCGTCCTCGCCTGCGAGAGCGCAGGCTTCCAGCCCCGCCTGGAGCACTCCTCCGACGACTTCCGCGCCGTCGTGGCCCTCGCCTCGGCGGGCGCGGGTGTGGCCCTCGTACCCCGCTCGGCCCTGAACGGTATGGACCTGACCCATGTGGTCGTCCGCCCTGTCGACGGTGTGGCCCCGACTCGCCGCGTCTTTGCCGCCGTACGACGCGGAGCCGAGGGGCATCCGCTGATCCGCCCGGTGCTGGAGGCATTGGGGAGGGCGGCGCAGCAGGCGTGAGGCTTCCGTAACCCGCCTGTCTCATATCCGGGATAACGTCCCCGATATGAGAAGCCCAGAGGATTCCCTCGACGCCCTGATCGGCGCCCGGCTGACCCAACTGCGCACCCAACACGGCTTGTCTCTGGGAGAGCTGGCCGAGCGCAGCGGGGTGAGCCGGTCGACCCTCTCGCGCGCCGAACGCGCGGAGATCAGCCCCACCGCCGCCTTGCTGAACCGGCTCTGCCATGTCTACGGCCGCACCATGTCCCAGCTGCTCAGCGAGGTCGAAGCCGCACCCGCGCCGCTGGTCCGGGCCGCCGACCAGCAGATCTGGGAGGACCGCGGGTCCGGCTTCGTCCGGCGGTCCGTCTCCCCGCCGCACACCGGACTCCGTGGCGAACTGGTCGAGGGCCGGCTCGCGCCGGGCGCCGACATCGCCTACGACCGCCCGCCCGTGACCGGCCTGGAACAGCATCTGTGGGTGCTCGACGGCGCCCTGGAGGTGACCGACGGGGAACAGGTCCACCACCTGGACCCGGGCGACTGTCTGCGGATGCGGGTCTTCGGCCCGACCCGGTTCCGCTGCGCCGGACCCGTGGAGGCGCGGTATGTGCTGGCGGTGGTGCGACCGTGAGGGTGGAACGCTGGACCGCCGCGCACGTACGGCAGCGGGTCGGGGAGTTGGCGGAGTTGCTGGCCGACACCGTGGCCGGTGGCGCCTCGGTCGGCTTCCTCGCACCGCTCGCCCACGAGGAGGCGGCCGCCTGGTGGCAGGAGCGGGCGGAGGCCACGGCGGCGGGGCGGCTCGACGTATGGGCGGCCCTCGACGACGCCGACCGGCCGGCCGGCACCGTGAGCCTGGCCTACCCTGACAAGCCGAACAGCCGCCACCGGGCGGAACTGGTCAAGCTGATGGTCCACCGCTCTGCGCGCGGGCAGGGACTCGGCCGCCGCCTCCTCACCACCGCCGAGGACGCGGCCGCTGCCGCCGGCATCACCCTGCTCCACCTCGACACCGAGACCGGCAGTCCTGCCGAGCAGCTCTACCGCTCGGCCGGCTGGACCGAGGCAGGCACCATCCCCGACTACGCGGCTTCTCCCGCGGGCGGGCTGCGGCCGACGACGCTGTATTTCAAGCGGCTGTCAGGGTGACTGTCAGTGGCAGGGGCTACGGTGCGTTGCATGCCGGATGCTGAAGACGTACGCCGTATCGCCCTGTCCCTGCCGGACACCACGGAGAAGATCGCCTGGAGCATGCCCACGTTCCGGGTGGCCGGGAAGATGTTCGCGACGCTGCCCGAGGACGAGACGTCCATCGCCGTGCGCTGCCCGAAGGAGGAGCGCGACGAACTGGTGACGGCCGAGCCGGGGAAGTTCTGGATCGCCGGTCACGAGGCCCAGTTCGCGTGGGTGAGAGCGAGACTCGCCGCGCTGGAGGACGAGGACGAGCTGCGCGACATCCTCGCCGACTCCTGGCGTCAGGCCGCCCCGCCCCGACTCCTCGACGCCCACCCCGAGTTGGGGCTGCCGCCCGGGGAGTGAAACCCCCCATGCGCGCGAGCAGGGCGTGGCATGATCCCGCCGGGCGTGGCCAGTACGGTGCCCCGGCCGGCCGCCGGCATCCAGGGCGCGAACGGCGCGATACGCATCGCCGAGTCCGCCGCCCAGCTCGCCGGACCGGCCGTCGCCGGCCTCCTGGTCGGCCTCGCCTCTCCCGGTGGGGTGTTCGCCGCGCACGCCGCCACCTACGCGACGAGCGCCCTGTGCCTGCTGCTCCGGCTGCCGCCGCTCCCCGCGGGCGCCCGGGCCGTCACCGGTCGCGGGATCCGTGCCTTCCGGGCCGAACTGGTCCAGGGCTGGCGGGAGTTCCGATCCCGTACCTGGCTGTGGGGCGTGATCGCCGTCTGGTGCCTGTGCATGATCGCTGTCCGGGGGCCGGGAGTCCCGCTCGTCGCCGCCGAAGTCGTCCAGCGGCATGGCCCGCGCGCCTGCGGCCTGGTCAACTCCGCCCTCCGCCCTCGGCGCGGGCACGGTCGTAGGCGGTGTGCTCGCTCTCCGGCTGCGTCCGCGCCGTATGCTCCGCGCGGGCGCACTCGCCCTGTTCGCCTTCTTCGGCTTCCCCGCGCCCGCCGGCGCGGGGCTGGGCGTGCCTGCGATGGCGGCCGGAGCGGCAGTGGCCGGCGCCGGGATGGCCTTCTGGGGCGTGATGTGGGCGACCAGTGTGCAGACCCAGGTCCCGGCCGACGTCCTCAACCGCGTCCACGCCTACGACGTCGCGGGCTCCCTCGCCATGATGCCGGTGGGCCAGGCACTCGCGGGCCCGGCGTCCGACACACTCGGCGCCGGCCACGTCCTGCTGATCTCCGCCGCGACCAGCCTGGTGGTCGCCACGACCCTGCTCACGGTCCCGGCGATACGCAACCTGCCCAGAGCCGACCCGAACGCCCCCGTGCGCGCACTGACACCCCGCCTCGCTCACGCCCCGACGGCCACCCGCCCCACCGCCCCCACGAACCGCCCGATCCGGTCCCGCAGGCTCCGTGCGTCCAGCCCGTGTGCGGCCACATGCTCCTCGATCGTGCCGTAGCGGCGCAGTTCCCGGCGCCCCACGCCCAGGCCCAGCACCCGGTGCGGTACGTCGCACAGGGCGTCGCTCACCGCGGCCGTCGAGGTGCCCGCGAGGTACGGCTCGACCAGTACCACATCGGTGCCCGCCGCTTCCGTGGCCCGGCGCAGGCCCGCCGTGTCGAAGGGCCGTACGGTCGTCGCGTACAGCACGGTCACGTCCAGGCCCTCCGTGGCGGCGAGGACCGCGTCCAGCACCGGGCCCACGGCGACGACGACACCACGGCGACCCTCGCGGACCGCCACGAAGTGCTCGCCGTCGATCACCCGCCCCTGCCGGTTGGCCTGCGCGGACAGCCGTACGTACACCTTGTCGTCGCCCGCGGCGACCGCGTGACGCAGCAGGGTCTCGGCCTCGTCCGGATGCCCCGGCACCTGCACGGTCCAGCCGTCCAGCGTGTCGAGGAGCGCCACATCGCCCGGAGCCATATGCGTGAAGCCGCCGGCCGGCCAGTCGAAGGAGGCGGCCGCGCTGACCAGCACCGCTCCGGCGTCCTGGTGCCCGAGATCCAGCTTGACCTGCTCGAACGGCCGCTCCACGAGAAAGCTGGCGAAGGTGTGCACGACGGGCCGCAGCCCGGTGAGTGCCAGCCCGCTCGCCGCCCCGATCAGCAGCTGCTCCCGGATGCCGACATTGACGACCCGGTCGGGATGCCGGGCCATGGCCTCGCGGAAGGCGTCCTTGCCGATCTCGGCGAGGACCACGGCGACGCGCGGATCCTCGTCCAGCAGCCGGGAGACGACGGGAGCGAAACGGTCACGCATGGTTTCCATGAAAGGGAGCCCTTTCCAGAGTGTGAGGGGAGAGTCAGGCGTTCTTCGGCTCGACCCGGGCCACGACCACGTGCGGCCGCCCGGGATGCGGTGCGGTGAACGCGGCGTACAGGGCCTCGTGATCGCGCCCGTCGACGGTCACCGCCGACCACCCCGCCGCCTCGAACCGGGCGGCGATCCCGCCGGGCCGCGCATGGCTGGCGGAGGAGTTGTCGACCACGATCGTGTGCAGCCGCTCCAGACCGGCGGGCCCGGCGAAGGCGATCGCCTCGTGGTTGCTGCCCTCGTCCAGCTCGGCGTCCCCGATCAGCACCCAGACCGCCGGGTCGTGCAGCCCCTGCGCGCGCAGCCCGAGCGCGCTGCCCACCGCGATCGGCAGCCCGTGCCCCAGCGACCCGCTGCCGATCTCGGCCCCCGGCACCAGCACCCGGTCCGGGTGATGCCCGAGCGGGGAGTCGTACGCCCCGAACCCGGGCAGCCAGCCGGCCGGCACGAACCCCTTCGCGGCCAGCACCGCGTAGTACGCCATCGGCCCGTGCCCCTTGCTCAGCAGGAACCGGTCCCGGGCCGGATCCGCCCGCCCCTCCGGAGCGACCCGCAGCACCCGGTCGTAGAGCACCCACAACACGTCCAGGGTGGAGGTGGCCGCCGGTCCGTGCTTCTCGTCGCCGGTCATGAGACTCATCAGCCCGGGCAGGTCGTCGTAGCCGTATGTCCGGCTGTCGTGCGCTGTGATCGTCATGTCGTCGATCGTGCAACCTCAACCAAGCTCGAGGTCAACCGGGAAAGTGAGGCGCGACCACCGAGCGGAGTGCGGTATTGTTTCCTTGCGCGTTTCGACCGGGGAAACCCCAGGTCAAACGGCACCGGGACGTGGCGCAGCTTGGTAGCGCACTTGACTGGGGGTCAAGGGGTCGCAGGTTCAAATCCTGTCGTCCCGACTTGCGTGGACGCAGGTCAGGGGCCGTGTCAGAAGAGTCTGATACGGCCTCTTCCGTATGTTCGGCCCAGATCTCACTTCTGGCCGAAATGGAACGTCATGTGGGAGAAGTCCCGGCCCTGAATCACCGGACCGTTCTGCGTCCCGTTGACGGTGTTGTTCACGTTTCCGGCCGCGGTGGCCTGCGCGGCGCCCCGCCACCACTGCTCCAGCAGCGTCCCGAACTCGGCGTCGAGGGCCGCGCGCACGCCGAGCGCGGTGGCCAGGGCCTGGGCGTGCGCGGTGTTGTCCGGGTCGTCCCGCAGCGCGGCCAGCTCCAGCTCGCCCGAGCTGATCCCGCCGGTCTCGCCGGACTCCTCGCCCGCCGCACGGCGGAAGGGGCGGCGCACCAGCGCGGCCAGTCCCTGCCAGGCGTTCCGCCCGGCTTCGCCGCCGAGGCTGCCGGCCAACGAGGTGAGCGCCGCCGCGGTGATCGGGTCCATCGAGGTACTCCCTGCTCGGTGTGTGCTGCACACGATACGGCGCCAAGTGCCCCGCCCGTGTGCCTGAGGGAATGTGTCGACTTCAGTCACCGTCGCCGCTGGCCCGGCAGCCGCCTGGCGCTCCGTCAGGAGGGCTGCACAACCGTAGGGTTGGCGCATGGGCGAGGAGACGCGCAACACGATGGACGGGCAGGCCGACGCGGTGGTCCAGGCCGGACGCATCGGCGAGCTGCACCAGTACTGGCACGGTACGGCGCCCGGGGCGCACCCAGCCCCCTTCCAACTGCCGCCCGAGCTGGTGACGTTCGAGAACCGCGTGAAGGAACAGGAGCGCATCACCGGGGCCGTCGAGGGACATACCGGCCAAGCCGGGCCGCTGGTCGTGGCGTTGACCGGAGTCGGCGGGGTCGGCAAGACCGCGCTGGGCTTCCACATGGCGCGCCGGCTCACCGACCGCTACCCGGACGGCGTGCTCTACGTCGACCTGGACGATCTGCGCCGCGACGGCTCGGTGGAGGTGGCGGACGCGCTGGGTGAGCTGCTGAGCGGTCTGGACGTCTCCGCCGAGTGGTGGCAGCGGTCGTTCGCGGGCCGCTCGAAGCAGTACTGGAACCGCACCCGGGACAAACGGCTCATCGTGGTCGTCGACAACGCCCGGTACGGCAGCGAGGTCGTACCGCTGCTGCCGTCCTCGCCGCACAGCCTCGTGATCGTCACGAGCCATGGCGTGCTGTACGACCTCGACGTCACCTCGGCCGTCGAGGTGGCCGTCGATCCGCTGTCGGCGGACGACGCGGTGCGGCTGCTCGGGAAGATCGTCGACGATCCGCGGTTCCGGGCCGAGCCGGAGACCGTGGCCGAACTCGCCCAGGGCTGCGGCGGACTTCCCGCCGCGCTCCAGGTGGCCGGCCACTGGGTCCGCCGCTACCGCAGGCGCGGCTTGTCCCGACTGGTCGCCGATCTGACCACGGAGCTGCACGAGAAGGGCATTCCCATGGTGGAGGCGGTGTGGGACGCGGCGTACGGCGGGCTCGGCGTACAGGCCGCGCGCTTGTACTGTCTGCTGCCCCAGCATCCGGCTCCCGTCGTCACGGCACCGGCCGCTGCCGTACTGCTCGGCGACGGGCCGCAGCGGGCGGCGGACGCGCTGGAGGAACTGGAGTCGGCGGGACTGCTGGAGGAACGCCCCGAGGGATACCGGATGCATGCCCTCCTGCGCGGCCACGCAGAGCGCCGGGCGCGGGAGGCCGACCCGGAGGGGGCACAGCGCGCCGCGGCACGGCGCCGGCTGATCGGCTGGTACCGACGGCAGGCGGCCCGTGCGGACCTGCTGGCCGCCGGGCCCCGGATGACCTTCGCCGGCCTGCCCGGCGGTACCGGTCCGGCAGCCGACGACATCGCGTTCGCGGGCGAGGCGGACGCGCTCGGCTGGCTCCGGTCCGAGCGGCTCGCGCTCTACGGCGCTGTCCGCCTGGCCCATGAGGACGGCCTCGACTCGGACGCCTGGGCGCTGTGCGAACCGCTGTGGACGCACTTCCTCGACCACCCCCACTACGCGGACATCACCGACGCCTTCCGCACCGGTGTCGCGGCGGCCGACCGCAGGGAACACCTGCCGGCGATGATCCGTATGCGCTGCCAACTGGCCAGGCCGCTCTGGGAACAGGAGAGGTACGACGAGGCCGACGAACTGCTACGGCAGGCGCTGCACGCCGCCGTATCCCTGGGGGACTCCGACGGCGAACGCAAGCTGAAGGCGTCGACGGTGGAGTTCCGGGGGCTGCTGAAGTCGGCGCGGGGCGACCTGGCGGGCGCGGCGGCCGACTTCGAGACGTCACGCGCCGCCCACGCGGAGATCCCCAATCCTTACGGCGTGCTGCTCCAGACCTACCTGCTCGGCCGTACCGTGCTGAGCATGGGCGACGCCGAGCGCGCCGTCCGGCTGCTGACCGAGGCGCACCGGGCGGCCCGGGAGCAGCAGCGGGAACGCCTGACCGCGCGCACGGGCTTCGCCCTGGGCCGCGCCCTGCGCCGTACCGGCCGTACGGCACAGGCGGAGGAACACGTCCGCGCGGCCCTGCGCAGTGCCCGCGAGCGCGGCTCCGGCACCGACGAGGCACGGATCCTGAAGGAACTGGCGCTGCTCGTCGAGGAACGGGGCGATGCCGCCGAGGCCGAGCGGTACCGCACGGCGGCGCGGCAGCTGGCGTCGGAGGCCGGTGCGCTGCCGGACGGCCCTCACAGCTCGTAGTCGAGGTCGGCCGGTGCCGCGTCCTCCAGCCGCACCCGGATCGCCATCGGGCCGACGTCGCACAGCAGGGACACCGGCGCCACCGGCTGTTCGCCGGCGCCCAGCCAGGCATGGACGGCCGAGACGACGGCGGCTGGATCGGCACGCAGGACTTTCCCACCGGAACGGACCGGTTCGACGCGGACCGTGAACGTCCCGGCGGTGCGGTGCCGGACGAGGCAGCGCTCCGCGCCGAGGATCGCGGCGGCGGTACGGCAGCCAGGAGCGTCGTCCAGGACCCGGGCGGTCCAGCCCCCGGCGGTCCATGTGCTGCTGGGCGGCATGACGGCGCCGCCGCCCGAGGCCCGGCGCCACAGCACGGCGGCACTCTGCGTCTGACGCGGCCCGGCCTCGGGATGCTCGGCCGCCAGGTGGTGTACGGCCTCGGTGGTGCCCGGGGCGAGTCGCTCGACGCGGATCCGGTGCCCCGACACCTCGGCCCGCACGGCGAAGGCGGCGGGCCGGCGAGGAGTGCTCGTGGGGCGGCGGAGCGGGGACGCGGCGACCGGGACGGCGCGGGGCGCGAGGCCGAGGAGCCGGTACAGCGCGTCGCGCAACCTGCCCAGTGACTCGCCCTGCCGGGCGAACGCGGCGTCGGCGAGCGCGGCCGTGTCCACGGACGCGGCGGCTGTCAGGGCGTGCTCCAGCCCGGCGGGCGCGGACAGCGCGGGTACCCGGTCCAGTAGCCGGGCCATCGCGCTGTCCGGGATCAGCTCAGTCCCTCCGTCGTAGGCGCCGATGACGGGGCGGCCCAGGGCGGCGGCGTACAGGGCGGTGGATCCGTGGTCGGTGACGACGGCGTCCGCCGCGACCAGCACGGCGGCCCACTCCTCGTACGGGCCGGCCAGGACCAGACCGGCGGACAGGGCGGGCGCCAGCTGCCGGGACAGATCGCAGGAGCCGACCCGGCTGAACTCGTTCGGGTGGAGGACCAGGGCGAACTGATAAGTGTCGTAAGGGAGTTGACTTATCAGCTCGGCGGGCAGCCCGGGTCGGCGGGCGAGGAGGGACTCCGGCCCCCAGGTGGCGGTCAGGACGATCAGCCGGCGCCCGCCGGTGCCGAGGGCCCGCCGGTACTGCTCCCGATGGCCGGCGGAAGCGAGGAGCCGGTCCAGGGTGGGGTCCCCCACCACGGCCGCTCGGGCGGCGGCCGCGGGGCAGTGCCGGGAGAGGCCGGCGAGTTGGGCGTCGTGGGCCAGGGCGTGCAGATCGGCCCAGGGCTCGCCGTCCGCGAGCAGATAGTGGGGATCGAGCCCGGAGGGCAGACGTGGCGAACCCTCGCCGGGGATCGTCTTGTTGAAGCCCGCGCCGTGCGGCAGCAGAACCCGGCGGCCGGAGAGGACCCGCAACGGCCCCTTGGGACTCGCGCCGAGAATCAGGTCGTGCTTGGCGTCACAGGCCTCGTCCCAGGCGACCGTGCGGGCCCCGGAACGCTCCAGGGCCGCCAGGGCGTCCACGTCGAAGTCCGAGCCGGGCACCAGGGTGAAGCGGACGCCGATCCGCTCGTCCCCCTCGAAGACGGGCAGCACATCGAGAATCCGGTGCAGCGCACCGGCCGACCGCACGGCCACGAGCACCGCGCGCTGCTCGCTGCTCGCTGCTCGCTGCTCGCTGCTCGCTGCTCGCTGCTCGCTGCTCGCTGCTCGCTGCTCGCAAAACGGTCATTGTATCAAGAGTGCCGTCTCTGCTGTCGGTTCCGCCCTTCCGGAAGGATCCTACCGGGGCCGAAACGACCGGAGTCAGCCGGCGGACTCGGTGTCCCGTCGCGACAGCGCCAGGAACGCCACGAACCCGACGATCGCCACCGTCCAGGACAGTGTCACCGGACCCAGGCCCCAGCCCAGGCCGTCGCGCTTGCTCACGGCCATCCAGTCGGCGAGGGACGCGCCGAGCGGGCGGGTGATGACATAGGCCGTCCAGAACGCGGTCACCGCGCCCAGCAGACGCATGCGGTGGGCGAGGGCGGGGACGCAGATCGCGACGGCGAACAGGACGGCCGAGCCCAGGTAGCCGAGGCCGATGGACGCGGTGAGGTCGCCCGCGGCGGTGCCCAGGGCGAACGTGGCGAGGACGGCCGCCCAGTAGAAGAACTCGCGGCGCCGGGTGCGGATGGAGTGGATGGACAGGGTGCGCTCGCTCGCGTACCAGAGGGCGAAGACGGCCGCGAGGGTGATGAGGAACAGGGGGGTGGACAGGGTGTACGGGACGTCGAGGCCCACGTGCAGCACGTCTGCTGCCATGGTGCCGAACACGCTGACCATGACGATCGCCGTCCAGTAGATCCAGGCCACGTACCGGCGGACGGCGAACTGGAGCACCAGCGACGCGGCGAAGGCGAGACCGCCGAGGCCGACCGCGGGGACGTTGCCCAGCACATGGGCCAGGAAGTCGGAGGCGGTCTCGCCCATACCGGTGGTGAGGACTTTGATGATCCAGAAGTAGACGGTCACCTCCGGCACCTTGTTCGCGCTCTCGCGTATGCGCGCGCGGGCGCTCGCGCGGGGCCGGTCGTCCAGGACGTGCTCTGTGCTCATGATCCGCACCCTCGCACGCGCAACTGCTGTTTCCCCAGACCTCTTTGCCGTTGTTTTGGGGCTTCTGGTGCAGCTGTTGCCACGGCGCGCCGCGAGCCTGAACGCAACCTGAACACCTCGGTGAAAACCCTGGTCGGCGGCCTGACCGGGCTGATAGACAGGCCGGTCAGGCCACCACCGGCGTCAGTACCCCAGACCCACGTGTGCCAGCGCCTGCTTCAGCAGTACACCGTGGCCGCCCGGCATCTCGCTCTGGACGGCCGGGGAGGCGGCCTCCTGGGGGCTGAACCAGACGAGGTCGAGCGCGTCCTGGCGGGGGCGGCAGTCGCCGGTGACCGGGACGACGTAGGCGAGGGAGACCGCGTGCTGGCGCGGGTCGTGGTACGGCGTGATGCCCGCCGTCGGGAAGTACTCCGCGACGGTGAAGGGCTGCAGCGAGGTGGGGATGCGGGGGAGCGCCACCGGGCCCAGGTCCTTCTCCAGGTGGCGCAGCAGGGCGTCGCGGACCCGTTCGTGGTGCAGGACGCGGCCGGAGACCAGGGTCCGGCTGACCGTCCCGTCCGGGCCGATCCGCAGCAGCAGTCCGATGCTGGTGACTTCCCCGCTGTCGTCCACGCGCACGGGGACAGCCTCGACGTACAGGATCGGCATCCGGGCCCTGGCTGATTCCAGCTCGTCCGTGGACAGCCAGCCGGGCGTCGTCTCGGTCATGTCAGACATTGCTTGATCATACTTTCCGGGTGGGGCGCCCGCCGGGATCGCGGGCCGGGGCGGATACGAGGGGTCCGTACAGGCGTCGGGCGTTGTCGCGGCCGGTCCAGGCCGCGATCCGCAGGGCGTCGCGCAGGCTCAACTCATCGGCGTCGACGCGGTCTTGGAGCAGATCGGCGAGCCCCTGCCGGAAGCACAGGGCACCGAGGTGATGGAATTCGGCCACTCCGTAGGCGTCGGAGCTGTACAGCATCTTGCGGAACGGGGTGACCTCCAGCGCCTCCTCCAGCACGGCCCGGCAGCGGGCCGGGCCTGTGTGGTGCAGGGCGAGGCCCACGTCCAGGTACACCTGCTCGAACACCGCGGCCAGCTGCGCGGCCTGGCGGTGGTACGGCCAGCAGTGCAGCAGGAGGACCGGGACCGTGCCGGAGGTCAGCCGCAGCCAGTCGGTCAGCAGGGCCGGGTCGGCGAGGTGCAGCCGCAGGTCGGCGTCCCCGAAACCGGTGTGCAGCTGCAGGGGCAAGCCGAGGCCCACGGCGGTCCACAGCAGGTGCCGTATCAGGACCGGGTCGGCCAGGCGGCCGCCGGCAGCGAGCCACTGCCGGGCGGCCTCGGTCACCTCCGCGTCCGCCGGGCGTGTCGGGTCCAGGGCGAAGCCGGTGCGATAGGCGGCCACCGACTTCACCGCCACCACACCCGGCCGGCGTACGGCCTCCTCGGCGGCCGTCCGGAACGCCGCCGCGTACGCGTCCGGCTCGACGCCCCGCGCGGCCACCGCCTCGGCCACCTGCTCCAGGCGTACGACCTCACAGGCCACCGCCCCGGAAGCCGCCGCCAGTTCGGCGGGGGAGGTGAGCGGATGCGCGGTGTAGCCGGTGTCGACGAAGAACGCCGCGGCTCCGGCGGCGGTCAGGAAGCGGCGGTTGACGTCCTGCCAGCCCAGCGCCGAGCGGCGCGCCACGTAGTCGGCCGGGGGCGCGTGCCGGGGGAGGTCCAGCAGGGGCGCGCAGTGGCGGCGTACGGCCACGCCGACCGGGCTGTCGAAGGGCGACACGCCGGGCCAGGCCTCGCCCTCGGTGAGCAGCGAGGCGAACTCATCGGGCGCGAGGTCGGCCGTCACCGCGCCGTGGCAGTGGTGGTCCACCAACTCCAGCTCGGCGAGAGCCTCGTGGACCGGTCCCGGCGTGGCCATGGTCAGTACACCCAGCGGTAGGCCGCCGCCACCTGCGCGTCGTCCAGCCCCTCGACGGCCGCCGCCTCGCCGAGCCGTACGGCGGTCACCGCGTCCGCGAGAACCGGGCCCAGCGCGGCCCGCAGCACCTCGTCCGCCCGGAACTCCTCGACGGACTGCGGCAGCGACCGCGGCAGCCGCCGTACGCCGCGGGTCGCCGCCTCGTCCTCGCCGTACCGGGCCGGGTCGCCGGTGATCTCCTCCGGGAGGGCGCGGGAGGAGGCGAGGCCGTCGAGGCCGGCGGCGATGACACAGCCGAGGGCGAGATAGGGGTTGGCGGCCAGGTCGACCGGTTTCACCTCCAGGTTGGCGTCCTGCGCTTGGCGGCCCGCTGTGCCCGTGACCAGCCGCAGTCCGGCCTCGCGGGTCTCCCGGCCCCAGCCGGTGAACACCCCCGCCCACTGCGAGGGTTTGAGCCGCAGATAGCTGGCGGGGCTCGGCGCGGTCACCGCCGTCAGCGCGGGCAGCCGGGCCAGGATCCCGGCCGCGAAGGACTCCGCCTCGGGCGTCATGCCGTACCGGCGCTCACCGCCCGCGTGCAGATTCGTATCGCCACGCCAGCAGGACAGGTGCAGATGGCCGCCGTTGCCCACGCCTTCGGCGAACACCGCGGGCGCGAACGACACCCGCAGGCCGTGCCGCTGCGCGACCGCGCGGATCGTCTGCCGGACCAGCACACTGCGGTCGGCCGCCGCCACCGGGTCCACCGCGCCCGCCGAGACCTCGAACTGCCCGGCCGCGTACTCGGGATGCAGCTGGTCGACGGGCACATCCTGCGCGGCGAACGCGGCCAGCAGATCGGCGGCGTAGTCGCTCAGCTCGACCTGCCGGGTCGCGCCGTACGCCGGTCCGGACACCGCCGGTACGAACTCCCCGGCCGGCGCCGAGCCGAGCCCGACCGCCCACTCGACCTCGATCGCTGCCTTGAAAGCGAGGCCGTGGCGCTGCGCCGCCTCGGTGACGGTCCGGCGCAGAAAGGTTCTGGCACAGCCGGGGTGCCGGGCGCCCTCCTGGGTGATCCGGTCCACCGGCGCCCACGCCCAGCCGGGCTGCCCGGCCAGCGTCACCAGCTGAGCCAGATCCGGATAGAGCCGCAGGTCACCGTCGGGGGAGCCGAGGACGTCGGTGGTGACGATCGAGTCGCCGGCCAGGAAGGTGTCGAACACCGGGGACATGCCGACGCCCCATGACACGGCTGCCTCCAGCCGGGCCGTCGGGATCGTCTTCACCCGGCAGACACCCGCGGTGTCCACATAGGCGAGCACGATCCCGCGCACGCCCCGCGCGGCCAGGTCGGCCGTGAGCCCGGCGACCCGGCGCAGATCCTCCGGACGCCCGCCGGGCACGGGGTCGGCAAGGGTGGCCATACGTCCTCCTCGGCTTCACTCCTCCTCGGCGGGTCCGCGCGGTGCCGGCACGTCAGGGTTTCACGGCCACCGCGCCGTACTGCGGCACCACGGCGGCCGCCGATCCGGCGCGCCACTGCGAGCAGGGCACCAGACCCGGCTCGATCAGCTCCAGACCGTCGAGGAAGCCGGCGATCTCCGTGCGGCTGCGGGCGGTGATCGGCGGGGTGGCGTTGGCGTTCCAGAACTCCATCGCGGCCACATTGCCCTCGCCGCCCACGTCGGCGTCGTAGGTCGGGTGGGTGAGGACGAGATGGCTGCCCGAGGGCAGCGCCGCCATCAGCCGCCGCACGATGTCCCCGGCCTCGGCGGTGTCCAGGACGAAGTTCAGGATGCCCAGCATCATCAGCGCCACCGGCCGGGTCAGGTCCAGCGTCTCGGCGGCGCTCTCCAGGATCGTGTCCGGGTCGTGCACATCGGCGTCGACGTAGTCCGTGACACCCTCCGGGGAGCTGGTGAGCAGCGAGCGGGCGTGCACCAGCACGATCGGGTCGTTGTCGACGTAGACGATCCGGGACTCGGGGGCGATCCGCTGCGCGATCTCGTGGGTGTTCTCCACGGTCGGCAGGCCGGTGCCGATGTCCAGGAACTGCCGTATCCCGCGCTCGGCGGCCAGGAACCGCACCGCCCGGGCCAGGAACTCCCGGTCCGCTCGGGCCACCGCCCGGATCACCGGGAACATCCCCGCGACGTGTTCGCCGACCCGCTGGTCGACCTCGTAGTTGTCCTTGCCGCCGATCCAGTAGTTCCACACCCGGGCGTTGTGCGCCACGGAGGTGTTCAGTTTCGCCGGTCCGGCCGCCGGGGAGTCGCCCTCGGTCACGTCGCCGCCCTTCTCCGGTTGCGGTCCTCCGCCGTCATTGTGCCGCCCGTTGATCGCGCTGTCCCGGGAAACGCGCACCGTGGGCGGTTCGGGGCGGCTCCGGGACACCTCGCCGCACGCCTCGGCGCATAAGGAACACTGGACCGGTACGCCGTCCCCGGCCGGAAGCAGGACATGCCCGCCACGCCCACGCCCCTCCTGGACCTCCCCGGCCTGCCCGCCGGCCCCGCCGACATCCGGCTGATCGTCACCGACATGGACGGCACCCTGCTGGACGACAGCAAGCGGATCCCCGACGGGCTGTGGCCGATGCTCGCCGAACTGCGCCGGCGCGGGGTGCTGTTCAGCCCGGCGAGCGGCCGCCAGTACGCCACGCTGGCCCGGCAGTTCGCGGACGTCGCCGATGGCATGGTGTTCATCGCGGAGAACGGCACGTACGTGGTCCGCGACGGCGTGGAGCTGAGCTCCGACATACTCGAACCGTCCGTGGCCGGCGGGATAGCCCGTACGGTACGACGGCTGGTCGCGGGCGGCGTGGACGCCGGCGCCGTGGTGTGCGGCAAGCGGTCGGCGTACGTCGAGCGGACCGACGAGGCGTTCCTGGCGGAGGTGCGCAAGTACTACGTCGAGCACCGGGTCGTCGAGGACGTCACCGCCGTCGACGACGACGTGATCAAGGTCGCGCTGTTCGACTTCGGGCCCGCCGAGCACTCCACCGCCCCAGCCCTCGCACCCTTCGCCGCCACCCACCAGGTCGTCGTCTCCGGCGAGCACTGGGTGGACGTCATGAACCGCACCGCCAACAAGGGCACCGCCCTGCGCGGCCTGCAGCGGGCACTCGGCATCACTCCGGCGCAGACGATGGTCTTCGGCGACTACCTCAACGACCTGGAGATGCTCGACGCCGCCGAATGGTCCTTCGCCATGGCGAACGCCCATCCCGAGGTCGTCCGCCGCGCCCGTCATCTCGCCCCGTCCAACAACGAGAACGGCGTACTGCGGACCATCTCCCGCGTCCTCGGCCTGTGACTCACCGGTCGGGGCGGGAGCTGGTTCCCCGACGTCCTCTCCACCGGAAGCGGGGGACGCGATGTGTGCCCGGTGACCATCGTGCCGGCCGTCGCCCTCGCGCCCGTGCTGTGGCCGGCCGCCCGGCGGCCGTCGTGGCTCGGCCCGGAGCTCCGCACCGCCGTACCCACGCTGCTCGCCCGCCGGTCCGTCCGCTCCCTTCGGGCCCGGCGAGGTCCTCGCCCTGCTGTGCCTGGGGTTCGTCGCCGTACGGCACCGCCCGGCCGCGCTGGGCGGCTCGCGGATGGCCCGGCCCGTGCCGGACGACACGTTCGGCCTCATCGCGGTCGGGCTGTTCCTGATCGGTGTCGTCGCGGGGCTCGCGGGCTGTCTGCGCTCGCTGGACCACCGGCGCGCGGTCGCCGTCGGTGAGACCCGTCGCGCCGAGCGCCCGGCCATCGCCGCCGACCTGGACGACGTCGTCGCCCACCATGTCACCGGGATCCTGGTGCAGACGCAGGCGGCCCGCCTGACGGCGGCCGACCGGCCCGGGGACCTGGCCCCCGTCCTCGCCGCTATCGAGCGGGCGGCGACCGAGGCGCCGGCGTCGATGCGCCGCGCGGCGGGTGTACTGCGCGCTGGGTGTACTGCGCGACACCGGACCCGGAGCCGATGCCGTCGCCGATCACCGGCCGGTCGGCGATCTCGCGGCCGTCGCCGAACCGGCCGACCGCCATGATCCGGCGGCCCAGCTCCTCGTCGACCGGGTAGTTGTCCTTGCCGCCGAGGAACCAGTCGTACACCCGGGCCGGATGCGGCCTGGTGGTGTCGATGGGCGGTGCGGTCGGCTCGGTCCCCGTCACGTGCTGCTCCTCCGCCCGGCCGGTCCCGGCGCCGTCACGCCGGGTAGTGCGGGCAGCAGTCCGACACGATCATGCCGCGTGGCGCAGGGCGCGTGCTTCGGGCCTCAACACGGCCGCCGGGAACGCCGGTTGGCGGTGCCGGTCAGCGGAGCAGCGTACGGTCCAGGAAGCGGACCACCTCCGCGAAGGCCTCCTTCTTGTCCGTCTCGTGGAACACTTCGTGCCGCGCCCCGGCGAAGATCCGCTCGGTCAGCCGGCCGCCGGCCAGCCGCTCCACGCCGACCCGGCTGCCGGGCAGCGGCACCAGCCGGTCGTCGTCCCCGTGCAGCCACAGCAACGGCAGCGATCCGACGTCACCGCCCTGGGCGACGGTCTCCAGGGTCCGTGCGAACGCCTCCACCGTCGGCCGCTTCATCGGCCCGTGCCACACCAGCGGATCGGCGGCGTAGGCGGCGCCGACGGCCGGGTCCCGGGAGAGCGCGGCCGGGCTGACCGGCGTGTCCGGGATCTCCGGAAGGGCCAGCAGCCGCCCCGGCAGCTCCCAGGCTCCGATCACCGGCCCGGACAGGATCAGCGCGCTCAGCTCTTCGCCGTACCGCTGGGCGTAGCGGGCCGAGATCAGTCCGCCCATGGAGTGACCGAGCAGGACCAGAGGCGGGCCGGGGTGTGCGGACCGGGCCAGCTCCGCCACGCCGTGCACGTCGGTGACCACGTCCTCGAAGTCCTCGATCAGCGCCCGCTCCCCGGCCGACCTGCCGTGCCCGACATGGTCCGGCCCGTACACGGCCGCCCCGTGCCCGGTGAGGACGGCGGCCAGCTCGTCGTACCGGCCCGCGTGCTCGCCGTACCCGTGCACCATCAGGGCGAGGTACCTCGGTGCCGGGTGCGGCCACTCGCGTACGGCGATCGGGCCGTGGGTGCCGTCGAGGGTGTGCTCGCGGACGTGGGGCATGTCTCCTCCGGCTGACTCGGCGTGGCTCCGGGGGGATCTTCCCAGTGGGCCGGTCCGGGGTCTATAGTCCAAAACTAGCAGTGCTAATTAAGTGTCCCGTGTGGTCCGCTGATCGACAACGTCGTGGATCAAGCGTCGCGGATCAGTCGTAGGTCAGGAGTCGAAGCCGTGCGTCCCGTCCACTTCGCGGCCGCCCGCCGCACCCCCATCGGCAAGCTGCGCGGAGCCCTGTCCTCCGTCCGTCCCGACGATCTGGCCGCCGGCGTCATCCGCCAGCTGGTGGCCGAGGTGCCCGGCCTCGACCCGGCCCGGATCGACGACGTCTACTGGGGCGCGGCCAACCAGGCCGGCGAGGACAACCGCAACGTCGCCCGTATGGCCGCCCTGCTCGCCGGCCTGCCCGACTCCGTGCCCGGCGCCACCGTCAACCGGCTGTGCGCCTCCGGCCTCGAAGCGGTCACCACCGCCGCCCGCACCGTCGCCGCCGGTGAAGCCGACATCGTGATCGCGGGCGGCTCCGAGTCCATGAGCCGCGCCCCCTTCGTGCTGCCCCGCCCCGACGAGGCCCTGCCGCAGCGCATCGAGACCTACGACACCCGTCTCGGCTGGCGCCTGGTCAACCCGGCGATGACGGAGCTGCACGGCCTGCTGTCCATGGGCGAGACCGCCGAGGAGGTCGCCGGGCGGTACGGCATCTCCCGGGAGCGCCAGGACGAGTTCGCCCTGCGCAGCCACCGACTGGCCGCCGCCGCGCGCAAGAACGGGCACTTCGACGACGAACTCCTCCCCGTGGAGCGCCCGGACGGCATCACGGTCGAGCAGGACGAGTGTGTCCGCGAGGACACCTCACTGGAGAAGCTGTCACGGTTGAAGCCGGTCTTCCGGCGGGGCGGTACGGTCACTGCGGGCAACGCCTCGCCGATGAACGACGGCGCGGCCGGACTGCTGCTGGTCAGCGAGGAAGCCCTGAACGAGCTGGGCCTTGAGTCCCTGGGCCGCTATGTCGCGGGCGCCTCCGCCGGGGTCCACCCCGACGTCATGGGCATCGGACCGGTCCCCGCCACCCGCAAGGCGCTGGCCCGGGCCGGCTGGGACATCGCCGACCTGCAGGAGGCCGAGTTCAACGAGGCGTTCGCCGCGCAGGCACTCGCCTGCGTCGACGCACTCGGCATCGACCCGGACCTGGTGAACCCCACCGGCGGCGCCATCGCCCTCGGCCATCCCCTCGGCTGCTCGGGCGCCCGCATCCTGACGACCCTGCTGCACCGGATGCGGCGCACGGGCGCCGAGCGGGGTCTGGCGACCATGTGCGTGGGGGTGGGACAGGGGAGCGCGGTGCTGGTGGAGAGGCACTGACACAACGCCGATGGGGCTTCCCGCGAGGGAGAACGGGGGCTTCCCGTGAGGGAATTCGACACACGAGCCGCAGCAAGGAGTACTGGTCCATGGCAACCCTGTCCGTAGCCGCCATCCTCGCCGAGAACGCCCGGCGCCGTCCCGGCAAGACCGCGCTGGTCGAGGGCGAGCTGCGGCTGACCTTCGGCGAGGTCTGGCGGCGGGCCCTGGCCCGGGCGGGCGCGCTCAGCGGCCTCGGCGTACGGCCGGGCGACCGGGTCGCCCTCATGGCGCCCAACACCGCCGAGTTCCCCGTCGCGTACTTCGCCGTCGCCGCGGCCGGCGGAGTCGTCGTCCCCGTGCATCTGCTGCTGTCAGCCGGTGAGGTCGAGCATGTGCTGAAGGACAGCGGGGCGACGCTGCTGCTCGTGCACCCCGCCCAGGCCGAGACCGGGCGGGCAGCCGCCGAGGCCCTCGGGATCCAAGTGGTCACCTTGGGCGAGGAGTTCACCGAGCTCGCCGCGGGCGCCGAGCCGCTGCCGTCGTACGTCACCCGTGGCGCCGACGACCCGGCGGTGATCTTCTACACGAGCGGCACCACCGGCGTGCCGAAGGGCGCGGTCCTCAGCCACTTCAACATCGTGATGAACGCGACAGTCAACGCCTTCGACGCCAACGACATCCGCGCCGACGACATCGCTCTCGGCGCGCTGCCGCTCTTCCACGCCTTCGGCCAGACGGTGTCGCTCAACTCCACCTGGCGGGCGGGCGCCACGCTCGTGCTGCTGCCCCGCTTCGACGCGGCCCGCGCCATCGAGCTGATGGTGAAGGAGGGAGTGAACACCTTCCACGGCGTGCCGACCATGTACGTCGCCCTCGCGGCCGCGGCGCCGCAGGCAGCCACGCTGCCCGACCTGCGCGTGTGCGTCTCGGGAGGGGCTTCGCTTCCGGTGGCCGTACTGGAACGGTTCGAGGAGGCGTTCGGGGCGAAGGTCTACGAGGGCTACGGGCTGTCGGAGACCTCGCCGACCGCCACCGTCAACCAGCCGCTGTTCGGCACGAAGCCCGGCACCATCGGCCACCCGCTGTGGGGTGTCGACGTGGAGATCGCCCGCGCCGAGGCGGAGAGCCGTATCGAGCTGCTGCCGCCCGGCGAGCTGGGCGAGGTCGTCATCCGCGGCCACAACGTCTTCTCCGGCTACCTCGGCCGGCCCGAGGCCACCGCCGAGGCCCTCGTCGACGGCTGGTTCCGCACCGGCGACCTCGGCACCAAGGACGACGACGGTTTCCTCAGGATCGTCGACCGCAAGAAGGACGTCATCATCCGCGGCGGCTACAACGTGTACCCGAGGGAGATCGAGGAGGTCCTGCTGCGCCACCCCTCGATCGCCCAGGTCGCGGTCATCGGCCTGCCCGACGAGCTGCACGGCGAGGAGGTCTGCGCCGTCGTCGTACCGGCATCCGGTACAGCCCCCGACGCCGCCGCGATCACCGAGTGGTCCAAGGGACACCTGGGCCGGCACAAGTACCCGCGGCGCGTGGAGTTCGCGGACGCGCTGCCGCTGGGCCCCAGCATGAAGGTGCTGAAGCGGGAACTCCGGGCGAAGTACGTGGAGAAGCGGGCGGATCCGGCATAGCCGTCGGCAGGGGTCACCTGGCGAGACGGTCCTTACGCCGGAGGGTTGTCAGGACATAGCATCGGTCCCCGCATGAACACGATGACGCTCTGGCACATATCCGGCTGGGAGTTCGCCGCGCTCGCCTTCGCGGCCCTGCTCGTCGGCTTCTCCAAGACCGCGGTGAGCGGGGCCAACACGGTGAGTCTCGCGATCTTCGCGGCCGTCCTTCCGGCCCGCGCCTCCACCGGCGTGCTGCTGCCCGTCCTGATCGCCGGCGACGTGCTCGCCGTCCTCACCTACCGGCGGCACGCCCACTGGCCCACCCTGTGGCGGCTGTTCCCGGCCGTCGCGGCGGGTGTCGTGGTGGGCACGCTCTTCCTGATGTGGGCCGACGACGGGATCGTACGGACCTCGATCGGCGCGATCCTGCTGCTGATGGCCGGAGTCACGGTGTGGCGGCGGCGCAGAGCCGACACCGAGGACGCGCCGGACTCGGTCACCACCCGGGCTGGCCGCGCCAAGGCCCGCTCGTACGGCGTGCTCGGCGGTTTCACCACGATGGTCGCCAACGCGGGCGGCCCGGTGATGTCGATGTACCTGCTCTCCGCCGGCTTCCGGAAGCTGGGCTTCCTCGGCACCTCCGCTTTCTTCTTCCTGATCGTGAACCTGTCCAAGGTGCCGTTCAGCGCGGGCCTCGGCCTGATCGACGGACGCTCGCTGCTCCTGGACGCGGCCCTCGCGGTGTTTGTCGCGCCTGGAGCGTTGTTCGGCAAATGGGCTGTGCACAGGATCAACCAGCGGCTCTTCGAACAACTCGTGATCGCGGCGACGATCGTGGGCGGAGCGCAGTTGCTGCTGCGCTAGTCCGCGGGTGACGACAGCCCCAGCAGCGCCGGGAGGTCCGCGAACGAGTCCAGCACGTGATCGGGGGTGCCGCTCGCCCCGTCCAGCGTCTCCTGCTGGAACTTTCCCGTCCGCACCAGCACCCCGGTCAGCCCGGCCCGTTGCGCCGCCAGCACGTCCGACTCCACGTCGTCGCCCACCATCAGCGCCTGCTCCGGGCCCACCCCCAGCCGGGCCAGCGCCGCTGCGAAGAAGGCTCGGGACGGCTTGCCCGTGACCTCGGCCTCGACCCGCGCCGCCCGCTCCAGCCCGAGCAGAAACGCACCCGTGTCCAGGCGCAGCCCGGCGTCGGTGCGCCAGTACAGATTGCGGTGCATGGCGATCAACCGCGCGCCCCGCTGGAGCCAGCCGAACGCCCGGTCGAGCGCCGCGTAGTCGAACTCCGGCCCGGCGCCGCCGAACACGACCACCTCCGGATCGTCCTCGACCAGGGTGACCTCGCCGAGATCCGCCGCGATGTCTCCGCTGTTGAGCAGCGCGCAACGGGCGCCCGGGAAGTGCTCGGCCAGATGGGCGGCGGTGGCGGAGGGCGCGGTGAGGACGTCCTCGGCGTCCACGCCGAAACCCGCGGCGCCCAGCGTCTCGGCGATCGACGCCCGGGTCCGGGACGTCGTGTTGGTCACCAGTACCACGCCGAGCCCGGCCGCGCGGATCCGGCGCAGTGCCGCCACGGCACCCGGCAGGGGCTGCCAGGAGACGGTGAGGACACCGTCGATGTCGATCAGGACGGCACGCACGGATTCCGAGACCTCCATGACATCGACCGTAGCGACCCGGACACCGGACCGTCCCGTACGACCTCGTAGGCTCACCCCTATGCCCGCGCACGTCCTGATCCTCGGCGGCACCACCGAGGCCCGCCGCCTCGCCACCGGCCTGGCCGCCCGGCCCGGGATCCGGGTCACCACGTCCTTGGCCGGGCGGGTCGCGCGGCCGGGAGCGGTGGCGGGCGAGGTGCGGATCGGCGGCTTCGGCGGCGCGGAGGGGCTGGCCGACTGGTTGCGCACCCACCAGGTGGACGCGCTGGTCGACGCCACCCACCCCTTCGCCGAGGCGATCACGGCGCATGCCGCTCACGCGGCGGCGGCCACCGGAGTGCCGGCGGTGGTACTGCGCCGCCCCGGCTGGCGGCCGGGTCCCGGCGACCGCTGGCACGACGTCCCGTCCCTGGCCGAGGCCGCCGAGACGCTGCCCGCTGTCGGCCACCGGGTGTTCCTCAGCACCGGGCGCTTGGGCCTGGCCACCTTCGCCCATCTGACCGACCTGCACTTCGTGGTCCGCTCGGTGGAGCCCCCCGAGCCGCCGCTGCCGCCGCACACCGAACTGGTCCTGGCGCGCGGCCCGTTCACCGTCGCCGCCGAGACGGAACTGCTGCGCACACACCGCATCGAGGTGCTGGTGACCAAGGACAGCGGCGGTGAGGCCACGGCCGCAAAACTGACCGCCGCGCGGGAACTCGGGCTGCCCGTCGTCGTCGTACGCCGCCCTCCACTGCCGCCCGGTGTGACGGCGGTGCCTGACGTGGCGGGGGTGCTGGAGCGACTCGGCCTCAGCCCGGCGTGAGGACGGACGGGGGGAAGCGGACGTGGCTCTGAGTACGACCCTGAGTACGAACGGCGCGCCCCGCACCCGGCTCACCCGGTTTCCTACGCGGCGCTCGGCCCCGGCTCCGCTGAAGTGGCCCGCTGGCCCAGGCCGTTGCTGAGGTCCTCCACCAGGAGGCGCTTGGCGACCGAGTCGACGGCCGCGCCGAGGTCGGGCCCCGCCGGCCGGCCGATGTCCCGCTGCACCCGGCTCATCAGCCAGGTGTCCCACGCCGTGCCGATCAGCTCGGCCGTGCCCTGCACCGCCGGACGAGCCGGTGATGAACACGATCGCCGAGGCCTGGAAGACCACCTCGCGGCCGAAACCGGTCGCCGAACCTGCCGACCAGCGCGGTCGCGACGGTCTCCGCGAGCGGATACGAGGTGACCACCCAGGACATGTGCGCCGCGCCGGCGGTGCGGCGGCGGGCCGCCCGAGTGCCACCCCCTACTGATCCCCGGGATTTCTGCGCAGCAGATACGTGTCCATGATCCAGCCCTTGCGCTCGCGGGCCTCGGCCCGCACCCGCTCGATGCGCGGACCGGCCTCGGCGATCGGGCCGGAGACCAGGATCTCGTCCGGGGTGCCGAGGTACGCGCCCCAGTAGATGTCGATGTCGTCCCCCGCGTACTGCCGGAACGTCTGGTGCGCGTCCAGCATCACGACCACGTCGTCCACGCCCTCGGGGAAGCCCTCGGCCAGCCGCCGCCCGGTGGTGATCTGCACCGGCCGGGCCACCCGGTTCAGGCCCGTGCGATGCCGGGCGACCAGCGTGGAGACGCTGCTGACGCCAGGTATGACGTCGTACTCGAACGCCACCGTGCCGCGCGCCAGCACCTCCTCCAGAATCCCGAGCGTGCTGTCGTACAACGCGGGATCGCCCCACACCAGGAAGGCGCCGGTGCCGTCCTCGCCCAGCTCCTCGGCGATCAGCCGCTCGTAGATCCCGGCGCGGGCGCTGCGCCAGTCCTCCACGGCCGGGGAGTACGCCGGCCCGCCCGCCTTGCGGTCCCGCTCCGGATCACGGGCCTCCACCACTCGGTACGACCCCTCGGGCAGATGCGCGTCCACCATGTCCCGGCGGAGCTGCGTGAGATCGCTTTTCACCTCGCCCTTGTCGAGCAGGAAGAACACGTCCGTGCTCCGCAGCGCCCGGACGGCCTGCAGGGTCAGCTGCTCGGGGTCGCCCGCGCCGATACCGATGACATGAATCTTTCGCACACCCCGAGTCTGCCGCATGCCACTGGCACCGCGTCCATCGCCTCTACAGACGGCAGGTTGTGGTCGGTTCAGGCCCCGCGTCCGCCGAGCCGAGGCGCCTCGGTGCGTGCGTCCACCGGGCCGGAGCCGTCCGCCACCCGGTCCGCCAGCTCCCGCGCCCAGCGGGAGAGCCCCGGCAGGTCCATCCCGTGCGGGCGGTCCGCGTCCCGTGCC
>NZ_CM002285.1:1267559-1326813 GCF_000497445.1 Streptomyces roseochromogenus subsp. oscitans DS 12.976 | reverse complement strand
CGTCCTCGAACACCTCGGTGCGCGTGGAACGGCTTCCCCGCGTCCAGCAGCCCCTGCGCCTCGGTGACCGTCTCGTCGGGCGTCCGCTTGACCCCCTCCGGCTGCCGGGCGACGCCCTCCGCGCCGTACGGCAGCGGCCGCCCGAGTCCGTCCCGGGGTCGAGCGCTGCGAGCCCGCCCGTCCGCGTCGCGGTCCCTGGCATCCGATGCGTCGGTGTTGGTCATACCGCCGATTGTCCCCCGCGCACCCCGGGCCCTCTTCGGCCCACCCCCGAGCGTGGGGTAAAGTGCTGTTCGCGCGATCACGCGGGTCACCGCGAGTGAGCGCATCGGGACGTGGCGCAGCTTGGTAGCGCACTTGACTGGGGGTCAAGGGGTCGCAGGTTCAAATCCTGTCGTCCCGACGGAAGCTTTGCTTCGTAGTCGCAGGTCAAAGGGCTCTGCCTCACATCAGTGAGGTGGGGCCCTTGATCATGTTCTGGACTCTCGTGTCACATGTGGTCACAAGCCCTGGCGGTGATCGGCCATCACCGTAAGACATCAGCCAAAGTGTCCGATTGCGAAGGTGGTCTGCTCCGCCCAGAGGGCAGGATGCCGCTGTGTCAGGTTCATCGCGACCACGGTCAGGGGGACGAATGCACATTGCGATTCGGATCGAGAGCGAGGGTCAGGAGGAAGAGCTTCGGTCGCTGGACGGGTGGTTGCGTCAGGAGCCAGCCGTTCGACGAACGGCTACGGTCTCGTTGCACACACAGGCTGCGGCACCCGGATCCATGGGTGGTCTCATCGACAGCCTTGGACTGATCACCAGTAACGGGTGGAGTGCGGCATCTTTTGCCCTCTCCCTCGTGACCTGGCGGCAGACCCGCCCACGGCCTCCGAAGATCATCATCAGACGTGGCGACGTAGAGATCAGTCTGACCGAGGCGACGGAGGAAGAGGTTCGTCGGCTGGTGAACGCATTGGAGCAAGCGGACGAGACCTCTTCCCCGTCATGAGCGCACTGCCTGACCCAGCTCTCTCGCGGGCCGTTCTCGCGGGCGTCAGCCGCTACTCGAAGCTTGAGTCTCTGCCGGCCGTGGCGAACAATCTCAGGGATCTTGCGGCTGTCCTGATGAGTCCGCTCTCGTGGCAGTTGACCCCCCAGTACTGCACGGTCGTGGCCGAACCGGGTACCTCCCATGACCTGCTCGACCCGATAAGCCGCGCGGCCGATGACGCCGAGGACACGCTCCTGGTGTACTTCGCGGGTCACGGCCTTCTCGACGGCCGGGGTGAGCTCTTCCTCGGTCTACCAGGCTCGGTCCAGGGCCGCAGCCACACGGGAGTCCCGTACCAGGCACTCCGCGAAGTCCTCATGGATTCACGAGCCCAGCGGCATGTGATCATCCTTGATTGCTGCATGAGCGGACGAGCCCTCGGAACGATGAGCGGGCAGGATCTGCTGGCCGACCAGGCGGAGGTTGACGGGAGCTACCTACTCGCGGCATCGCCGGAGAATGGCTTGGCCCTGGCCCCACCGGGCGAAACCCACACAGCGTTCACCGGAGAACTCCTGCGCCTCGTCCACGAAGGCATCCCTGTTCCAGTTCGCGAGTTGGACCTGGATGTCATCTACCAGCACCTCAGACGCGAACTTGCCGCGCGTGGACGACCCATTCCGCAAAGACGCGCGCGCAACACCGCAGGGCGGATCATCTTGGCGGACAACATTGCCTTCGATCCTGCTGCTGCGGCCCGGGCACAGCGTGCCACCGAGGCACTGTGGCCCGACCCGGCTGACTGCCATACACCCCGAGCCTTCATCGAAGCACTGGCCGTCGTCAGGGCAGTGAGCGGTCACACGATCCGGGAAGTGAGTCAGCGAGCCACGCCGCCCGTGTCGCCCGGAACCATCAGTGCGCTGCTCAATCGGACAACCATGCCCAGGTCGTGGAAGACGACAGGTATCTACCTGGAGGCCTGCGGTCTTCCACAAGAGGAGGTCGACGCATGGCACGCAGCCTGGCAGCGGCTGCTTCTGTCCGAATCAGCTCGCCCCACTCCCAGCCGAGTACCCGTCCCGTCCGCGCGCCGAAGCTGGCGGACGAGATTGATCAGGAAGAAGCCAGGCAGCCGGTGAGATGCCTTGAATCAGCGGCTCGGAGAAGGCGAGACCGTCGACGAATGTTGAGGCGTCGTCCCCTGGGCGTTCGAACCCTGAGAGAAGAGTCCCAGCCAAGCACCCACTATGAGAAGTCCGACCACGATGATGCCCGTGGCTGACTTCTTCGCCGACTTCCCCTTGCCCGTTGACCGGTTCACCCAGTGACCGGCCCGATAGTACTGACCAGGACGCCCTGCCACCCGTACACCCCCGAGACCATCTGTACGACGGACTGCCCGCCGCAGTCACAGAGTGTCGCAGTCCAGGGCGTGGCTCGGCACCAGATAGGCCAAGACTGTCTGATAACTGACACCACCGTGTCAGGTACGCCGTTGTCGGCCATCCAGGACAGGCGCGTGTGACGGGCGTCGTAGAGTGAGCCGGTCAAATCGACATCCTCATCCCAGCGGGCACCACAGACCTCGGCAGGCCGCTCGGCGATCAGCATGAGGAGCACGACACAGCGTGCACCCACTTGAATGGCGGCATGAGTACCTACACGGCACACGTCCACATGCGGACGGTGTTGTCGTCCCCGGCGGTAGCCAACAAACGCCCATCCGGGCTGAATTTAACGCTCTCCACCCGGCCCGCCGCCTTCAATTCCTGCAGCATTTTCCCCCGCGCCGGATCCCACAACCTCACCACGCGATCACCTTCAAGGCTCGCAAACATTCCCGAATACTGAGAAAAACTGGGTAGCGGCACACTTGCGCAGTATCCTTTGGGTACTTCGCCACAACTGCGCAACCTTTCCCCTGTCTTGGCGTCCCAAACCCGCATCAGACCACCCTGTGTACCGATGGTAATCAAGATGCGACCATCCGGACTGAATTGCATGTACAGGACTTCATCAAAGAGGCGGCCCCCGGCTGCACCGGAGATACGGCACACAGAAGCGCCGGATCGGGATTCCGATATCAATACATCACCCCGCAGGCCGCCGTATGTGGCAATGAGGCGTCCGTCACCGCTCAGAGCGACCTGACTGGCCCTCTTGTTGAATCCGCTCATTTTGCGAATGAGCTTCCAGTTGAAGGTGCTCCACAACTGAACGACTCGGCCCGGCCCGACAGCGGCAAGCACGCTTCCGTCCGAACTGAAGAAGAGCTTCCGAACGGACAGCATGCCGTCGGCCTCGACAAGCCGTTTCTCACCCCATGCCGGGCTCCACAGCAATATTCCGTCGTCCGCGACAGCCAGCACGTTGCTCCTCGTGCTGAATTGCACGTCGTTCACAAACCCTCGGGCTTCCAACGTGCATACCTCTTCCCCGTCCGAGACCCTCACCACCTTGACCTTCGACCCCAAACCCAGGACGACGGCATAGAACTGGGCATCACACGAAAAAGAGAAGTGCCTGATCTCTTTGGAATACTTTACGTCCATCACCGGGGCGCCGTCTGTGACATTCCATGCGCGCAGAGTTTTGTAGGTCTTGGCGGTGAGGGTCGCGTTATCCCGACTGAATGAGACCACGTGGGGCACTGGCCTGTGGATCAGGATCGTTCTTAGGGGTGAAACGCGTCCGGCATTGACACTGGCGCCGGAAGCCAGCGAAGCGGCGCTAATGGGATTCGCTGGAGCCGCAGAGGAAGCGGGATCGCCAGTGGGCAAGTTGTGATTTATTGTGATGTCGCCGATAATGTCGCGGAACTGGATAGCCGGACCATATATGGAGGAGTCGGCTTCAATGTGATTCTCTGAATCCGTCATCCTCACCCCTCAATGATCGAACTCTGCCGCCTCGCCGCCAGGTCCTCCCCGACCTCTGATTCCACGATGCTGCTTACGTTAATCCTGCCATGCCAGGAAACGCCGCGTGCAGGATTCCCCGCAATCACCGACAGCCGTGGCTCGGCGATCACCACTGACACTTCGGTCCTCCACACCGCCTCCGCCATCCCCCGGCGGTCAGCCGTCGGCATCGGGAATCCGAGTGCTGCGTACCACCTTGTCCTCACCCGCGCTGGCCAGGTACCGGCCGTCCGGATAGAAGTCCACGGCGTTCACCGTGCGGTTGTGCTTGAGGGAGAGGAGAGCCAGCCCCGTGTCGGCCTGCCACACGCACACGATGCCGTCCTCGTCGCCGGTGGCGATCATGCCGCTGTCGCACCGGAACGCCACCGCCCTCAGACCGCTCCCGTGCTCGACATGGAAGAGCGGCGTCCACGTCTGGGTCTCCCTCACCTGAGCGCTGTGGTCCTCGCTGCACGTGGCGATCATGCGTCCGTCCGGGGAGAAGGCGACACCGAGGACGAAGTCCTGGTGCGGTATCTGTGCCGCCTGCCGGCCAGTGCCCGTGTCCCAGACGTACGCCTTCTTGTCCTCGGACGCCGTGAGCAGCAGACGCCCGTCCGGACTGAACTTCACGTCCTTCACCGCGCGGGCATGACGCACCGACAGGACCCGGTTCCCTGTGCTCAGATCCCAGACACAGGCCGTCGCATCCGCACTCCCTGTGGCCAGATATCGCCCGCTGCCGTCGAAATCCACCGCGTTGACGAAGTGGCCGTGGGTCAATTCGGCGGTCACGGACCCGGTCTCCATGTCCCAGACACGGACGAGATTGTCCGTGCTGCCGGCCGCCAGTCTTCCGCCGTCCGGGCTGAAGGCGATCGCGTTCACCATCGTGCTCCACCCGCCGAGCCGGCGCTCCCACGTCGGCCGGCCGGTGACCACGTCCCAGACCCGCACGAGCTTGCGGGCGCCGGTGGCGAGCAGTCGCCCGCGCGGATGGACGGCCAGACTGACCACCCAGTGCCCGGTGTCGATCTCCGGGCGCGGCGTGACGCCCGGCGAGGGCATCGTCCGGGGAGGCGGGAGCGGCTGAGAGGACGATCGCTCGGGTTCGGGAGCGGAAGCCTGCTCGGAGTGCCTGGCGCGCTCGGCCTCCCACTGCAGCTGATTGATCTCGTGGACCACGGTCTGCGGAGGAGTGGACGGGCGTGGAGAGGTGAGGTCGAAGAGCCGGGCGTCACCACTGCGCTGGTACAGCACGGGGGTGAAGCACTCGAGGCTGTCGTCCTTGTCGGCGCGCAAGGCGATACGGCCCGTGCGCACGGCCTCGTGGACTGGGCGGTTCGCCGCGAGGGCCTGGTAGAAGGCCCTGGCGAAGAGCACGGCGGCCTTGTCGGTCACTGCGAACTGCATGGCCACCACGGCGGGCACCGTGTGCTCCAGCTCGGCTGCCGTGCTGGAGAAGAGATCCTGTGCGTGGGAGGTTCCCGTCTCGCAGCTGTTGAGGACGACCAGGCGCGGTGCGGGCTCGGCGATGCTGATCAACGAGCCGAGTGCCTCGGCGTGCAGCGGATCCTCCCGGCCGTGCTCGTCGGCGAAGACGATCATTCCCTGGCGCCGGACCTCGTCGAACTTTCCATGACCTGTGAAGTGGAAGATGTGGCAGCCGCTGAGCAGAGCCTCGAAGAGGTCCTGTTTGGTCTGGCCGCGCACCCAGTCGAGCTGCACCATCCTCTCGTCGACGAGCGGCTTGAGCGCGGTGCTCAGGCTCTCCCGCTCGGCCTCCGCGTCCAGCGCCCCCAGCGAGCCGGGAAGGGACACCATGCCGAGGATGCGCAGCGGCGGCACCACGCGCAGCGGCGACACCGGTTCCAGGATCTCGACGTACCGGATGATCGGGTGGTGCAGGCACAGATAACCGCCGAGCTTCGCGTCGTGCAGCAGTTCCCAGGGCAGCGCGGCGAGTTCCGGTGAGCGGACCCGCAGCACCATGCGCAGTCTTTGCCCGTGTTCCTGAGCCTTCTGCCTGCTGGAAAGGTAGAGCGCCTTGATCGCGTTCTGGAACACGGCGTCGTACAGAATACCGCCGACCTGTCTGGCCGGCGCCTCGAGCGCGGTCCCCGCGCCCCGCGACCGGGCGGCGGACCCGAGGACCGCCGCCTGCAGGGACGGCAGGCGCTCCAACAGCGCGGGTGCGTCGATTTCGGCGATGGCGCGGTCTTCACCGCACGGCGACGAGACCTCGACGCTGTAGCCGCCGGGGGCCTCGCTCACTTCGAGGACAAAATCGAGCTCCTCCGCCATGGCGCCCTTCTCTCCTCGGGCCCGTCAGCTCCCGTCGGGGGTCTGCGAGGGCGTGGCGGGAGTGGCGTCTCTCGGCCCTGCTGGTTGCGAGGTCGCGATCCAGTTGTTGAACTCGGAGAACTTCTGTGGATCCGATTCCTCGGCGATGACGACGATGTTGTAACGCCGGTCCGTGTATACGATCACGGGTGAATTTCCGTCCATAGTGCAGGCGTCGTCGCCATCAGTGATTGCCTGATCGCTGAGGTAATACGACGTCTTGCTCCCCTTCGTGTAGTCGCTCAAGCTGACGCACTGGGTTCCCTGGAGGTTCACGGTGCCGGCCTGTGTCATCCAGTAGTGCTGCATGGAATTCACGTCGGGGAACATGATGTACCAGACATGGTCCGGGACGGCATTCTGTGTGCCGCAGTCCAGTTCCACCGCATTCTTGGGGGCTTCGGTGGCTTCCGTGCAGTCCATCGACTGCTTGACGTCGGACGGAACACGTGCCCTGAGTTCGGCCAGTGTGGGAGCGTGCTTCGCCGTCCCGGTCGAAAGCCCCCACATTCCGCCCGCCACCAGCAACACCCCGAGAACGGCCAGGGCGACCCGTGGTACCCGATGCATCTTTGGGATGGTCATCAGGCGCCGCGAGATACCGCTGCCTATCAGAGCGGTCGCCAGCAGGAGAACGCCGATGACGATGAGAACTATCTCGACGGCGAGAGGCATCACTCACCTCCTTCGTCGGTGACACCGCATCCGGTCCGGCCGAAGCCCGCCGACCCACCCTCGCCTTCGGCACCCGCACGCGGGAATTTAAGAGAACCATCAACTATCCGGCGTTATCCGACAATTCGTGATAATTCATAGAGTATGACCATCATGGAGTTCCCGCTACATGACGGTGGCGCCGTGCTCGTCCGGGTCTCCGACGAGCAGGCAACGAGCCCGGTGCTCACCCGGGGTGCGTCGACCAACGCGATGATCGAGAGGGCCGAGGGCACGTTCGAGTCCGTGATGCGTGCCGTGCGGGCGGTGGCTTATGGCCTGACCGCGCAGGTGGAGGACTTCGTGCAGCGGCCCGACGTCCTCGTCGTGGAGTTCGGCGTCGAGCTGAACGCCCAGGCGGGCGCGGTCATCACGGCGGCCGGAGCCTCGGCTCAGCTGACAGTCAGCCTGACGTGGAACAAGTCGTGACCGGTGGCAACCACCATAGCCACCGGCCACCGGTCACCCCGCGCATGCACTCACCGGTCGATACCGCGGCAGGTCCTCGGTTGCTCAGCCCTTGTTGGAGCCGAGCGTCAGGCCGTTGACGAACTGGCCCTGGAGGGCGAAGTGCACGATCAGGGTGTCGAACAGCGCGGCTTCGGTCAGCTCGTTACCCCTGGTCGTTGGTCTGCGTCGTGCCGGGAGGAGAGAAGTCACCCATTCAGGTCAAGCCCCATAGCCCGCCGGTAGCGCGAAGTGAGTGTCAGGCATATGACAGAGGAAATACCCATCGCCTACATGGGCAGAACAGGGCGCAGAAGGAGAACCATGGCACCTCGTAACGGCCAGCCCGTCATGGGCAAGCTCGGCAAGGCACCCGCCAGGGTGGACAGGCGAACGCTCAACTTCGCGCAGTACCTCCATCCCACACTGCCCCCGGCCCCTACGGCGAAGAACTGGACCGACAAGGTCATCGACTGGCAGATGCTGGGCAATGACAAATACGGTGACTGCGTAGAAGCCGCTGCGCTCCACATGGAGCAGAACTGGTCAGCCTATGAAGGGCCTGAAGAGTTCGAGCCCACCAAGGAAGAAGCGCTGGGCGCCTACACCGACCTCACAGGGTTTCAGGCGGGGGACCCCTCAACAGACCGGGGCACCAACATGCTCGACGCGCTAAACTTCTGGCGCAAAAAGGGAATCGGGGGCAACACCATCTTCGGCTTCGCTGCCTGCGAGCCGGGCAACACCGAGCATGTGCGAAACACCATCGAACTGTTTGGCGCCGCGTTCATCGGGATGCAACTGCCCTACAGCGCCCAAGGGCAAACCGTCTGGATGGTCCCCCCGGGAGGACCGGTGGGACCGGGGCAACCCAACAGTTGGGGTGGCCACTGCGTGCCCGTCATCGGGTACACCCCGACACAGCTGATCTGCGTCACCTGGGGGAAGCTCCAGCCCATGACCTGGCAGTTCTTCCAGACCTACTGTGACGAGGCCTACGCAGTCCTCAGCGGTCAGTGGACCGATGCCAATCGCGCCGACCCCGACGGCTTCACCCTCGCGCAGCTGAGAGAGGACCTCGCGGCAATCCCCGGCTGATTCAGGTCATCGACTTCGGCGACGCAACACAGCGTGGCCGAGGGGGCCGTACCGGACTGTTCCGGTACGGCCCCCTCGGCCGTGTGATACCTCCACCCGTTGTACGTCGTTGTACGTGCCGGCCGCGTGAACCGGTGTCCTGGCAGTCAGCCCTTGTTGGAGCCGAGGGTCAGGCCGCTGACGAACTGGCGCTGGAGCGCGAAGTAGACGACCAGCGTGGGGATGGCCGTCAGGAGGGAGCCTGCCGCCACCAGGTTGGGGTCGGTGAAGTACTGGCCGGAGAGGTTGTTCAGGGCCGAGGTGATCGGCATGTTCTGACCGGTCGAGATCAGGACGAGGGCCCAGAAGAAGTCGTTGTAGATCCAGATCGACAGCAGGGTCGCCAGGGCCGCCATCGCCGGCTTGCACAGCGGCAGTGTGATCTGCCAGTACAGCCGCCACACCGAGGCTCCGTCGACCAGCGCCGCCTCCGTCAGCTCGTGCGGCAGCGAGCGCATGTAGTTGCTCAGCACGAACGCGCAGAACCCGGACTGGAACGCCACATGGATGAGGACCAGGCCGAGCGCGGAGTCGTACAGCTTGCCGCTCGCCGTGATGCCCGGCAGGTTCGTCAGCAGGTACAGCCGGTACAGCGGGGTGATGATGACCTGCTGCGGCAGCAGATTGCCGGCGGTGAAGACCAGCAGCAGGGCCAGGTTGAGGCGGAAGTCGAAGCGGCTGACGTAGAACGCCACACAGGAGGACAGGAACAGGGTCAGCAGCACGGCCGGCACCGCGATGATCAGCGTGTTGCCGAAGTAGTGCAGCATGTCCGACTGCTTGAACGCGTTCGTGAAGTTCTCGAACGTCAGCTTGTCCGGCCAGGAGACATAGCCCTTCGTGCTTGTCTCGCTGTACGGCCGTAGCGCCGAGAAGATCGCCCAGAGGAGCGGGGCCAGCCAGGCCAGAGCCGTGCCCGCGAGGAAGACGTGCAGCAGCACGCGGGCCGGGCGGATCGGGGCGCGCCGCTTCAGGGGCAGGGTGGTGCTGCTCACGCGCGCCGCTCCTTCCGGAAGGTGGCGATCAGATAGGGGATGATCACCGCTAGGGAGATCACCAGCAGGACCACGGCGATCGCGGAGCCGTAACCGATGCGGCTGGACTCGCCGATGATGTTGTTGGTGACGAGGATCGACAGCAACTCCGTGCCCTGGGCGCCCTTGTTGAAGACGAAGACCAGGTCGAAGGCGCGCAGCGCCTCGATGATGGTGACGACCAGGACGACCGTGTTGGTCGGGCGCAGGGTGGGGAAGATGACGCTCTTGAACGTCTGCCACTCGTTCGCGCCGTCCAGCGCGGCGGCCTCCCTGAGCGACGGGTCGACGCTCTTCAGACCGGCCAGGTAGAGGATCATCATGTAGCCGGTGTGCCGCCAGGACGCGGCGATCAGGATCGCCCATAGGTTCAGATGCGGGTCGCCGATCCAGTCGATGTAGTGGCCGGGCTTGTTGGCGCCGATGATGCTGTTGATCAGGCCGGTGTCCGGGTTGTAGACCAGCTGCCAGACGAAGCCGATGCAGGCCATCGAGATGACGACGGGCAGGAAGAATGCGGTCTGGTAGACCCGGCTGAAGCGGATCCGCTTGTCCAGCTGCACGGCCAGGAACAGGCCGAACGGCGTCGGGATCAGGATCAGCACCACGAACCAGATCACGTTGTGCTGGACGGCCGGCCAGAACTGCGGGTTGTCGTTGAAGAGTTGCTTGAAGTTGTCCAGGCCCACCCACTTGATCGAGTCGAACCCGATGCCGTCCCAGGTGGTGAAGGCGAGGAAGATCGAGGCGATGGCGGTGACCCAGACGAGGGCCACGTGCAGGATCGTCGGCACGCCCGCCATCAGGGCGAGCGTGATCCGGTCGCGGCGGGTCAGCAGGCGGCGGTGGCTGTGCGTGGCCCGCGTGCGCGCAGGCGAGGCGCCCGGAGGCGGCACCGCGGCCGTCTCCGGGGGCTGCGTCGTCGTATCGGTCGTCATCGGGTCGCTCACTCGGACGCGAAGATCGTCTTCTTCTGGCGCTCGATGGACGACAACAGGCTGTCCACGCCCTTGGGGTTCTGCAGGAACTTCTGCAGGCCCGGCTGCATCACCGTGGAGGTGAAGTCGGGCCGGGAGTCGCGGTCCATGAACTGGGTGAGGCTCTTGGCGCTGCCGATCATCTCGAACGCCTTCTTCTGCAGCGCCGAGTACGCCGAGGTGCTGGCCTTGTCGGAGGCGGCGACCACGCTCGGGTCGGTCTTGAGGTATATCTCCTCGGCCGCCGGGCTGCCCAGGTATTCCAGCAGCTTGACGACACCGGCGTGGTTCTTCGGGGCCTTGCTGACCATGAAGCCGTCGGTCGGCGCCTCGACCGTTTCCTGGCCGTACGCGGAGTTGATCTCCGGGAAGGGGAAGAAGTCAAGGTCGTCCAGGTCGGCCTTGTTGGTGAACTGCTGGGCCACGAAGGAGCCGAGGAGGTACATGCCGGCCTTCTTCGACACCAGCGTCTGTGCGGCGTCCTCCCAGGTACGGCCCATGAAGCCGTCCTGGTGGTAGGGGAGCAGCTCGGCCCAGTGGTCGAAGACGGCCTTCACCTTGGCGTCGGTCCAGGAGGCCTTGCCCGCCATCAACTGCACGTGGAAGTCATAGCCGTTGAGGCGGAAGTTGATCTGGTCGAAGGTGCCCATCGCCGGCCAGGCGTCCTTGTCGCCGAAGGCGATCGGGACCAGGTTGTCCTTCTGCATCTGCTTGCACAGGGCGACCAGCTCGTCCCAGGTGGCGGGGATCTTGTAGCCGTGCTGCTGGAAGACGCTCTTGCGGTAGAAGATCGCCCAGGGATACGTCGTCACCGGCACGAAGTAGTACTTGCCGTCCTCGCCCTTGCTGAGCTTCTTCATCGCGTCCGGGAAATTGTCCCCGATCTTCTGCCACACGTCGTCGATCGGTGTGGCCAGCTTCTTCGCCGCGAAGAACTGCATGCGGTATCCGGCGAACCAGTTGAACACGTCGTCCGGCGTGCCCTGCAGATACGAGTTGATCTGCTCCTGGAAGGTGTTGTGGTCCTTGGTGTTCACATCGACGGTGATGCCGGACTGCTTCTTGAAGTCCGCGTACACCGCCGCGAAGGCTTTCTTCGGCACGGCGTCCGAGGCGTTGGAGCCGAGCGTGACGGTCTTCGGGTCGGAGGAGGAACCGCTGCCTCCGCAGGCGGACAGCAAGGGGACACCGGCACCGGCGAGCAGGGCGGCACCGCCCGCTCCGCGCAGCAGCGAGCGACGGCTGGGACCGGGGACGGAAACACCGGAGGGGGAGAGGCGCATGGCGGCTCCTGAGGAAAACAGGGCTCGGTCAAGGGGATGAGTTGATCACCGAAAGGTTGTCGAAACCGCTCAGAAACCAACTCGACCGAACATCGTGGCGTAATAACAGCCCCAAGTCCGCTCATGCGTCAATAGCTCGGCCTCCACTCGACTGTCTCTTGCCCGAAACGTAATCGTCATCGTTACCTGCGAGTTCGCCGGAGCGCGGAGCCGGCGGCCGCCACGGCACGGGCGGCCGTGGGGGCTGTGTGAACACGGGTGATTCCGCTTCCGGTTCTGACCAGCGGCTCGGGTTCGGCCCAGGGGGCTCAGGTCCTGCTGATCGGCGGTTCAGGTTCTGACGAGCAGCTGGAAGTCGAAGGTGTACCGCGAGGCCCGGTACACATGGCTGCCGTACTCCACCGGCCGGCCCGTGACGTCGTACGCGGTGCGCCGCATGGTGAGCAGGGCCGCGCCCGCCTTCTCGTCCAGCAGGGCGCCCTCCTCGGCCGTCGCGCTGCGGGCGCCGATCGACTGGCGGGCGCTGTGCAGGACGATCCCGGCGGACCGCATCATGTGGTACAGGCCTGTCGACTCCAGTCGCTCCGTGGGGAGTTCGAGCAGGCCGGCCGGCAGATAGTTGCACAGGAACGCCACCGGCCGGCCATGGGTGCGGCGCAGCCGCTCCAGCACGGTGACCTCGGCGCCCTCCGCGAGGGCGAGGGCCGCGGCCGCCTCCGGGGGTGCCGGGATCCGTTCGTTGCGCAGCACCCGGGTGGTCGGGGCCTGTCCGGCCGACTCCAGGTCGTCGTAGAGGCTGCTGAGTTCCAGTGGCCGTCTGACCTTGCTGTGCACGACCTGCGTGCCCACCCCGCGGCGGCGCACCAGCAGCCCCTTGTCGACGAGGGACTGGATCGCCTGGCGCACGGTGGGCCGGGACAGGCCGAGCCGTACGGAGAGGTCGACCTCGTTGCCCAGCAGGTTGCCCGGGGTCAGCGTGCCGTGTTCGATGGCCGCCTCCAACTGCTGGGCGAGCTGGTAGTACAGCGGCACCGGGCTCGTGCGGTCCAGGGTGAAGGTGAGCGAGTCGAGCGCGCGATCACCCGGTGCCGTTCGCTGCTCGGTGCGGTGTACTGGGCTCATGCCTCTCAGGTGTAGGTCCGGGAAGGTGAAGGTGTCAATGGTTTGTACTTACATTCGGACCTGCTTGTGAAATGATGTCTTAACAAAGTATTGACAGCGGGCTCGCCAAGGACTTGTATCCCGTCCCAACGCAACAGCGTCCCTTCCCCCCGTCGCACGCACAGTGAGGTGCTGGAAAGATGGACCGCTCTTCTCCCTCCCGCTCCCGGAGACTGGCCCCGATAGTGGCCGTCGCCGCCGCGGCCGCCCTGACACTGGCGGGGTGCGCCAGCGCCCACGGCGGCAAGAAGGCCGAGGAGGCGGCACAGAACGCCTCGGCGGGCAAGGCCAACACCCCGCGCATGACCGTCGCGCTGGTCACCCACCAGGCACCCGGTGACACCTTCTGGGACACCGTCCGCAAGGGTGCCGAGGCCGCCGCGGCCAAGGACAACATCAAGCTTGTCTACTCCGCCGACCCGAACGCCGGCAACCAGGCGAACCTGGTGCAGAACGCGGTCGACCAGAAGGTCGACGGGATCGCGGTCACCCTGGCCAAGCCGGACGCGATGAAGGGCGTCATCGGCAAGGCGGAGCAGTCCGGCATCCCCGTGGTGGGCCTGAACTCGGGACTGAGCGACTGGAAGAAGCTCGGAATGCTGGAGTTCTTCGGGCAGGACGAGAGCGTGGCGGGCGAGGCCTTCGGCGACAAGCTGAACACCACCGGCGCCAAGAAGATCGTCTGTGTCATCCAGGAGCAGGGCAATGTGGGCCTCACCCAGCGCTGCGACGGTGTGCAGAAGACGTTCAAGGGCACGACTGAGACGCTGTATGTGAACGGCACGGACATGCCGTCCGTGCGGTCGACGATCACGGCGAAGCTGAAGCAGGACTCGTCCATCGACACGGTCGTCACCCTCGGCGCGCCGTTCGCGCTGACCGCCGTGCAGTCGGTGGGCGACGCGGGCAGCAAGGCGAAGGTGGCCACCTTCGACCTGAACAAAGACCTGGTGAAGGCAGTCCAGAACGGCTCGATCGAGTTCGCCGTCGACCAGCAGCCCTATCTGCAGGGCTACCTGGCGGTCGACGCCTTGTGGCTCTACAAGTACAACGGCAACTACAGCGGTGGCGGGGTACAGCCGGTGCTGACCGGTCCGGCCTTCGTCGACAAGTCCAACGTCGACAAGGTGGCCGAGTTCGCCGCGAAGGGGACCCGGTGATGAGCATGGCGCAGCAGGCTGAGCCGGCCCTCGGCAGGCCGCCGGCGTCCGGCCCGAAGGAGAGCGACGGCCGTACCGCGCGGCGCCCGCTGGCGCTACGGCTGCTGGCCCGCCCCGAGGTGGGTGTCTTCCTCGGCGCGGCCGCCGTACTGGTCTTCTTCCTGATCGCCGCGCCCGCGGTGCGTCAGGGCAGTTCGATGGCGACGATCCTGTACCAGTCGTCGACGATCGGGATCATGGCGCTGCCGGTAGCCCTGTTGATGATCGGCGGCGAGTTCGACCTGTCGTCCGGTGTCGCGGTGATCTCCTCGGCGCTGACCGCGAGCATGCTCAGCTACCAGCTGACCCTGAACGTGTGGACCGGCGTGATCGTCGCCCTGGTCGTCTCGCTCGCCATCGGGTTCTTCAACGGCTGGCTGGTGGTGAAGACCGGGCTGCCCAGCTTCCTGATCACGCTGGGCACGTTCCTGATCCTGCAGGGTGTGAACCTGGCCGTGACCAAGCTGGTCACCGGCAATGTCGCCACCGACGACATCAGCGACATGGACGGCTTCGCCCAGGCGAAGAAGATCTTCGCGTCGTCGTTCGACGTGGGCGGGGTGCAGGTGAAGATCACGGTCGTGTGGTGGCTGGTCTTCGCCGCGCTGGCGACCTGGGTGCTGCTGCGCACGAAGTACGGGAACTGGATCTTCGCGGTCGGCGGGAACAAGGAGTCGGCGCGGGCAGTGGGTGTGCCCGTGACGTTCACCAAGATCTCGCTGTTCATGCTGGTCGGTCTCGGTGCCTGGTTCGTCGGCATGCACAACCTGTTCTCCTTCAACACCGTGCAGTCCGGCGAGGGAGTGAGCAACGAGCTGATCTACATCGCGGCGGCGGTGATCGGCGGCTGTCTGCTCACCGGCGGCTCCGGCTCGGCGATCGGTTCCGTCTTCGGCGCGTTCATGTTCGGCATGGTCAACCAGGGCATCGTCTACGCCGGCTGGAACCCTGACTGGTTCAAGGCCTTCCTCGGCGTGATGCTCCTCGGCGCCGTCCTGATCAACCAGTGGGTCCAGCGCACCGCGACCCGGAGGTAACGCCATGACTGACAACGGAACCGGAACCCACGGCGCCGTCCTCCAGGACGCCGCACCCCAGCAGGACGGCCCGCTGGTCGAACTGCGCGGCGCGGGCAAGTCCTACGGCAACATCCGCGCCCTGCACGGCGTCGACCTGACCGTCCGTCCCGGCCAGGTCACCTGCGTCCTCGGCGACAACGGCGCCGGCAAATCCACCCTCATCAAAATCATCTCCGGCCTGCACCAGCACACCGAGGGCGAATTCCTCGTCGACGAGGAGCCGGTACGCTTCACCACCCCGCGCGAGGCCCTGGACCGCGGCATCGCCACCGTCTACCAGGACCTGGCGACGGTGCCGTTGATGCCGGTGTGGCGCAACTTCTTCCTCGGCTCGGAAATGACCAAGGGGCCCTGGCCCGTCCGCCGCCTGGACATCGCCCGCATGAAGGCCACCGCCGATCAGGAACTGCGCAACATGGGCATCGTCCTGGACGACCTCGAACAGCCCATCGGCACCCTCTCCGGCGGCCAGCGCCAATGCGTCGCCATCGCCCGCGCCGTCTACTTCGGCGCCCGCGTCCTCATCCTGGACGAGCCCACCGCCGCCCTCGGCGTGAAGCAGTCCGGCGTCGTCCTCAAATACATCGCCGCCGCCCGCGACCGCGGCCTGGGCGTCATCTTCATCACCCACAACCCCCACCACGCCTACATGGTCGGCGACCACTTCAGCGTCCTGCGCCTGGGCACCCTCGAACTGTCCGCGTCCCGCGCCGAGGTCAGCCTGGAGGAGCTGACCAACCACATGGCCGGCGGTGCCGAACTCGCCGCCCTCAAACACGAACTGGCCCAGGTACGCGGCGTCGACACCGACGAACTCCCCGAAGAGAGCGACCTCACCCCACCCGTCGCACCCTCCCCGGAAGGAACCCCCTGACCATGGCCACCCCCACCCCGCTGGACCGTATCCGGGTCGGCTCGGCCCCCGACTCCTGGGGCGTCTGGTTCCCCGACGACCCGCGGCAGGTGCCCTGGGAACGCTTCCTCGACGAGGTCTCCGAAGCGGGCTACGAGTGGATCGAACTCGGCCCCTACGGCTACCTCCCCACCGACCCCGCGCGCCTCAGGGACGAGGTGGCCCGGCGGAACCTGAAGGTCTCGGCGGGCACCGTCTTCACCGGCATGCACCGCGGCCCGTCCGTGTGGGAGGAGACCTGGGCCCATGTCAGCCAGGTCGCCGCGCTCACCGAGGCGATGGGGGCACGGCATCTGGTGGTCATCCCCTCCTTCTGGCGGGACGACAAAACCGCCGAGATCCTGGAGCCGCCGGAGCTGACCGCCGAGCAGTGGGCGCACCTGACCAAGGGCATGGAGCGGCTCGGTCACGAGGTCAAGGAGACATACGGCCTGGACATCGTCGTACACCCGCACGCCGACACGCACATCGACACCGAGGAGCACGTCGAACGCTTCCTGGACTCGACCGACACGGATCTGGTCAACCTCTGCCTGGACACCGGGCACTACGCCTACTGCGGCGGGGACAGCGTCAAGCTCATCGAGACCTACGGCGAGCGCATCGGCTATCTCCATCTCAAGCAGGTGGACCCGGAGATCCTCGCCGAGGTGCAGGCCGAGGGAACTCCGTTCGGGCCCGCCGTGGCCCGCGGTGTGATGTGCGAACCGCCCTCAGGGGTACCGGTGTTGGGGCCGGTGATGGAAGCGGCGCAGCGGCTCGGCGTGGACCTGTTCGCGATCGTGGAGCAGGACATGTACCCGTGCGAGCCGGACAAGCCCCTGCCGATCGCGGTCCGCACCCGACGGTTCCTGCGCTCCTGCGGGGCTTGAGGATTCCGCGCGCCGCATGGGCCGGTTCCTGCGTCTGCGGGGACCGGCCCTCGGCATGCCCGGCCGGCCGGTTCCTGCGGTACGGCAATGGATTCGGGCGGGGGACGGCCGGGAACCAACCGGGTCATGTGGGCGTTGAGCAGGACGACGGGGGACGCCCGCGCAGACGGGAGGACGAGATGACACAGCGCACGGAATCCGGGAAGACGCCCCAGGAGGCCACCGACGCGGCGGTCCCGCGCCGCACCCGCTTCGGCTCGCTGCCCGAGCGGATACGCCCCGAGGACACGGTCGAGACCAAGCCGGTGACGGTGCCGGACCCGGCGCGGGACGCCTACAACCCGGACGAGTGGCTGGTGCGTTACTGCCTCTGAGCCGCACCGAGTGGGACGGCGCCGTAACCGATGAGGCTCACGGCGCCGTCCAGCCCGTCGACGGAGGCGCGGGGTCAGGCCTGGCGGACCTCCGCCAGCGTCACCGGTCGGTGCTCATGCAGGGACAGGGTGCAGGCCTCGGCGATCCAGCCTGCCTCCAGGGCGTCCTCGATCGTGCAGGGGGAGGGGCGGGCGCCGGCCACGACCTCGGTGAACGCGGTGAGTTCGGCACGGTAGGCGTCGGTGAAGCGGTCCATGAAGAAGTCGTGCGGGGTGCCGGCCGGGAAGGTCACCCCGGGTTCGACCGAGCGCAGCGGCAGCTTGTCGTCCAGGCCGACCGCGATCGAGTCCGTGAAGCCGTGCAACTCCATGCGGACGTCGTAACCACGTGCGTTGTGGCGGGAGTTGGAGACCACCGCGATGGTGCCGTCGTCCAGGGTGAGGATCGCGCCGGTGGTGTCGGCGTCGCCCGCCTCCTTGATGTAGTCGGCGCCCCGGTTGCCGCCGACCGCGTACACCTCGGTGACCTCACGGCCGGTCACCCAGCGGATGATGTCGAAGTCGTGCACGGAGCAGTCGCGGAAGATGCCACCGGACGCCGCGACATACGCGGCCGGCGGCGGCGCCGGGTCCAGGGTCGTGGAGCGGACCGTGTGCAGCTTGCCCAGCTCGCCCGCCCGGACGGCGGCGCGCGCGGCGGTGAATCCCGCGTCGAACCGGCGGTTGTAGCCGATCTGGATCGGCACGTCGCTGCCCCGGACGGCCTTGAGCACCTCGACGCCCTCGCTCATCGTCTTCGCGACGGGCTTCTCGCAGAAGACCGGGACGCCGGCCTCGACGCCGGCCAGGATCAGGGCGGGGTGGGCGTCGGTCGCGGCCGCCACCACGATGCCGTCCACACCGGCGGCCAGCAGCGCCTCCGGCGAGTCCACGACCTCGGCCCCGAACCGATCGGCGGCGGCCTTGGCCGCGTCCGCGAACGGGTCGGTGACAACGAGTGACTCGACGGCGTCGAGGCCGGAGAGGGTCTCGGCATGGAAGGCGCCGATGCGGCCGAGGCCGAGGATTCCGATGCGCATGGGGATGAGGCTCCTTGCATTTCTTACGGGGACGAGCGGAGAGGAAGGTTCAGGAGAGGGAGGTTCAGTCGAGGCCGCCGAGCACGTTCTGGTCCCAGTCGATCACCGACCCGGTCACCACACCGGAGCGATCGGACAGCAGGAACACCACGAAGTCGGCGATCTCGTCCGGTTGGCCCAGCTTTCCCATCGGCAGCCGCGCCGCGGCCTGCTCCCGCCAGTCGTCGCCGGCGCCGTGGAAGGCGCGCTGTGTGGCGTCCTCGCCCTCCGTCGCGGTCCAGCCGATGTTCAGGCCGTTGATCCGGATCCGGTCCCAGCGGTGCGCGTGCGCCGCGTTGCGGGTCAAACCTGCGAGGCCCGCTTTGGCGGCGACGTACGGCGCCAGGAACGGCTGACCGCCGTGCGCCGAGGAGGTGATGATGTTGACGATCGTGCCAGGCGCCTTGCGCGCCACCATGTCGGCGACCGCCGCCTGCATCGCGAAGAACGGCCCCTTGAGGTTGATCGCGATGTGCGCGTCGAACAGGTCCGGCGTCGTGTCCAGCAGTGTGCCCCGCGAGGTCAGCCCCGCCGAGTTCACCAGACAGTCGATCCGGCCGTAGGCGTCCACCACCTCGGCGACCGCCGCCCTGGCCTGCTCGGCGTCCGCCAGATCGGCACGCACGAACATCGCCTTGCCCCCGGCCGCCGCCAGCTCGGCCACCAGCGCCTCACCGGGTTCGGTACGGCGGCCGGTGACCGCCACGACGGCGCCTTCCCGGGCGGCGGCCCGCGCGATCGCGGCACCGACCCCCTGGCTGCCGCCGTTGACCAGGACGATCTTGTCCCGGAGAAGTCCGTCGAGAAATCCCACTGCCCTGACCTTCCTCAGCTCGCTCGCCGTTCCGTACCTGCCCGCAGCTCGGCACGGAGCCGCTGCGGGGACCACTCCTCGCGCACCGCCCGCCGCACCACGTCCGCCTGCGCGGGCGGGGCCAGACCGTCGACCGGCGGGTCGCTGTCGAGGTTGGTCGGGAAGGGGTAGCCCTCGGCGCTCGCCGCGATCACGTTCTCCAGCCACTCCTCGCCGGCACCCTCGGCCGCGCGGCGCAGCAGCACCGGGAACACCGCGTTCGCCACGGCTTCCCGGTCCACCGTCTCCATCGCGCGTCCGAAGGCGGAGGACACCTGGAGCAGATTGGCCGTGCGCCGCACGTCCGCCGTGCGGTTGGTGCCGGCGGCGTGGAAGAGCGCCGGGTTGAAGAAGGCCGCGTCGCCCTTGGCGAGCGGGAGTTGTACGTGGCGCGCCTCGAAGTACGCCTGGAACTCCGGCAGTCG
Source organism: Streptomyces roseochromogenus subsp. oscitans DS 12.976 (assembly GCF_000497445.1). Classification (NCBI taxonomy): domain Bacteria; kingdom Bacillati; phylum Actinomycetota; class Actinomycetes; order Kitasatosporales; family Streptomycetaceae; genus Streptomyces; species Streptomyces roseochromogenus. The sequence goes on along the minus strand of NZ_CM002285.1, from coordinate 1,306,999 downwards.
CCAGGCCAGATACCCCGGCTCGTAGCGCTGCGAGTACGGCAGATACAGCGTCGGGCCCGACGCCACCGGCATGTCGCAGTGGGCGACCGCGCCCTGCAGCGTGAGCACCGGGGAGAGGCGGTGCACATGGGCGGGGTAGGCGGCCGCGGTCGCGTTGCTCAGGAAGCCGAGGTGGTAGTCCCGGTGCGCGCTCTGGCCGGCGCCGCCCGGGTTGACCACGTTGACCTGCGAGGTCACCTGGTAGCCGGGGCCCAGCCAGGCGGCCGAGACCAGGGCCAGGATGTCGTTCGCGTAGTAGTCGGCGAACGCCTCCGGGTCGTACAGGGCCGTCTTCTCCAGCGCGTTCCACACCCGGTCGTTGGCGCCCGGCTTTGCGAAGTGATCGCCCGCGGCCGCCCCCGAGGCCCGCTGCTCGGCGATCAGCGCCTCGAACACCGCGGTGACCCGGTCGACGACGGACGGGTCGGCGAAGGCGCCCCGCACCACGACGATCCCCGGGCCGTCGGCGAGCGCCCGCACGAGCTCGGCCCGCTGCGCGTCCCGGTCCTCGGCGGTACGCAGCCGCTCACCCTCGTACACCAGGACGTTCTCCGCCACGGACGCGGCGTGCGGATAGTCCGCCAGGTGTGTCGTCCGGTCGATCAGGGCGCGGAAGGTGCCGAGGTCGCAGTCCTGCTCGGACAGCGAGGCACGGCCTGGCACGGAAGCGACGGACATGGGTGTCCTCTCGGTCAGGGCCTGGCGGCCTCGGGCCTTGGATCCCGGGCTCCGGCCGATCAGGGGCCTCCGGCCGATCACGAGCGTCCGCCCGATTGCGGCTCTCGGCCACGGGAACGATGCGGCCCTGTCATTCTTGTCAGTACAAACCCCTCCAACAACCAGCAGCTGGCCATCAAAAACCCCTCAAGGAGCCGGGCCATGGGCCACCCGTTCCCGATCCGGGAGATCGCACGTCAGGCGGGTCTCAGCGAGGCCACCGTGGACCGAGTGCTGAACGCCAGGGGAGGGGTGCGCGAGAGCACCGCGCAGGAGGTGCGCCGGGCCATCGCCGACCTCGACCGTCAGCGCACACAGGTCCGGCTGGTCGGCCGTACGTTCATGGTCGACATCGTGGTGCAGGCGCCCGAGCGGTTCTCGACCGCCGTACGCGCCGCCCTGGAGGCCGAACTGCCGTCCCTGCACCCGGCGGTGGTCCGCTCCCGCTTCCACTTCCGCGAGACCGGCCCGGCCGCCGAGCAGGTCAGGACGCTGGACCGGATCGCCCGGCGCGGCTCCCAGGGCGTGATCCTCAAGGCGCCGGACGTCCCCGAGGTCACCGCGGCCGTGGGCCGGCTCACCGCGGCCGGCATCCCGGTCGTCTCCCTGGTCACCGACCTGCCCGCCAGCCGCCGGGTCGGCTACGTCGGCAGTGACAACCGTGCCGCCGGCGCCACCGCCGCCTATCTGATGGGCCAGTGGCTCGGCGACCGGCCCGGCAACGTCCTCACCAGCCTCAGCAGCGGCTTCTTCCGCAACGAGGAGGAGCGCGAGATGGGCTTCCGCAGCGTGATGCGGGCCCGGCATCCCGAGCGGACCCTGGTGGAGATCGCCGAGGGACAGGGCCTGGACGCCACCCAGTACGACCTGGTCCGCGCCGCCCTGGCACGGGATCCGGAGATCCGCGCCGTGTACTCCATCGGCGGCGGCAACGACGCCACCCTGCGCGCCTTCGCCGACCTCGGCCGCACCTGCGCGGTGTTCATCGCCCACGACCTCGACCACGACAACACCCGGCTGCTGCGCGAACACCGGCTGTCCGCCGTGCTCCACCACGATCTGCGCCAGGACATGCGGGAGGCCTGCCATCTCGTCATGCGGGCGCACGGCGCGCTGCCCCCGGCCGGCCCGCCGCTGCCGTCCGCGATCCAGGTTGTCACGCCGTACAACATGCCCGCACCGACGGACGGCTGAGGGGGAGCGATGACACGCACCGAACAGGTCGAGATCGAGGGCGTCCCGCTCCTCGCGACCCTGGTACCCGGCGACGGTATCGGGCTCCTGGCGCTGCACGGCAGCATCGAGGGCGGCACCGCCGAACTCGCCGGCCTCGTGGCCCGCCGCTGCGGCGCCACCAGCCTCGTCTTCACCCAGCCGGGCGCCCGGGAGCCCGTCCACATACCGTCCCCACGCATGGCGGCCGATCACTGTGCACTGCTCCGGGAGTTCCTGCGGCGGGTCTCCCTCACGGTCTCCCTGCACGGCCATATGCGCCCCGAGGCGCCACGCACGGTCTTCCTGGGCGGCGCCAACCGGCCCGCGGCCCGAGTCCTGGCCGAGGCGTTCGCCGCCGGGGCCCCGCAGTTCCCGACCGTCACCGACCTGGCGGCGATTCCGCCCGGCCTGCGCGGCGTACACCCCCGGAACCCCGTCAACCTGACCCGCCTCGCCGGAGTCCAGGTGGAACTACCCCTCCTGGCCCGTACGAGCGGCGGCGCTGACATCCCGCCGGATGCGGTGGCGGACGCGCTGACCGCAGGAGTGGAAGAACTCGGCAGGCCGGTGCCCCGAGGTGCAGCGCCCTGAAGGGGCGCGGGGCTATGTCTGATATGCGGCTACCGCCGCGTGGGCGCGACAAGCCACGACGGACCCGCAGACGACTGACGGCACATCGCGGCACTCCTGGCGGCGCCTCCAGCAGAGAAATCAGATCAACCTGTCTCCACGTCCACCCAAGTCCTCCGCTGAGCGGCCAGCGTCATCGCGTCCAACGCGGCAGCGCTCCGCACCGCATCCGCAAGCGTCGTACCGTACGGCACCCCCTCGGCCACCGACCGTACGAAGCGGTACGCCTCGATCACCTTCAGATCGTCGTACCCCATCGCATTCGCCGCCCCCGGCTGAAACGCCGCGAACTCACCGGCGCCCGGCCCGACGTACACCGTGCTCACGGGCTGGTCCTGGTACGCCGAACCCCGGCTCACCGCCAGCTCGTTCAGCCGCCGGAAGTCCCAGAAGACAGCCCCCTTCGTGCCGTGCACCTCGAAGCCGTAGTTGTTCTGTTCGCCGACCGAGACCCGGCAGGCCTCCAGGACCCCGCGCGCGCCGGAGGCGAAGCGCAGCAGGCAGTTGACGTAGTCCTCGTTCTCGACCGGGCCCCGTTCGCCGCCGGCGGCGAGGGTGTGGCCGGCGGTGGCGCCGGTCGGCCGGGCCCGCTCGGGGAGGAAGATCGCAGTGTCGGCGGTGAGCGAGGTGATCTCGCCGAGCAGGAAGCGGGCCAGGTCCGCGCCGTGCGAGGCCAGATCGCCGAGCACCCCGCTGCCGCCGCGCGCCCGCTCGTACCGCCAGGTCAGGGCGCCGTCCGGGTGGGCCGCGTAGTCGCTGAACAGGCGGATGCGGACGTGGGTCACCGCGCCGATCTCACCGGAGGCGATCAGCTCGCGGGCGGCCTCGACGGCGGGCGCGTTGCGGTAGTTGAAGCCGACCGCGCCCCGCACGCCGGCCTTGGCGGCCGCGTCGGCCACCGCGCGGGCGTCCCCGGCGGTCAGCCCGACCGGTTTTTCGATCCAGATGTGCTTGCCGGCCTCGGCCATCGTCACACCGATCTCCCGGTGCAGGAAGTTCGGGGCGGTGATGCTGACGGCCCGCACGCGCGGGTCCGCGGCGACCTCCCGCCAGTCGCGGGTCGCGGAGGCGAACCCGAACTGCGCGGCGGCCTCCTCGGCCCGACCCGGCACCTCCTCGGCGACGGTGATCAGCCGGGGCCGCAGCGGGAGGTGCGGATAGTGGTGCGGCAGCCGCGCGTACGCCTGGGAGTGCACCCGGCCCATCCAGCCGAACCCGACGACGGCGACACCCAGCTCATCCACCATGACAGCCCTCCCGGGGCGACTTGGACCGGTCCACGCTCTGTCCAGGCCACCTTTGTGCTGACATGGCAAGCGTGTCAACCTTTTGACAGCGCGGCACGTCGCATGGAACGGTCCATGTCATGAGACCGCCGACGATCCGTGACGTGGCCGACCGGGCCGGAGTGTCCAAGTCGCTGGTCTCGCTGGTGCTGCGGGGCTCGGGACCGGTCAGCCCAGGGAAACGGGAGGCCGTGCTGCGGGCCGTGCGCGAGCTGGGCTACCGGCCCAACGCGGCCGCCCGCAGCCTGAGCGAACAGCGCACCCGCACGGTCGGCGTCCTCCTGGACGACCTGCGCAACCCGTGGTTCGTCGACCTGCTCGACGGCCTCAACTCCCTGCTGCACACAGCCGGTCTGCACATGCTGCTCGCCGACGCCCGGCTGAACCGGCGGATGGGACACGACCTCGCCGAACCGTTCCTGGACCTGGGCGTCGACGGCCTGGTGGTGGTCGGCACGGTTCCGGACCCCGGCGAACTCGGGGCGACGGCACGGCGGATGCCGGTCGTGGTGGCGGGTGCCCGCGAGCCGCAGCCGGCGGGTGTGGACGTCGTCGCCGGGGACGACGAGCACGGGGCCCGGCTCGCCACCGAGCACCTGCTCGGCCTCGGTCACCGGCGGATCGCCCATCTCGCGGGCCACGGCGCGGTCGGCGCACTGCGCCGGCGCGGCTTCGAGGCGGCGATGCGGGCCCACGGCGCCGAACCGGTCGTGGAGCCCGGCGATCTGACCGAGGAGGGCGGCTACCGGGGGACCGTACGCCTGCTCAGCCGCCCCGAGCGGCCGACGGCACTCTTCGCCGTCAACGACATGGCCTCGGTGGGCGCCCTCTCGGCGGCCGAGGAACTGGGCTTGCGCGTGCCGCGGGACCTCTCGGTGGCCGGCTACGACAACACCAGCATCTCCCGGCTGCGGCACGTCTGGCTGACCACGGTCGACACCGCGCCGTACGAGATCGGACGGCGCGCCGCCCGCTGTCTGCTCGACCGGTTCGACGGGCGGTACGACGAGGGGGCGGGGCGCGTCCACCTCGCCGTACCGACGCTGGAGATCCGGGGGACGACGGCGCCGCCTTCGTGAAGAGCGGGCGGCCTCACAGGTTGATCGCGTACGCCTTGCGCAGTGTCTCGTGCACCGTCCACGTCGTACGGTCGCCCGCGCGCAGCACCGCCATGTCGCCCGGCCCGACGGTCAGCGTCGGCCCCTCCGCGATCTCGATCGTCGCCGAACCGCTGATCACCACGAACAGTTCGTCCGCCTCCGTGTCGGTGACCACGCCGGGCGTGATCTGCCAGATCCCGCGGATCTGCCGGCCGTCCGGAGACTCCCAGACCACCTTCCCGGTGACCTCCGGGTTCCCGGAGACGATCTGCTCCGGGGCGAGGGGTTCGGGTTCGAGGCCGGCGTCGGGGATGTGCAGTGCGAAGCTGTGCGTCATGCGGCGAGCCTAGCCAGCGCCCCGCGCGTGCCGCCGTCGACAGAGTGTGGGGCATCAGGGCTGGTGGGAGGACACTTCGTCGGTCCGTGCGGACTGGCGCAGCGGTGCGCCCGGGGTGATCGTGGGGAGCATGGCTGACTCCCCGGCGGTCGGCACGGCACCGCCCCGGCAGCACGGCACACGCGAGGCCGTCCTGTTCGGCGGGGTGTACGGCGCCGTCCTCGCCAGCTCGATGGTGGCGGCGCTCACCCAGTACGGCCGGGTGACCCCGGCGGGCCGCCGCTACGACGCAGCCTGGCTGCTGGTGACCGCGCTCGCCTCCGCCCTGGCCCACGGCTACGCCCACTACATCGCCGAACGCGGCCCGCACCGCCGCTGGGACGTGCTGCGCACGCTGCGCGACGAGTGGCCGCTGGTCACGGCCGTGCTGCCCACGGTGTTGGTGCTGGCGGGCGCCGGCTGGGAATGGTGGCCCGCGAAGGGCCTCGAGTACCCGGCCTTCGCCCTCAACATCGTCATCCTCTTCGGCCTCGGTCTGGTCACCGCCCGCTGGTCGGCCCGGCGATGGCCGATCGCGGTGCTCATCGGGATGGGGGACGCGCTGCTCGGGGTGATCGTGGTGGTGGCGAACGCGGTGATCAAGTAGGCGGCGGGACGGGACACGCGTCCGCTCGCCGCCGACCGCGCCACCGATGTCAGCGGGCGGTGCGAACCCCGTCCAGCGCGATCGCCGGCACCCGGTCGCGCCGGGCGTCGTCGTCGAAGGCCGTGGCCGTGATGCCGGCGACCATCCGCAGCAGGTCGGTGAAGCCCATGTCCGGCCGCACCACCCCCGCGTTCTGCGCACGTTCCAGCACCACCGGTGCCGCCCTCGGCGCGCTGGCCTGCGGATTCCTCACCTTCTGGCATGACGCCCAGTGGCAGATCGCGGTGGTCGCCGGGCGGTTCGGGCTGGGCATCGGACTGGCCTTCGCCTCGATGGCCAACCTCATAGCCGGCAGCGTCCCGCCCGAGCAGACCGGCGCCGCGACCGGTATGAACGCCAGCATCCGCACCGTCGGCGGCTCCATCGGCGCCGCGCTCACCAGCGTCCTGGTCACGGCCGCCTCCAGCCCTCCGGCCTGCCGTACGCCTCCGGCTACACCCACGGCTGGGCCCTGCCGGCCCTGCTCTGCCTCGCCGCGGCCGGCGCCGCCCTGCTGGTCCCGGTCCGCCGCCACGGCCGTACGACCGCCCCCGCCACCAGCGGGGCGACACGGGCACCCGCATAGGTGCGGTAGGGTTGACCTGCGTGATCACACGGGGCACCCCGGGTGAGACCGCATCGGGACGTGGCGCAGCTTGGTAGCGCACTTGACTGGGGGTCAAGGGGTCGCAGGTTCAAATCCTGTCGTCCCGACTGGAGTTCGCTCCGTCGTTGCAGGTCAGGGCCTTGGATCACATGATGTGAGACGAGGCCCTTGATCGTTTCTAGGGCACTCGTCTCACAATTTCTCACAAACGGGGGGATGATCTCCCCTAGCCGAGGAGCTCACCCAATTTCTGGGAGCCTGCCTTGAGGCTCTGCGGGGCGGGAAGCACATACACCCGCTTGGTGAAGGACAGGTCACTGTGACCGGCCCAGGCAGAGACCACGTGTCGGGCACGCCGTTGTTTGCCATCCAGGGCAGGCAGGCGTGGCGAGCGTCGGAGAGACGAACCCGGCGCACCCCTGCCTCCTCCATGAGCTTCTGCGCCTCACGCCGAAGCTTGTCCGTTTCAAACGGGCGACCCAGTTCATCAACGACCACGTAGCCCGAGTCCTCATAGACCTGCCCGGCCTGCTCCTTCTCCCACTCCTGCCGAAGCTTGAAAGCGATGAGCGCCACATAAACGGGCTTGGGCAGCGGGAGCACCCGCTTGCCGTTGTGCATCTTGGGCTCCTTCTCAACGACCTTGTTGCGCTCTCCCGTCTGATCAACATCCTCTCGCCACCTCGCCCCGCAGACCTCGGCTGGACGCTCGGCGATAAGAGTCAAGAGCATGACGCCGAAGAGCCGATGATCCTTGCTCGCCTCGATAAAGGCTTTCACTTCAGTCTCATCCCAGGGGCGTCGCTCAGGCGCATTCTGGCCGATATCAATGAGCAAGACCCGCTCGCCCTTATGGGCGAGGCTGGCGGCGAGTGAGATAGTAGATGATGTTTTTCCAACGCCTCCCTTCCGTGAGGCAACTGCGATAACCATAGGCAAGTTAAACCCGCCGAAAGCCCGAGCAGAGGTTCGTTTCAGTGGAATTTCTTAAACTTATTGAAAGAATAGCGAAAAAATGGACATTCCGTCAATGAGGAATAAAAAATGGGCCGGCCTCCCTAATTGGGGGAACGCCGGCCTTGTTTGCGCTCAGGACCTCAACTCACTCACGACGGTCGGGTGGCACTCCCGAAGAGGGTGCCGATGTACCCCTCGGTGGGTGCCTCGATGACCTTCACGCCTGCTCGCTGGAAGCCGCCCTTGAGGAGTAGGTTTCTCCACTTCCGTGGGGTGTAGCTGTACCGGTACGTGTAGACGGGCCGTCCGGCGAAACCTCCCTTATACATCCCTTGTGGGCCGTAGGCACCCGGGATGGCCGGCGGCTGCGAGAAGGCGAAGACGCCTCCGGGGTTCAGGCGGAGCAAGACCAAGGGGAAGAGCTGCGTCGGGTTCGCGAACCAGGCGCAGCCGAAGATCGAGTAAATGGCGTCGTACGTCTCGCCGGTCGTGGCGAGGAAGGAGAGCCCCTCGCCCTGATGGAAGACGGCTCCTGTGCCCGACCACCTCTCGGTGATCTTCTTGACCATGACGGGGGAGAGGTCGAGCCCGTGTGCTTCTACGCCCTGCTTCGCGAGGAAGGCGACCGCCCGGCCGGTGCCACAGCCGATCTCCAGGGTCTTGCGTGGCTTCCCCAGTACTTCCGGACCGGGACCGTGATCTTTGTACTGTGTCCAGCGGAAGGCCGGCTCGGCGTCCGGCTCGAAGGCCGATTCGGCGTAGGCGTCCCAGACCTCGGTCTCAATGGCGTAGTCATGCTGTGCAGGCACGAAGCGTTCCTTGTCGTTGGTACGGGAGAGCCCCCGCCCTCGGGGAGCTGGATGAGGGCAGGGGCGAACCTAGGCGGGGAGACCGCCGGCCATCAGTGAGAGTCCGGCACCTTGTCGTCGCAGGGGCCGCAGTTAGAGGCGTCGACCTCCCACAGCTCGCGGTCGACGGCGAAGCCGTTCTGCCGGATGATCTCGGCGGTGCGCATCACGATGCCGTCGCGCCGGCGCTGAATCAACGGTGCATGGTGCTTGTACCGGCCGCCGTTGTGCCGCTCGCAGATGGCGAAGTACACGGGGGTGTCGAGGATGATCTGGTGGACGCCCTGGTCAACCTCGAAGCCCGGCCCCATATCGTTGCCCGGCTTCTCCATGGCGGTGATCAGGTAGGCGACGCCCTGGCCCAGGATGCGTTCCGCGAGGCTGCGCACTCGCACGGTGTCACGCATAAGGAGCCGCACTTCGCGCTCCCACAGGCCGATGCCGAGGTCGGGGATCAAGTGAGGATTGGCCTGCCCGACCTCCTCCAAGATCGCTTTCGGGTCCCGGACGATCGTCGTCTCGGGAGCCTCAAGCAGTACTGTCATGGTTGTGCCCTCTCTCTTGTGTGGTGAGGGTGCGGACCCACCCGGCTGGCCGACTGCCTAGGAAGTCCAGGCGGGTGGGGACTTGCCCCGCCCAGCTCTGTCGGGGGAGGCAGAGCCGGGACGGGAGTCTGGGTGGGCTGTGCGTCGCGTTGCCGGTTGTAGGTACGGACGAAGCTGCGCATGTAGGTGCAGCAGCTGACGCATGCATGGCCGGGAGCTGACATGCCGTCTGATTCAACCGGGCCTATGAAGACAACTTGTTCGTAGTGGCGGCCGAGAACGCACCAGCCCCAACTCATCGGTCGGCGTGGTCGACTCGTCACGACTTCGGCTCCACGAGCGCGTAGTCCTCGAAGGTACGCTTGAACCGTTCGTGTCCGGTCTGTGCGGTGTGTTCGACCATCCAGTCGTTGACGGCTTCGTCACCGCCCAGCACCATCGACTCGGCCCCGCATTCCTCGTCGTTGCCCGAGACGCAGCGCGCCTGGTAGGTGACCTCGCCCAGGGGATCTCGGATGGTCTTGTAGTCCACGAAGCGCAGTACGGCCCTCATGGTGCGGCGATCCCGTTCCTTTTCGTGTACACGGCCAGGAGCGACCTGGTACGGATCGCCACGTCACGCATGAACGCGAAGGCTTCATAGGCCGGAGTGGTCTCAGTGGGTCTCCTGCCCATGTCCAGCAGGTAGGAGGAGGCCCGAACCAGAGCCACTACCTCTTCGTCCCTCTCCACGCCGAGTTCTTCCGCCAAGAGCATGGAGAGCTGTCCGATGAGCCTGGTCGTCTTGTCGTCGATCTGCTGACGGGTCGATGTGCTCAGGCTCATCGCCAGAACCGTGCTCACCGCGTCCAAGATCAGCTCGGCATCGATCGGCGCGTCCATGCTGGGGTGCGCCTGTTGCTGTTCGGTCACGCCCGCCACCACGCTTCTCCCTCCGGTGCTCTTGCCTTGCGACGCCTAGTCAACGGCGGCTTGGACATCCGCGACAGGTGAAAAAGGGGACAGCGCCCTGCCATGACCCCGGTGATTTTTACCTTCACTCGTGTCCCCGAGGTCGCTCAGAACTACCGTGGAGGCATGCCACAGGTGAACCGGAAGCTTGCAGACCGGATGGAGGAACTCGTCATCGGTCAGGCTGAGTTAGCACGTCAGCTCAATGTCGAGATCGAACTTCTGACCGGGAAGCTTGGCAACGTCACCGACGCGGATGTGCGCCGATGGCTACGTGGTGAGACCAAGTGGCCGCAGGAGCGCATCAGGTTGTGCCTTGAACGGGTTCTGGGTGCCCGCGCTGAGGACCTAGGGTTCGTACCCCGTAAGAAGAGCAGTGCACTACCGAAGGCGGATCCTGTGCACCGTCGTACGATCCTCAACGCAGCGGGCAGTCTGGTCTTGACCATTGGGACCTCGGACGCTGGCGACTATGGGCGCCTGGGCGTCAATGATGTCCGGCGCTTCCACCAGGACTACGTGACGATCCTTCGACACGACGATGCCGGCCGGGGCCCACAGCAGGTGGAGAACTTGGCGGTCGAGCTGGCTGCTCGAATCCAATCCGCTTTGGCTGCGTCGACGGCCTCAACTCGCGTACGCGGCATGCTTCATCGGCTCGCTGCGGAGGTCATCAGCACGGCCGCCTTCGCTTCGATAGATGGCAGCGCACCACAGCGGGCTCGTGCGCATCTCACTGAGGCCCTGGCCTTGGCTGGCTTGTCCCGAGACAGCGAGACGCAGTACCACGTCTGGAACTTCATGTTCCTGGCATCAAGCCAGCGGGAGAATCACGCTGAGGCCGTCGCAGGGGCAGAGGTCATGAAGCGCTCGTCAATCGCACGGCGAGACCCGCTCTACGCCTCTCTTGGGCACATGCGCAGCGCCAACGCACTTGCGCGCACGCGACGGCAGTCTGAAGCTCTGTGTGCCCTGAGGGATGCCGAGCGAGCCTTCGGACGCGCCGACGACCAACGGCGTCCCGAGTGGATCAGGTTCTACGACAGTAGCGAGTTTGAAGCCCTCTCCTCGTTCGTATGGACAGCGCTCGGGGATCACGGAAAGGCCGAGTACTGCCTCCACCGGACCCTTGCCTCCATTCCCGGAGAAATGATCCGCAACCGGGCCTTGTATACCGCACACTTGTCCCTCGCCCAGGCCAGACAAGGAGAGTTTGAGCTCGCCTGCGCGACCGGCCGGCAGGCAGGCCTGCTGTCTCCCTCGTCCTCCGGATCACGGCGAACAGCCAAGACTCTGGCTGCGACGCGCAGGGTACTCATAGCCTCGGGCTCGAAGGCCCCCGAGGTCGCAGAATGGATTGAGGAGTCTGGCCAATGGACCTGAAGCGCTACACGCACGCCGACGCGCAGGACGTGCGGTCGCTACTGCTGGACATCCACGATGAGGCATACACCGACGATCCGAACCCGTTCCATTCGCGTGAGCGCTTCTCCTACTACGTCGACCTCTGGTCTTCACGAGAAGACTGGCAATGCGTTTCAGGCTGGGAGGAGGATGATCCGGTCGGGTATGCATACGGTTCCATGTTCAAGCCGGGCGGCTGGTGGAAGGGCCACCGGCGTCCTTCTGACCTCAGAGGCTCTGTATTCGCCTTGTCGGAGCTCATGGTGGTCCCCAAATGGCGCAGGACGGGACGCGCACAGCAGCTCCACGATGCGCTGCTCGACAAAGTGACGGCCGACATGGTTTCGCTCCAGGTAGAAGCTGAACACCCGAGAGTTCAGGCTCTATACGAGCGGTGGGGATACAGCAAGGTAGGAGAATCGAAGCCTCACGACGACTCGCCGCTGTACGCGGTCATGGTTCGGAAGCTATGGAAAGGGAACCCACTGGGGGTGTGAGGCATGCGCCTTGGTCTGGAAAAAGAGTGAACCTTCGGGACATAATTCCAAGCCCTAAGACTCAGGAGCCCGTGATTCCAAGCCAGCCACTATTACATGTTCAATGAGCTGCTCCCATGTCACACCCTTCGTCCGCCGAAGGCGGGGATACGCAAAAACCGATCCCTTGTCGTGGCCGTCGCGTTCAATGATGTTGGCTGCTGCTCGCAGCACCTCGGCAGGTGCCATCGCAAACCCCAGTCCTTGAGTGACTTGTAAAAGAGCCAGCGAAGATTCATCGCTTCGCCGAGGGTTTGCTTATACCACGGGTCTATAAGCCGTAGGTAAATTATTTCGCATCCGTCGAGTCACGCTCGGCTTCGTATTCGGGGAAAGCGAATCAAAGGGTTGTTGGGGGCCCGGCTCCTGGGGTGAGCGCCTGGACGCAGGGCTGGAGGTAGCCCAACTCCACGCTCCAACTGGACCAAAGGGGGCAAGCATCGGCGTGTCGCCGTGCCCCATGCTTAGCGTAATGGTCACGGTCGTATCGTCGGAAAGTAGTCCCTCATCGATCCTCGGAGGATGCGTTATGGACAAGTCGTTGCTGGGTCACATTGAAGCAGTGGTCGAGAGTGGGCGGGCCGTCATTTCCGCAGACGAAGCAAACATCGTGGCTATCGTCCAGGAGGCTACTAAGAGTCGAAAGACTGCCTCCTTCTATTTGTCGCGCGACCACGCTGATGCGTTTAAGGAAACGCACTGGACGACGGAACGTGTCAAAGCGGAACAACTGGAAGCCGTATCTGATGAAGAAAGGTCCAGGATCGAATCCGAGCTGGGCCTCAATAACATTGGCTCTTTCCGCATCACCAGACTCAAATGTGACTGCGGGGCCACGTATGGGCCCTTTGAATTCTTTCAGCAGGGAGTCCGCGAGCATGGCCTGGAGGCAGTGAAGTCGATCTTCGAGATGAAGAATGCGAGCTTCATTCGGGTCAACCCGGCTCTGACGCCTGTTTGCCCAAATTGCAATCAGGTCCTGGAGGATACGGGAATCACCTATGAGGGAGACACCTACGGAGGGTGCTCCTACCCGGACCCGCCTGTGTGCCGTTGACAGTCCCTCGCGCGGCGTCGTATGCGAGGGAAGCGGATAAGGGTTGTTGGGAGGTCTGGCTCCTGCCTGGGCGGCTGGGAGTAGCGGTGGAGGTAGTAGTGCTCGACCTCGGCCAGGTCGTGGGGGAGTAGGTCAAGGTCTGGCAGGCTCGACGTCCTCGGCGGCCTCGTCTGCGACGACGTGCTTGACCGCGTCGGGGTCCACTGTGCCGAAGGGACGGGCCGAGTGTTCGGCGTCGGGTCGGCTGGCCTTGAGGATGACCTCCATGCCGACGTTCTGAAGCGCCCCCTTCAGGCGGTCTGAGGCCTGGCTCCAGTTCTGGTGCGCCACCTCGGCCTCTCTGAGGCCGTGTAGCTCCACTAGGCGGGCGCTCCGCGCCTTCCTGATCAAGAACTCTCCAGCGCGTGACGCGCCCTTCCTAGGCCCTCTGGTGACGTGTGACAAGCCCTTCCTGTCACACAGACCGTGTCACCGACGTGTCACACACACCAAGGCGCACCCTGAAGCACAACCTCCCTGGCCTGGACATTGCCAGACTGTCTGGACTGGATGGACGCTGCGGACTAGGCGTCAGTTTCTGGGGGCAAGGGGTCGCAGGTTCAAATCCTGTCGTCCCGACTTTGCGAAGTCGTAGGTCAGGGGCCGTTTCAGAGATGATCTGAAACGGCCCCTGAGTCATTCTTGGGGCCGGTTGGGGCCGGCGTGCTTGCCTGGGCTGAGGGGCACGTTCGTGGCGCGTCGGCGTCGTAGGGCGCTCGCTCAGTCCAGCTCCAGGCGGTCTGCCAGGCCGGCGGCGGTGAAGGCGGCCACCAGATCGTGCCGGCCTTCGGTGAAGTGGGCCCAGCTGTCGTAGTGGACGGGGACCACCCGACGGGCGGCGAGGATCTCGGCGGCCTCGGCGGCCTGGGCGCTGTCCAGGACGATCAACTGGTTGTCGAAGAGCACGGGGAAGCGGGGAGCGCCGGCGAAGAGGATGGCGGTGTCGATGGGGGCGAAGCGGACGGCGGTCTCCCGTACCGCGTCGAGGGAGGCGTTGTCACCGCTGACGTAGACGGTGGGCAGGTCCTCGCCGGTCAGGACGAAGCCGACGACCTGGCCGGTGAACGGCTCGACCTCCTCCCGGGGACCGGGGCCGTGGATGGCGGGGACACCGGTCACGGTGATCGTGCCGCCGTCCGGGCGGTCCAGTTCGATGGACTCCCAGTCGGCCAGGCCCTTGGCCTTCTCACCCAGGTGCGCGCCCAGACGCTCGCCGCCGCTGGGTGTCGTCAAGGTGAGGGGTATGTCGGCGAGCAGGGCCCTGCCGGAGGTGTCGAGGTTGTCGGCGTGCTCGTCGTGCGAGAGCAGGACCACGTCGATGCGGCCGAGGTCGGCGGGGGTGGTCGTGGAGGGGGCGGTCTTGGTCAGGACCGGGCGGCCGGGCCGGCGGTAATCGCCGGGGCCGTCGAACGTCGGATCGGTCAAGAACCGCAGGCCGCCGTATTCGAAGAGGGCGGTCGGGCCGCCGAAGACGCGGACGGGGAACTGGCCGGTCGCTGCGGGGAGAGTGGACACGAAACACCTCACGGATAGATGTGGTCGAACCGTGAGATGACCGTAGCGGCTTCTCACGGATGCGCGCAAGCCGTACCATGAGGAATATGAAGGAGCCCGCGACGGAACAGCCCGGCCCGCCGCCCGCACAGGGCGAGGAAGAGCACCTCTCTCTTGCCCTGGCCAACAGCGCGATCGCGCTGCCCGGCGGTCTCACCGTCGATCTCCTGGGTACTCCCGCGCAGGCGAACCACTGGCTGACGGAACGCGGTCTTGCCCCGGTCGACGCCGGCATGCGGGAGATGTGCGCGTCGCAACTGCGCTCGCTGCGTGAGCAGATCAGGTCGCTGTTCGCGTCCCGCGCCGAAGGTCTGCCCGCCCTTCCCGCCGCGGTCGCGGCCATCAACGATGCGATGTCCCGTGTCCCCACGGCCCCGCTGCTGCGGTGGGACGACAAGACCGGCCCTTACCGCGCCGTCCCCCACCCCACCACCGCTGTCCTCGACCACGCCCTGGCCACCCTCGCCGCCGACGCCGCCGACCTGCTCACCGGCCCCGGCGCAGAACGCCTCACCGCATGCGGCTCCACACCCTGCAACCGCTACCTGCTCCGCTACGGCCGCCGTCACTGGTGCTCCACCCGCTGCGGTGACCGCGCCCGCGCCGCACGCGCCTACGCCCGCCGCGGCAACTCCCCGTGACGGGAGCGCTCGCGTTGTCCTGATCGACCTCTCCTGATCGACGGCAACCGCACCTTCACCCCGAAGCGCCGCGAGCGCTTCACCGAGTGGGACGTGCGCACCCACACGGTTCGTACGGTCTTCACCGCTTCCGGCGCGGCCGACCGCCCCGTGCCGGCGATGGCCCTGGCCGCCGGCGGCCGTACACTCGCGTCCGTGCGCTCCACGAGTGACGGCCGGGCGGCCGAGATCTGAAGCACCCGGACCCGCCGCAGTGACGGAGCCCTCTGCGGCTCCGTCGAGGCGGTCGTGGCCGTGCGGCCGGCCGACGGCTGCTCGTCGGCTCCGACCGGTACGCCGATGTGCGCTCGGGCAAGGCCACCGGGTGGTCGCTCGCCGACCCGCCAGATCACCGCGCTCGCCTTCTCCGCCGACGGACGCACCCTGGCCGCACCCTCCGGCCGTGGGACACCGCCGGTCGGCAGCTCCTCGGCGGCGGATTCACCCGGGCGCAGTGGCGGACGTACGCTCCCGGCGCGCCGTAGCGACAGGTCTGCCCGGTAGCGCGCTAAATCGGGGCAAAATGTGACACAGTTTCGCCGGAATCGGTCACAGGATTGTTCATGGTGACTCGGGGCCTCGCTGAACAGGGCTCACGACCAGAACGATCAGGGACCAGAAGGGCCGCAGCGTCCCTCGTGGGCGGCGGCCGGCCGGCGTCCGATCCGGGACGCGCGGCAGGCTCCTCTCCCCAGGTTCTGGTTCATGCGCTCTCACACCCTGTTTCCCACGCTCCTGCTGCTCGGCTCGCTCACCCTCACCGCGGCCTGTTCGTCCGGGGTGCCCAAGTCCTCGGGCACGGCGTCCGCCGACGCACGGCCCGACTCCTCATCGTCCGCGGCCGAGACGGTCGACCCGTCGAAGATCAAGGGCCTGAAGATCGTCAACGACAACAGCGAGCACAAGTCCTGCCCCTTCGCGACCAGCTACCCGGACGTGCCCGGCGCGCAGCCGATGACAGCCGCGATGAAGAAGGACGTGGAGGGGCGCCTCGCCTCCTTCCGCTCAGCGGCCTGCACGGCCGACGCGGGCGGCGCGCAGGGCCGTGACCTCAATGTCAGCCACCAGTTCCTGGTCGCGTCCGGCGACGTCCTCGGTGTCCGGCTCACCACGCAGGACCAGGGCGCGGCCGGGTCCGGTCTGTCGACCAGGACGTACTGGTACGACGGCAAGGCCGGCGCGTATCGCACGGCTCTCGGACTCGTCGCCGACGGCTCCCGGAACGCCTTCGTCGCCGCTCTGAAGGGCCAGCTCCAGGGCCGGGAGGGCGTGCGCGCCGCCACCCTGCACGACGCCTTCGCCGGCCCTCAAGATCGTACGACTGTCCTGGACGACATGGCTTTCACCGCCGACGGCGGACTGCGGGTGGAGTTCGACAGCGGCGAGGTGGGCACCCCCGCCGCCGGCTCCTACGTGGTGACCCTCTCCAAGGAGACCGTCACCCCGTGGCTGTCCGCGTTCGGGCAGCGCGCCCAGCGGCAGACCGTGAGCCCCGGCAGCTCGCTCGACCTGGGAGCGACCCACGTCCCAGAACCGGCTGTCCCGACCCACACCGCCTCCGGCGACGACGACACCGACTGCAAGAAGGTCAAGTGCATCGCCCTGACCTTCGACGACGGGCCCGCCGCTCCCGAGACCGCGAACCTGCTGACCGGCCTCGCCCGGTACAAGGCCCGCGTCACGTTCTTCACCGTCGGCCAGAACGTCGCCGCCCACCCCGATCTCGTCCGCGCCGAGGTGAAGGCCGGCCACGAGATCGGCAACCACACCTGGAACCACCCCAACCTCACCCGGCTCTCCCCGGAGCAGATCGCCAGTCAGCTCAACCGGACCAACGCCGCCATCGAGGCCGCGACCGGCGAGGTCCCCACCGTCTTCCGTCCGCCCTACGGCGCCGTCAACCAGAGCGTCAGGAGCGCCACGACCATGTCGCCGGTGCTGTGGAACGTGGACAGCGAGGACTGGAAGTGCCGGGACGCCGCCAAAGTCGCCCAGACCGTCATCAGCAAGGGCCGGCCCAACGCCGTCGTCCTCATGCACGACATCCACGCCACTTCGGTCGTGGCCGTCCCCGAGATCCTGCGCACCCTCACCGCGAGGGGCTACCACTTCGTCACCGTCAGCCACCTGCGCGCCACGCTGTGACACCTGGTCCTGCAGGCGTGCAGAGCAATGTGGTGCTCACGGATGAGCAGACGGCCTTGGCCGTTGTCTGCGGGGCTCCTTCTTCTCGTCTTCACCGTCGGGGAGCTTCTCGGCCTCCCCGTTGGTCAATTTCGGGCTGTAGCCGCTCGTGGCGATCTTGGCTGCCATCCCGGCGAGCTGCCCGCAGGCTCGTACGATCTCCCGCTGGGTCTGGTTCCGCTCACCGATGACGGCGGCGAGCATCAGCGCGGTCAGCGCGGCGGAGCCGTTGAACGCCTGCAGGGTGATCATGCTGGTGAGCAGGTCGCGACCGGCGAAGGGGCCCGTATGCCGGGTGGCGGAGATGATCGCATAGGTCGACACGGCAAGGGCGCAGGGCGCGGCGCCGGCCAGCTGGAAGCGGAAGGCGGCCCAGATCAGCAACGGGTAGCCGAGGAACAGGAGCGGCGTGCTGCTGGTCTCGACGAAACCGACGCCGACGGTGGCCGCCAGAAGCAGCAGCCCCTCCGCCCACCGCCACGGCGGCACGTCCTTCGGCCGGTGCGCCGAGCGGAGGACGAACAGGACCGGTGTCACCACCAGAACGCCCATCGCGTCGCCGGTCCACCAGACCCACCAGGTCGGCCAGAAGCCGCCGTGCCGCAGCACACCGGCGAGCAGCAGGGTCCCGCTGCCCGTCGTCGCACTGACCAGCATCCCGGTGAACGCACCGAGAAAGATCAGCGCGAGCGCGTCCCGCAGACGGTTCAGTTCGTTGTGGAACCCCGCACGGCGGAGCAGCGCGTACGAGCAGAGCGGCGCGAGGGTGTTGCCCGCCGTGATCGCGAACACGGCCGGGAGTGACGGGCCCAGTGAGACGTTGGCCAGAAAGGCGCCGAGCGCGATACCCGGCCAGACCCGCGGACCGCGCAGCAGCAGGCTCGCCACCGCGATACCGCTCGGCGGCCACAGCGGGGTGACCTGGCCGCGCACCAGCTGCTGGAGCAGTCCCGCCTTGGCCGAACCGAAGTACAGCGCGGCCAGGACACAGATCTCCAGGGCGGCCGAGCCACTACGCCGGAGCCGTTCTTGCCGCGCGCGATCCATCGGGCGACCTCCGAGTCGCTATCGCCCCGAGGCCCATCATCCGTCCGATCCCGCGGATCCTCCACGTCACCGTCGAGCGGTCAGGCCCGCGGGGTGCGCAGAGCGAGGATGGCCATGTCGTCGTGACCGTCGCTGGGGTGGTGATCCGCCAGCGCCCGCACGAACTCCGGCAGGGGCAGGGCGGCATGTTCCGCGGCGAGTCCGGCGAGCTGACTCAGGCTCTCGTCGATGGAGTGGCGCGGATGCTCGATCAGCCCGTCGGTGAAGAACACCACGGTCGCGTCCTGCGGCAGGAAACGTGAGTGGTCGGGCCGGGCCTGTTCGGGATCGACGCCGAGCGGCAGTCCGGGCTCGGCGAGCAGATAGCGCGCCCGGCGATCGTGGGTGACGACCAGGGGCGGGACGTGGCCCGCGGTGCTCCAGCGCAGCCGCCAGCCGGATCCCTCCGGTTCGATGCGGGCCAGGGTGGTCGTCGTGACGGGATTGCTCGTGATGGCTTCCAGGGCATGATCGAGCTGGGTGAGGATCGCGCCGGGCGGACTGGTGTGGTCGAACAGCAGGGCGCGCAGCATATTGCGGGTGGAGGCCATGGCGGCCGCGGCCTGCAGATCGTGGCCGACCACGTCGCCGATGACGACCGCTACGACCTTGTCGGGCAGCAGGATGGCGTCGTACCAGTCCCCGCCGAGCTGACTCGGCTCGGCGGCGGGCCGGTAGATGGCGGCGGCGGTGAAGGGCCGCAGGTCGGGCAGGGTGGGCAGCAGCAGCCGCTGGAACTGCTCGGCTCCCACCCGGATCCGTTCGAACAGGCGGACGTTCTCGATCGCGATGCCGGCGGCGCCGGCCAGGGCGACGACGACGTTCTCGTCGTGCAGGTCGAAGGGCTGGCCGTCGCGCCGCTCGGCCAGGTAGAGGTCGCCGTAGATCTCGCCCCGCACGCTGATGGCGACGCCGAGCAGCGTGCGCATGTGCGGGTGGCCGGGTGGGAACCCGGCGGAGGACGGATGGGCCGTGATGTCTTCGAGCCGCAGGGGTTCGGGGTAGCGGATCAGATGGCTGAGGACGCCCAGACCACGGGGCAGGCCGACCTCGGCGAGATCAGCGCGTTCCTGCTCGGACAGACCGGCGGAGACGAACTGTTCCAAGTGCTCTCCGGACGCGTCGAGCACGCCCAGGGCCCCGTAGCGGGCGCCCACCAGGTCCATGGCGGTGGTGACGATACGACGCAGCACCGCGGGCAGCTCCACCTCACGGCTGATGGCCACGACCGCGTCCAGCAGGCCCTGCAGCCGGTCCATGGCGGACAGCAGGGCACGCAGCTGGTCGTCGATCCGGCCCAGCTCGGACCGCAGCCGCACATGCAGGTCGGGGTCGTGCGCCCGCCACGGCTGTCGCCCCATCCGCTCCGCGGTCATCAGGTGCGCCTGGTGGCCGGCTGTTCGGTCGCGGCACGTGAACGGTACATGCCGACCTCCTGACACCGGGGTGCCGTCTCGGCAGCCGCGCCGGTGGTCCGGTCTCCGGGGGCCGCCTCGCCTTCGATTGTGACATCGCAGGAGAAGACCGACGCGTCAGAGCGCGGCCCACGGCACCGGGCGGGCCCTTGGGAGCTAGGCCTCGCGTCGCTGTCGGCGTGCTGCCAGCACCGCGTAGACGATGATCCCGGCGAACAGGAACAGCGCGCCCTGGTACACCGCCGCGTAGCCGGCGCCGGCCATCAGCCAGAGGGAGAAGGCGGCCGCGATCGCGGTGATCACCGAGTCCCGCGCCAGACGGGCGCGGTCCACCGACTCGCGCCGGCCGGAGACCAGGTGGAAGATCTGGGCGGCCGTCGCCAGCAGGTACGGCACGGTCGCGGTGAACGTGGTGACGAGGACCAGGACTTCGAAGACCTTCCCCGAGCCCGACAGGTAGTTGTACGCGGTCAGGAGGGAGGAGAGGACCACCGTGACGGCGACGCCGACCGTCGGCACACCCCGGCGACGGCGCCCGAACGCGGCAGGGAACAGGCCGTCCTTGGCCGCCGCGTAGGGAGTCTGGGCACTCAGCAGCGTCCAGCCGTTGAGGCATCCGGTCATCGACACCAGCGCCGCAAGCGCCACCACCGTACCGCCCCAGCTGCCGCCGAACATCGCGTCCACGGCGTCGGAGAAGGGGGCCGTGGAGGTCACCAGCCGGTTGTGCGCGACCGTCCCGAAGACGGAGAGCGTGCCCAGCAGATAGACCAGCGCGGCACCCGAGGTGCCGATGACGGTGGCGCGACCCACGTTGCGGCGGGCGTTCCTGACCTCGCCGGCGCTCACGGCGGCGGACTCCACCCCGAGGTAGGAGAAGAGCAGCAGCGCGGCGGCGGCGGACACCGCGCCGACGGCGCTGTGCCCACTGGTGTTGAACGGCCCGAGCCGGGACGGATCGAAGAAGAACAGCCCGCCCACCGCGACAAGCAGCAGCGGCACGAACTTCAGCACCGTCGAGACCAGCTGGACGGCGCCCACGTACCGGGTGCCGGCGAAGTTGGCCAGTGCGGGCAGCCACTGCAGGGCCAGGGCGGCCAGGCACGCGGTCCACTTGTGGTCGTTGACCGGGATCAGCACGTCCAGATAGCCGACGGCGGCGACGGCGAGCGCCGCGTTCGACACCCAGGTGGTGATCCAGTACGCCCATGCGGCGAGGAATCCGGCGAAGTCACCGAAGGCCTCGCGGGCGTAGACGTACGGGCCGCCGGTACGGGGGTCACGCGCGGCGAGCCGGCCGAAGACCAGGGCGAGCGCGATGGCGCCGACGGTCAGGACACCGAAGGCGACCAGGCTGACCGTGCCGTAGGGGGCGATGGAGGCGGGCAGCAGGAAGATGCCGCCACCGATGATGTTGCCCATGACCAGCGCGGTCGCGACCGGCAGACCGAAGCGACGGGCATGTCTGCTGCCGGAGTCGTGGGCGTCCACGGCGCCCGTGGTGTCGCGGGGGTCTCCGACGGGGACCGTGCGGTCCTCGGAGGGGGCCGGAGCCGGCTGCGGGGCGGTTCCGGTGACGTGCATGGGGGCGCCTCTCATCGAACAGACGTCCCAGGATCGCCGGGACCCAGTCATGCTCCGTGAAGCCCCCGCTCACCACAAAATCGCCGGTTCTTGTGGCGTCTAGCCTGGCTGATCGTGAAAAAAGTTCACCGAAGCGGAGCCAGCACCGCAAGATGTTCGCTAGTCGCGTTGCGTGCCCTCTGCCCACAGGCTGCGTACATGTCCCAGATGCCGGGTCATGATCGCGTGTACGGCCTTCTCGTCCCGCTCCAGAAGGGCGTCGAGGAGTTCCAGATGTTCCTCGGCCGAGGCAAGCAGCCGGCCGGCCTTCATCAGGGCTGTCAGGCCGTAGAGGCGGGAGCGGCCGCGCAGGTCGGCCACCACCTCGACCAGATGGGCGTTGCCCGCCAGAGCGAGCAGACCGAGATGGAAGCGGGTGTCGGCCTCGACGTAGGCGATCAGGTCGCCCGCGGCCGCCGCGCTGACGATCTCGCGGGCCGCCGGGCGCAGCGCCTCCAGCGAGACGCGGTCGGCGGAACGGGCCAGTGCCGCCACGGTGGGGATCTCGATGAGCGCGCGGATGTGCGTGTACTCGTCCAGCTGCTGGTCGGAGACCGCGGTGACCCGGAAGCCCTTGTTCGGCACGGTGTCGACCAGGCCCTCCTTGGCCAGGTCCAGCATCGCCTCCCGCACCGGCGTCGCCGAGACGCCGAAGCGGGCGGCGAGCGAGGGCGCTGAGTAGACCTCGCCCGGCCGCAGCTCGCCCGCGATCAGCGCAGCGCGCAGCGCGTCCGCGACCCGCTGGCGGTAGCTGCTGCGCCGGCCGCCCAGCCGGGGGAGCGCGGGCAGGTCCGAGTCCGGCCTGTTCTGTTCCTGTGCCATGTCACGCATCACCGGCGCGAGTCTAGAGGACGACGGGGGCGGTTGGGGAACGGCCGGAGGACGAGCCCTGACGGCCGGCGGACAAACTTGACGACCAGAGAACGAACCTGACGACTAGAGGACGAATCCTTCCGGGAAGGGATCAGTGGGGTCGAGGAGGTACTGCGCGGTGCCGGTGATCCACGCGCGCCCGGTGAAGCTGGGCAGCACCGCCGGTACGCCCGCCACCTCCGTCGTGCCGAGCAGGCGTCCGGTGAACCGGGTCCCGATGAAGGACTCGTTCACGAACTCGGTGTGCAACGGCAGTTCGCCCCGCGCGTGCAGTTGCGCCATGCGCGCGCTCGTGCCCGTGCCGCACGGGGAGCGGTCGAACCAGCCCGGGTGGATGGCCATGGCGTGCCGCGAGTGGCGTGCGGTGGCGCCGGGCGCGTAGAGGTGGACGTGGTGGCAGCCGCGGATGGACGGGTCCTCGGGATGCACCGGTTCCGCCTCGGCGTTGATCGCCGCCATCAGGGACAGGCCGGCCGCCAGGATGTCGTCCTTGCGGGCGCGGTCGAAGGGCAGTCCGAAGGCGTCCAGCGGCAGGATCGCGTAGAAGTTGCCGCCGTAGGCGAGGTCGTAGGTGACCGTGCGGCCGTCGGGCAGGGCGATCTTGCGGTCCAGGGCGACGGCGAACGACGGCACGTTCCGCAGGGTCACATTCCGCGCGGCCCCGTTCTCCACCGCCACCTCGGCCACCACCAGCCCCGCCGGGGTGTCGAGCCGGATCGTGGTCACCGGCTCCACGACCTCCACCATGCCGGTCTCCACCAGCACGGTGGCGACCCCGATGGTGCCGTGCCCGCACATCGGGAGATAGCCGGAGACCTCGATGTAGAGGACGCCCCAGTCGCAGTCGGGGCGGCTCGGCGGCTGCAGGATCGCACCGCTCATCGCGGAGTGGCCGCGCGGCTCGTTCATCAGCAACTGCTTGATGCCGTCGCGGTGTTCACGGAAGTACAGCCGCCGTTCGTTCATCGTCGCACCCGGAACGGTGCCGATCCCGCCGGTGATCACCCGGGTCGGCATGCCCTCGGTGTGCGAGTCGACGGCGTGCAGGACGAGTTTGCTGCGCATGATCCGACTCCCTTGTGCCGGCCTAGGCGAGGCCCGCGGCGACGGCCTTCTCGGTGGCGGCCCGGACCTGGGCCTCCTGTTCGAGCGGCAGCGGCACGCGGGGCGGGCGCACCGGGCCGCCGTACCGGCCGACGATGTCCATGGACAACTTGATGGCCTGCACGAACTCGACCTTCGAGTCCCAGCGCAGCAGCGGGTGCAACTGCCGGTACAGGGGGAGCGCGCTGGTGAGGTCGCCGGTCACCGCGGCACGGTACAGCTCCACCGAGGCCTGCGGCAGCGCGTTCGGGTAACCGGCCACCCAGCCCTTGGCACCCGCCACCGCCAGCTCCAGCAGGACATCATCGGCGCCGATCAACAGGTCCAGTTCCGGGGCGAGTTCGGCGATCCGGTAGGCGCGGCGGACATCGCCGGAGAACTCCTTGACACCGTGGATGTGCCCCTCGCCGTGCAGCCGGGCGAGGAGTTCGGGCACCAGGTCGACCTTGGTGTCGACCGGGTTGTTGTACGCCACCACCGGCAGCCCGGCGCGGGCGACCTCGGCGTAGTGGGCGAGGACGGAACGCTCGTCGGCGCGGTAGGCGTTGGGCGGCAGCAGCATCACCGAGGCGCAGCCCGCCTCGCCCGCCTGCTCGGCCCAGCGCCGGGCCTCCGCCGAGCCGTACGCGGCGACGCCCGGCATCACCCGCTCGCCGCCGATCGCCGCGACGGCCGTCTCCACCACCCGGGCGCGCTCCTCCGGCGTGAGCACCTGGTACTCGCCGAGCGAGCCGTTGGGTACGACGCCGTCGCAGCCGTTCGCCACCAGCCAGGAGCAGTGCTCGGCGTAGCGGTCGTAGTCGATCGAGAGGTCGTCGCGCAGCGGGAGCGCGGTGGCGACGAGGACACCGCGCCACGGGCGGTTCTGCGGGTGGGTCATCTGTGGTCCCCAATCGGATGACGTGTGACATGGTACTGAGTTGGCCAGTTATTGGGTGCTGGGTGCAGTGGCTTGTGTCGGTCGTCTCGGTCCGGTTGCTCAGTCGTCCGGCAGGCCGGCCAGGACGCCGAGCGGTACCGGCCGGGCGAACGGGCGGCGTCCCGCAGTGAGCGGGCATCCGGTCAGGCCGGCCACCGCCGGTGCGCACATCCGGCCCTGGCACCAGCCCATCCCGGCCCGCGTGAGCAGCTTCACGGTGCGCAGATCGCCCGCGCCGAGCGAGCCCGCGGCGGTGCGGACCGCGCCGGCCGTGACCTCCTCGCACCGGCACACCACCGTGTCGTCCGTGAGCCGTTCCGCCCAGCCCGCGGGCGGCGCGTACGCCGCTTCGAGCGCCGTGAAGAACGTCCGCAGCCGGGTCCTGGCCCGGGCGGCAGCCGCCCAGGAGCGCGGGTCGGGGGCGGTGCCGTGCAGGCGCGCGGCGATCGAGCGGCCCGCGATGTGTCCCTCGGCGAGCGCGAGGGCCGCGCCGCCGATGCCGGTGGTCTCGCCGGCCGCCCAGACCCCGGACACGTCGGTGCGCTGCTCGTCGTCGACTCGTACGGCCGTGCCGTCCGCCTCGGACAGTGTGCAGCCGAGCGTCTCGGCGAGGTCGGTGTGCGGCAGCATGCCGTGTCCGACGGCGAGGGTGTCACAGGGGATGCGGCGTGCGCTGCCGGGCCTGATCCGGCCGTCCTTCCTCAGAGCGGCGACGGTGACCACCTTCAGCCGGTCGGTGCCGTGCGCCTCCACGACGATGTGCCGGGACAGGGTGCGGACCTTGTGGCGCAGCAACTGCCCCGCGTACCAGGCGCCTTCGGCGAGCTTCCCGGGCTCTGCGGCGAGGGCCGGGGCATGGCGCAGCAGGGCCCTGGGGTCGGCGGACTCGACCAGCGCGGCCACCCGCGCCCCGGCCGCGTCGAGCCCCGTGGCCACCGGCAGCAGCAGGGGTCCGGTGCCGGCGACCACGACCCTACCGCCAGGCAGCACCAGGCCGCCCTTGAGCATGGCCTGCGCCCCGCCCGCGGTGACGACACCGGGGAGCGTCCAGCCCGGGAAGGGCAGCACACGCTCGTAGCCACCGGTGGCGAGCAGCACGGCGTCGGCTCGGACGGTGACTCCTTCCTCCTGCGCGGGGCCGCGCAGGGCGTGCACCGCGAAGGAGCCGGATTCTCGTTGCACACACCACACATGATGATCCGTCAGGTGGCTGATGCGTCCGGCGGCGATGTGCCGGTCGACGCCGTCCCGCAGACGCTCCCAGGTGTGCCACTGGTGGTGCAGGGCCTCGGGGCGACGGGCGCCGAGGGCTCGGGCGGGCTGCCGGTAGAACTGGCCGCCCGCCTGGTCCGCCCCGTCGACGAGGGTGACCCGGACGCCCCGGGCGGCGGCCGTCAGTGCCCCGGCGAGTCCCGCCGGGCCCGCTCCGACGACAGCCACATGCGCTCGCTCAGTCATCGTCCTGGCCCGGCCCCTCCTGTGTGCGGATCACATCGCCCGGGCGCACCGGCACCAGACAAGCCCGTTGGTTCGCACGGCCGTTGACGGTCACCAGGCAGTCGAAGCACACCCCGATCCCGCAGAACACCCCGCGGGGCCTGCCGCCGCCGCGGGTGCTCCGCCAGGCCGTCACGCCCGCCGTCCACAGTGCCGCGGCGACCGTCTGCCCGGACAGGGCCGCGAGGGGCCGGCCGTCGAAGGTGACGGTGAAGGCCTCGCCCGGCCCTGCTTGGGCCAACTCCAGAGGATTCACGGTGTGTCGCCTCCGTCGGTGTCGAACCGCTCCGGCCGGAACGGCGTGAGTTCCAGTTCCGGTGTCTTCCCGGTGAGCGTCTGTGCGATCAACTGCCCGGTGCCGGCGGCCAGTCCGATACCGGCGCCCTCGTGGCCACAGGCGTGGAACAGCCCCGGCGCGCGCGGGTCCGGGCCGATCGCCGGCAGATGGTCGGGCAGATACGGCCGGAAACCCGCGTACGTCCGCAGCGCCCGCACCCGCTCCAGGAACGGGAACAGCCCGATCGCCCCGGCCGCGAGCGCCCGTAGCGCCGGGAGCGAGAGCGAGTGGTCGAAGCCGACCCGCTCCCGGCTCGCGCCGATCAGCACCGGCCCGGCGGCCGTGCCCTCCACCACCGGCGAGGTGCGCAGGGCGGCCGAGTCGCTCGCGACGTCGGCCACATAGTCCGCGGCGTACACCTTGTGCCGGACCATGCGCGGTAGCGGCTCGGTGACCAGGACGAAGCCGCGCCGCGGGAGGACCGGCAGCCGGACGCCTGCCAGCGCCGCGAGGCCGCCGCCCCAGGTGCCGGCCGCGTTCACCACCGCCGGTGCGTGCAGGTCGCCCCGATCGGTGCGGACGCCGGTCACCGCGCCGTCCGCCGTGCGCAGTACTCCGGTCACGGTCCAGCCGGTGTGCAGGCGGGCGCCGGAGGTGCGGAGCAGGTGAGCGGCGGCGAGGGCGGGCATGACCTGGGCGTCCTGCGGATAGTGGACTCCGCCGGCCATGCCGCTGGACAAGTGGGGCTCCAGGGCGGAAAGTTGATCCGCCGCCACCGGTTCGGCTTCGACTCCGGCGGTCCGCTGGGCGGCGGCGAAGGTGTGCAGTGCGGTGAGGGTCTCCGGGGTGGAGGCGACCACCAGGCCGCCCTTGGGTTCGTACTCGACGGCCGTACCCAACTCGTCGCCCAGGCGCGACCACAACCGGGCCGACAGCAGGGCGAGGTCGAGTTCGGGGCCCGGTTCCTTGTCGGACACGAGCAGGTTGCCCTCGCCGGCGCCGGTGGTGCCGCCGGCCACCGGGCCGCGGTCCACCACCCGCACATCGAGGCCGGCCCGTGCGGCGTACAACGCGCAGGCCGCGCCTACCATTCCGGCTCCTACGACCACGACGTCGCAGGTCAGTCGTTTCGCCACGGCAGTACTATGTCACATGGCGCTGGTTTTGAGGAGGCCCCGGCGACTTCCTGTCGACGCGGCCCCGCACCCCTCGGGTCGCCCGCGCCCCGGAGTCCTGTGCGTGGACGCCCTCTTGACGCCGCAGGAAGCCCGGTCGACACTCCGGAGTGGGAATCCTAGTGAACAGGTAGGGAATGATGATGCGCCTTGAAACGGCAGGCGGCCGAGGGAGCCGTATGCCGTTCCGCGCACCCCTGCTCACCTCCCGCCGGCACATCGATCTGCTGCGCGTCTGCAGCGCGATCAGCCTTCACCGCTGAGAGCCGGGCCCCTCGCGCCCGTCGGCCGCCGCCTGTCGGCGCGCACCTCCGCACGCCCATCACCCGGGGAGACGCATGTCCATCACTTCACTCGCCGCCGTTCCGTCCGTCCACCGCGCCGCCCCCGTCTTCCGGGGCCGGATCGGCCGGGACGCGCGCAGCGGCCACTACGCCGTGCCGCACCGCTACCGGCTCCATCTGTCGACCGCCTGTCCCGACGGGCTGCGCCTCGCCGTCGGGCACGGCCTCCTCGGCCTGGACGCGGGCTGTCCGGTCACGTTCCTGCCCGCCGTCCCGGACTGTCCCGGCGGTGGGCACTCCGCGCTGCGCCCCCTGTACGAGGCGAGCGCCCACCACTTCACCGGCCCGGCCCTCGCGCCCGTGCTCAGCGACGACTGGTCAGGCCGTATCGTCAGCACCCACGCCCCCGACATCCTGCGCGACCTCGACCGCTTCCCGCGCGAGGGCCGCGTCTCGCTGTACCCGTGCGGCCTGGAGTCCGTGATCGAGGCCGTCGAGCGGATGTGTGCCGAGGGGATCGAGGAGGCCGCGCAGCGCGCCGGACAGGCCGGTGCCGGCCCGGCCGAGCGGGCCGCCGCCCTCGACGTGCTCCTCGACACCCTGGGCCGGCTGGAGAGCCGGCTGACCGGAGAGGAGTACCTGGCCGACGACCGGCTCACCGCCGCCGACGTCGAACTGTGGGTCGCGCTGGTGCGGTTGGACACCGTCCACCGACACCACCTCGACGCCTCCGCCGTGCACCGCATCGCCGGTCACCGCGCCCTGTGGGCCTACGCCCGCCGGCTGGCCGCACACCCCGCGTTCGGCCGCCATCTCGACCTCGACGGCATCTCCCGCCGCCACCACGGCTGTTGCCAGGGCCTGGAAGCCGCCGGAGCCGCCGTCCAGATCCTGGACTGGGCGAGCCTCGCCGCGGATGCCGAGCATGCCTCCCGCAGGTGAGGGCGGGCGAGTGAAGTCCACTACGCGGACGGCCGTTGACATTCGAATGGACGACTGCCTTACTTACGGCTCAGAACGGTCATGAGTGTCAGCGACAAGCCCTGGCTCGCTGACCGGCAACCCTCGCATCGCGGTGGGGTGCCCCAGGTGACGACCGGACCGGAATGACGTTTTCGGTAAGCGCGAGAGCCCCGCGGGGCCGGAACAGTGACAGGTGACGCCATGTACGCAGCTTCGAGGACGGCCGCGAGCCGCCCGTACGGCTGCGTACGGCCGAACGCCCGCCCGTACGGCCGCGTACGGCCGTACGCCGGGCTCCTCGTCGCTGATCGCGCCGTCGATCTGCTCCGCGTCAACAGCGCACTGTGTACCGCGCCGGGCCGTGCCCGCCGCCGGGGCTGACGTCCCTTTCCAGCCCGCGCGTTCCTGAGGCGCACCGCCCCCGTGGTGTGCCGTCGCCCGCCCAGCCCCCGGTCCCCGCGCCCCGCCGTGCGCCGCCTTGTGCCGTAGTGCCGTTGCGGCCCGCACGCGGTGGCCGCGCGGTCCGGGGTGTCCGACTCCGCCGGAGCCCGCCATGAGTGAACCCCCAGGCGCCGCCGTCTCCCTCGCCGAGGCGCCACCCGTCGACTCACCGTCAAAGCCCGTCAGAGCACAGCGCGTTCAGCCACTGCGCCGCCCCGGCCGGTGGATCGCCACCGCCGTCGTCCTCGTGGTCGTCGCGCAGATCCTGCACGGACTGGCCACGAACCCCTTCTACCAATGGGACCGCTTCCGCTACTGGTTCCTGCGGCCCACCGTCCTCGACGGGCTCCTCGTCACCCTCGAAGTCGCCGCCCTCAGTGCCGTGCTGGGCCTGCTCGGCGGCGTCCTGCTGGCCCTCGGCCGCCAGTCGGGCAGCCCGGTCCTGCGCGCCGTGAGCTGGACCTACACCTGGCTGTTCCGCTCGGTGCCGCTGATCGTCGTCCTGATCTTCCTCTACAACTTCTCGGCTCTGTACAAGACGCTGAGCCTCGGCATACCGTTCGGGCCCGCCTTCGTCACCTTCGACGAGTCGCGCCTCGCCACCGACATGACGGTCGCCGTGGTCGGGCTCAGCCTCAACGAGGCGGCGTACGCGGCGGAGGTCGTGCGCGGCGGCATCCTCTCCGTCGACCAGGGCCAGCACGAGGCGGCGGCCGCTCTCGGCCTGCCCAGGCGCTACCAGTTCACCCGGATCGTCCTCCCGCAGGCCCTGCGGTCCATCACCCCGAACTACGTCAACCAGCTCATCGGCCTGATCAAGAGCACCTCGCTGGTGTTCTACGTCTCGCTGCTGGACCTGTTCGGCTCCGTGCAGACCATGGGCAGCACGTACCCCGGCGACATCGTGCCGCTGCTGCTCGTCGCCACTGTCTGGTACCTGCTCCTCACCAGCGCCGTGTCCGTCGTCCAGTACTACGTCGAGCGGTACTTCGCGAGGGGCGCCACCCGCACCCTGCCGCCGACCCCGCTGCAGAAGGCGCGCGCGAGCCTCGCCGAGTTCCGGGCCCGGCTGCGCAGGGAGGCTGCCGTATGACCGCCACCGACACACCGGCCCCGGCTGCGCTGGAGGTTCACGACGTCCACAAGTGGTACGGCACCCATCGCGTGCTCGACGGCATCGACCTGACCGTGCGCCCCGGCGAGGTCACCGTCGTCATCGGCCCCTCCGGCTCCGGCAAGTCCACCCTGCTGCGGGTCGTCAACCACCTGGAGAAACCCGAGGTCGGCCAGGTCAGCGTCGGCGGCGAGCTGATCGGCGTCAAACGCGGCAGCGGCGGCCGGCTGAAGGAGCTGAGCGAGCGTGCCATCCTCGTCCAGCGCAGCCGGATCGGCTTCGTCTTCCAGAACTTCAACCTCTTCCCGCACCTGACCGTCCTCGACAACGTCGCCGCCGCGCCGGTCGCCACCGGGAAGCTGAGCAGGCCCGAGGCGCTGGAGCTGGCCCGCGAACTGCTCACCCGGGTCGGCCTGGGCGACCGTACCGGCGCCTATCCGCGCCAGCTGTCCGGCGGACAGCAGCAGCGGGTCGCCATCGCCCGCGCCCTCGCGCTGCGCCCCGGCATCATCCTCTTCGACGAGCCGACCTCCGCGCTGGACCCGGAACTGGTCGGCGAGGTGCTGGCCGTCATCAAGAACCTCGCCACCAGCGGCACCACCCTGGTCATCGTCACCCACGAGATCGGCTTCGCCCGCGAGGTCGCCGACCGGATCGTCTTCCTCGACGGCGGCCGGATCGTCGAACAGGGCCCGCCCCAGGAGGTCCTGGACCGGCCCCGGCACCAGCGCACCCGGGACTTCCTGGCCAAGGTCCTCTGACGCCCCTCCCCGGCCACCATCACCACCACGCTCACCGAACGACAAGGACAGCCATGCGCAGCCACCTCTCCCGACGCAGCCTGATACGCGGCATCACCGCGGCGACCGCCGTGGCCACCCTGGCCACCGGGCTCGCCGCCTGCGGTGGCGACAGCGACGCGGCCACCACCGACGGCGCCAGGTCCGGCGAGGTCGTCATCGGACAGGTCTCCAACGGCGCCGCCCGGCAGGCCACCATCAAGGTGTCCGAGGTGAAGTCCATCAGCGCCGAACTGCCCGCCTCCCTCCGCAAGGGCGGCAAGCTCGTCATCGGCGAGGGCGCCCTGCCGGCCGGGTTCCCGCCGCTGGCGTACGTGGGCAGCGACCAGAAGACCCTCACCGGCTCCGAACCCGACCTCGGCCGCCTGGTCGCCGCGGTCCTCGGCCTCAAGCCCGAGCTGAGGAACTTCACCTGGGAGAACCTCTTCGTCGGCATCGACAGCGGCAAGGTCGACGTCGCCTTCTCCAACGTCACCGACACCGAGGAGCGCAAGAGGAAATACGAGTTCGCCTCCTACCGTCAGGACAACCTCGCCTTCGAGGTGCCGAAGAAGAGCACCTGGAACTTCGGCGGAAACTACGAGAACCTCGCGGGCAAGACCGTCTCCGTCGGCTCCGGCACCAACCAGGAGAAGATCCTCCTGGAGTGGAAGGCCAAGCTGGCCGAGCAGGGCAAGAAGGTCGCCATCAAGTACTACCCGGACCACAACAGCACCTACCTGGCGCTGGCCAGCGGCAAGATCGACGCCTACTTCGGCCCCAACCCCGGCATCGCCTACCACATCACCCAGGTCGCGAACACGCCCAACGCGACCCGCAACGCGGGCAGGGTGTCCGGCGCGGGCTCGACCCTCCAGGGGCTGATCGCGGCGGCCGCGAAGAAGGACAGCGGTCTCGCCAAGCCGCTCGCCGACGCCATCAACTACCTGATCGAGCACGGTCAGTACGCCGAGCTGCTGAAGGCCTACAACCTCTCCGACGAGGCCGTCGCCTCGTCCCAGGTCAACCCGCCCGGCCTCCCCCTGGACAACTCCTGACCCACCGTCCATCCGAACCGAGTCGAGAGAGAGGCTCCGCCTCCGTGTCCCTCCAGACCGACCTCCGCGGAGAAGGCTGGGAGAGCATCGGCCGCGCCGCCCGCTACCAGGACGGCGTTCCACGCCTTCGCTGCGCTCGCCGGCCCGGCGGACCCGTCCGCCTGGCACGACCTGCGGACCCTTCGTCGGCCCCGGAACCACCTTACGGATCAGGCCCGTCGACCGGGTGCCCGACGACTGGAGGCTCGAAGGCGGCGGAGAGGGCGTGCAGTTGGTCGATGCCGCGCTGAGCGCCGAACCGGCTCCGGAAGCGGTGCGGCTCGGGCCCACCGGCGTCCCCGAGATCCTCGGCCTCGTCGCCCGCACCCGGCCCGGACCGTTCCCGCAACGGACCGTCGAGATGGGCACCTACCTCGGCATCCGGCACCGGGGGCGGCTGATCGCCAAGGCGGGCGAGCGCAGCGAGACGGGGGTCCCCCGGCCGAAGGCTGGGTGAGGCTGAGGCTGCCCGGCTGGACCGAGATGAGCGCGGTCTGCACCGACCCCGACCACCGGGGCCGGGGCCGGCCACCCGGCTGGTGCGCGCGGTCGCGTGGGGCATCCGGGAGCGCGGGAACATCCCGTTCCTGCACGCCGCCGCCGACAACACGCGCGCGATCCGGCTCTACGAGTCGATCGGGTTCACCCTGCGTCGCCGCAACCGGATCGTGCGGGCCCGTAGTTGCGCGAACTGACGAGTCCGCCACAACGGGCGCAGGCCGGGGAACCAACGGTTCCCGCGGAGCGGGCGCGTGCCCGGGAACCGACGAGTCCCGCGGAACGGGCACGTGCGCGGGAACAACCGACGCCGGCCGTGCGTTGTGACTCATGACGGGATCCGGTTGCGATTCATGACGAGATCCGCCGGGCGGCCGAGATGGCGCCCCGGCCGACGGACGGACGGAGGTGACGGTCGTGATACGAGTGCTCTCGCTGTGCGTCCGACACCCCTACCGCTCCGTCCGCCTGCACTCCCGGCCCCACATAGATCTCCAGCGCGTGTCCGCAGCGCTCTGTCGCCGCTGACGTATCTCCCGGGCTGAAGGCCCAGCTCTCCTCCTGCCGCGCTCGCCCTCGCCGACGCCTGCCGCGAGCCGGTGTTCTCGTACGGACATCAAGGAAGGCACAGACGTGTCCTCAACTCCCGCTAATCGTCTGCATCTTGCCGTCGCCCTGGACGGCACGGGCTGGCACCCCGCCTCCTGGCGCGAGCCGGTCGCCCGCCCCCGGGACCTGTTCACCGCCGGCTACTGGACCGACCTGGTCGCCGAGGCCGAGCGCGGCCTCATCGACTTCGTCACCCTCGAAGACGGCCTCGGCCCGCAGTCCTCCCACTTCCTCGACCCCGACGAGCGCACCGACCAGGTACGCGGCCGGCTCGACGCGGTCCTCATCGCCTCCCGTGTCGCCCCCCTCACCCGGCACATAGGCCTGGTGCCGACCGTGGTGTCCACGCACACCGAGCCATTCCACATCTCCAAGGCGATCGCCACCCTCGACTACGTCAGCACCGGCCGCGCCGGACTGCGCGTGCAGATCAGCGGCCGGCCGAACGAAGCCGCCCACTTCGGCCGCCGTACCATCCGCCGGATCGAGGCCTACGACAGCCCGGCCGCACAGGACGTGATCACCGAGCTGTTCGACGAGGCCGCCGACCATGTGGAAGTGGTGCGCCGGCTCTGGGACAGCTGGGAGGACGACACCGAGATCCGGGACGCCGCGACGGGCCGCTTCATCGACCGGGACAAGCTGCACTACATCGACTTCGAGGGCCGCCACTTCAGCGTCAAGGGCCCCTCGATCACGCCCCGGCCGCCCCAGGGCCAGCCGCTGGTCACCGCCCTGGCCCACCAGTCCACCGGGTACCGGCTACTGGCCCGCCAGGCCGACATCGGCTATGTCACCCCGCACGACGCGGACCAGGCCCGCGCGATCGTCGCCGAGCTCCGCGCCGGGCAGCAGGCGGCCGGCCGGGCCGGGGACACCCTGCATGTCTTCGGTGACCTCGTCGTCTTCCTCGACGACAGCCGGGCGCAGGCGCAGGCCCGCCGTGACCGCCTGGACACGCTCGCCGGTGAGCCGTACACCAGTGACGCCCGGATCTTCACCGGCACGGCAGCCCAACTCGTTGATCTGCTGGAGGAGTTGGCGGTGGCCGGGCTGACCGGGTTCCGGCTGCGGCCCGCCGTCGCCGGTCATGATCTGCCCCGCATCAGCCGCGACCTGGTGCCCGAGCTCCAGCGCCGAGGCCGTTTCCGGGAGGCCTACGAGGCCGACACCCTGCGTGGCCTGCTCGGCCTCGCCCGCCCCGCCAACCGCTACGCCGCATCCGTCGCCTGAGCAGCCGGAGAGGACGACCGCACCCCATGAGCAAGCCGCTGAAGCAGATCCACCTGGCCGCCCACTTCCCCGGCGTCAACAACACCACCGTGTGGAGTGACCCGGCCGCCGGCAGCCACATCGATTTCAGCTCCTTCGCGCACTTCGCGCGGACCGCCGAACGCGCCAAGTTCGACTTCCTGTTCCTCGCCGAGGGACTCAGGCTGCGCGAACAGGGCGGAAAAATCTATGACCTGGACGTCGTCGGCCGCCCCGACACCTTCACCGTGCTCGCCGCGCTGGCCGCCGTAACCGACCGGCTCGGCCTGACCGGCACCATCAACTCCACGTTCAACGAGCCGTACGAGGTGGCCCGCCAGTTCGCGAGCCTCGACCACCTCTCCGGCGGCCGCTCCGCGTGGAACGTCGTCACCTCCTGGGACGCCTTCACCGGCGAGAACTTCCGGCGCGGCGGCTTCCTGCCGCAGGAAGACCGCTACTCCCGCGCCAAGGAGTTCCTCGCCACCGCGCACGAACTCTTCGACTCCTGGCGCGGCGACGAGATCCTCGCCGACCAGGCCACCGGTACCTTCCTGCGGGACGCCCAGGCAGGCGCCTTCGTCCACCGCGGGCAGCACTTCGACATCCACGGCCGGTTCAACGTCCCGCGCTCCCCGCAGGGCCGCCCGGTGATCTTCCAGGCGGGCGACTCCGACGAGGGCCGCGAGTTCGCGGCCTCCGATGCCGACGCGATCTTCAGCCGGTACTCGACACTGAAGGAGGGCCAGGCCTTCTACACGGACGTCAAGAGCCGGCTCGCCAAGTACGGCCGCCGGCACGACCAGTTGCTCATCCTGCCGGCCGCGACGTTCGTCCTCGGCGACACCGACCAGGAGGCCGCCGAACTCGCCCGCGAGGTCCGCCGCCAGCAGGTCAGCGGCGCCACCGCCATCAAGCACCTGGAGTTCGTCTGGAACCGGGACCTGTCGGCGTACGACCCGGAGGGCCCGCTGCCCGACGTCGACCCGGTGGTCGGCGAGGACCACATCTCCCGGGGCCGCGCCCAGGTGCGCATGTACCGGGACCCGATAGCCATCGCCCGCGAGTGGCGGCAGCTCGCCGAGGCCAACAAGTGGTCCATCCGCGATCTGGTCATCAACACCGGCAACCGGCAGACCTTCGTCGGTGCCCCGGCCACGGTCGCGCAGACCATCAACGACTTCGTGCAGGCGGACGCCTCCGACGGCTTCATCCTCGTCCCGCACATCACGCCCGGCGGCCTCGACCTCTTCGCCGACAAGGTCGTCCCCCTGCTCCAGGAGCAGGGCGTGTTCCGCTCCGACTACGAGGGCACGACCCTGCGCGACCACCTCGGCCTCGCCCATCCGGACGCGGACTCCGCCGGCGCGCCCGAACGGGCCGTGTCGTGAAGTTCCTCGCGATCACCCTGATCGTGCACCGTTCAAAAGCCGACGTACGCCCGCTTCCGCGCACATGGGTGTGGCCGTGGACGTCACCTCCCCCGTAGGTGACGTCCACGGCCGCTTCCCCCGGTGCCGGGCTGTGGTCGGTGTCGTCCGTGTGCGGTCACCAGCACATGACCGCTGTCTCTCCCGATCCCCACGTCGAGTACAGCCGGACGCGGACGACATAGCGCCGGCCCTTGACGAGCCGGACGCGTACGGCGGCGTTGTCCGGGGCGCCGCCGTCGTCGTGGCCCGCGAGGAAGCGCGGCACCCCGTCACGCTCCTCGAAGACCACGAGCACGGTGTCGGCGTCGCCGAAGGTGCCCACGGTGTAGTCGCGGGTCTCCGGCGGCTCGACGGTGAAGTCGGCCTGCTCGCCCGGCCCGAGACCGAGCGGTGCCGACCGGAACGGCACCAGCGCGGCCGGCCCCGCAGGGTCGGCGGGCGGATACCAGCGCAGCACGAACTCCTTGTCGGCCGGCGACGGCCCGCCCGACGGACCCAGCCCCCCGCGGTACTGCTCCGGCTCCAGCACCAGCCCCGGTCCGAACGGGAACGTCATCACCGACTGCGGATCCCACACCGAGCCGCTCGCCTCGCCGGCGTCCAGCGCGCGCAGGACGTTCGTGTGCGTCGTCTCCCGGCTCCAGAAGTTCGGCGGGCCCGCCAGCTCGGCGTAAACGGCCTCGTCGTCCCAGTGCAGCCCGGCATACGGGCTCTGGTGCTCGTGCACCATGCCGAGGGCATGCCCGATCTGGTGCAGGACCGTGCCGCGCTCCCCGGGACCCGTCACATCCCAGCCCAGGTTCATGGTGCGCTCGCTCCGGCCGACCGACAGCGCCTCCCGGCCCACCGCCGACCAGGAACCGCCGCCGGCCTGGAACCCGATCCGCAGCTCCGCCTCGCGCCGGTCGCCGACCTCGGCGAACGCGACACCGATGCCGAGCCCCTGCCATTCGCGGAAGGCATCGCGGACCACGTCCCGCTGCTCCTCGCCGCCGGCCCACGGCATCCGGCGCAGCTCACCGGTCCCGGGGACCGGGATCACCGAGGCGGCCGAGCCGTCGTCGACGTCGTCGAAGAAGGCGTAGTGCAACACCGTGCCGTTGACCCACATCCGCCGCCCGGCGAGCAGCGCGCCCAGCCGCTCGGCGGTCAGCCCCGGTGCGAAGCACGGGGCCGGATGCCGCGGGAGCGAGCAGAGGCGTCGGGTCATGCGGCCAGCCTGCCCCCGCACCGGTGCCGGGCACCTGAGTCGGGGGCTACTCAAGTCGCCCTGTATCAAACCTGAGTACAAGCCCTCTGCATCATGTGACGACTTACGGACAGGACGCGAAGACGCTGGAGCCGCCCTGGCCGTTCACCGGCCGGGACGCCGAACTGGAGCTGGTGCGCGGGGCGTCGGCCGCCGGCCGGCCCGGCATCGTGGTGACCGGACCGGCCGGCCACGGCAAGACCCGGCTGATCACCGAGGCGCTGCGGGACACGGAGCACACCCTGGTGACCGGTACGCCCGAAGCCCGGCACCTGCCTCTCGCGGCCTTCGCCCACCTGCTGCCCGACACCGTCTCACCGCACCGCGCGGTGCGGATCCTGTCCGGCGTACGGCTCCTCGTCGTGGACGACGCCCATCTGCTGGACGAGACCTCCGCCGCCGTCGTCCACCAGCTCGCCGCACACGGCCGTACCCGGCTCGTCGTGGCCGCCGTCGACGGCGCGCCCGCGCCCGCCGCCGTGTCCCGGCTGTGGACCGGGGAGCTGCTGCCCCGGCTGGTCCTCGAACCCCTGCCCTGCGAGGACACCGCCCAGCTGCTCGCCGCCGCCGGGCTGGAACCGCTCACCGTGCGCCGGCTGCACCGGATGTGCCGGGGCGATCTGCGGCTGCTGCGCGACTTGGTCACCGCGCTCGGCCAGGCCGGACGGCTGACTTCCGTTCCCGGCACGGGAGAGCGGGCCTGGCGGGGGGCGCTGCCGGTAACCGCCGCGGTACGGGAGCGGGTTGCACCCGTGCTCGAGCGCTCCCACCCCGGTGAGCTGGACATTCTGGAGCGCCTAGCGTTCGCCGAGCCGCTGCCCCTGCCTCTGGACCGGTTCGACTTGGACATCCTGGAGCGCCTGGAGACGGACGGTCTGATCCACGTCGACGACCAGGGCGGTACCGTCACTCTCGCCCTTGCCCTGCACGGGGCGGCCCTGCGGGCCGCGGCCGGGCGACTGCGGGCCCGTCGGCTGGCGTCCGGTGCTCCTGCCGCCTGCGGCCCGGCTCTGGAGGCTGAAGAGCGGCTGCTGGTACGGCGGATCGAGCAGCTGGATGTCCGGGCGCTGCCGACGCCCGTGGGGGAGTGGCTGGTCGCGGAGGGCGCCGTACTGCCTGCCGGGTACGCGGCCGTACGTGCCCGGTTCGCGCGGCTGCGGGGCGAGGTACGGGACGCTGCCGCTTGGGCGCGCGAGGGGTTGCGGGGTGCGCCGGGGGACGCGGGGTGCCTTGCCGAACTCCGCTCAGCTGATGGTGCGTTGGCGGAGGCGGGCGGTGGTGATGTGTACGACCGCTACGACGCCGTACGTCTCGGTGAACCCGAACGGGTCGCCGGGCGGTTGCCTGCGGGCAGTGTCCTCGCGCGGCACGCGGACGCGCTGGTGCGGGGAGACGGGGCCGGGCTGGACCGGGTGGCCGAGGATCTGGAGAAGCGCGGGTTCTCGCTGTTCGCGGCGGAGGCGCGGGCGCAGGCTGTGCGGGTGCACCGGGATCCGCGGGCGGTGCGGGTTTCCCGTACCCGGGCGGTCGCGCTCGCTCGGCGGTGCCAAGGCGCGCGCACGCCGGCGTTGGCGGGGCTTGTGCTCGGTGAACTGACTGCTCGGCAGCGGCAGATTGTGACGCTCGCTGCGGCGGGGCTCAGTAATCGGGAGATCGCTGAACGGCTGACCCTGTCCGTGCGGACGGTGGGGAATCATCTGTACAGCGCCTATACCCGGCTCGGTACGGGGGATCGGGGCGCGCTGCCCTGGCTGGTGGAGTTGCCGGAGTGCGAGTCGGCTTAGCGTCTGCCTGGTCACGCCGCCCCGAACGCCGCGAAAGCCCACCCCGTTGCCTGGTGGACCGGGTCCTCGGGCAAGGTGGCGCGGGCGTCGCGGAGGGACTCCGCCAGGGAGAGGCCCGTGTCGAGGCCCTTGTGGAGGGCGAGCATCAGGGGAACCACGGCCGCGTCGTTGACCGGTGCGCTGCTCGCCACCACTCCGGCCGTGCCCAGTGGCAGCAACGCCGTGACCAGGCCGAGGAGTTCATCGGCGCCGACGGAGGCGAGGCGGGCCGTGTCGCAGCTGGAGAGGATGATCCGGTACGGACTGCGGGTCAGGCGTTCGAAGTCGTGGACGATCAGGGGACCGTCGGACATGCGCAGGGCCGAGAAGAGGGGGCTGTCCGCGCGGAACGTGCCGTGGGCCGCGAGATGCGCGAGGGCCGCGCCGTCGAGGTGTTCCAGGACGCGCGGGACCTGGGCCTCGTCGCCCTCCAGGACCGTCGCCGTGCCGTATCGGTCGGCCAGTTCCGGTACTTCCGCGCCGCCGGTGGCGAGGCCGGGGCCGCGGACCAGTAGCTGCCGGCCGCCCGGCGGCGGCTCGGTCTCGCGGGCGCGCAGCC
>NZ_CM002285.1:1266696-1267259 GCF_000497445.1 Streptomyces roseochromogenus subsp. oscitans DS 12.976 | reverse complement strand
CAGGACGTGCACGCGTCCGTCGACGACCGCGAGTTCGGCCAGGCCGGCCTCGCCGAGGCGGTCCAGCAGCCGGGCCACGTCGAAGCGGTCGCCCTCGTGCGGGGCGGCCCCGCGGATGTGGCGGGTGCGGGAGCGGATCTCCCGCTCCAGGCGCCGCTGTTCGCGCTCCAGCGCGGGCACCGGGCGGCCCTCCATCCGGGCCTCCTCGGCGCGGGCCGCGATCTCCCGGTAGGCGGTCAGGCCGCTCAGCAGGGCAGGGTCGGCGGGCGGCCGGGTGGGCGGCGCGGACAGCACGGTCGCCCGCCAGCGCTCGCTCCACTCCAGCAGCCGGCGCGGGGTGCCGTGGGCGAGGCTCACCTCCTGGGCCAGCGCGGCCAGTTCGGCGCCCTGCGCGGTGACATGGGCCCGCAGTTCCGAGGCGCCGAGCGTCATCCGGTGGTCGTCCAGCACGTCCAGGCCGCACCGGCAGGCCTCCAGCACACCCCGCCGGGACCCGGCCGCCCGTGCCCGCAGCGCCTGCGCCGCCCAGCCCGTCACCCGGGCAGGCGGCGGCCCGCCGTGCC
>NZ_CM002285.1:1249829-1266396 GCF_000497445.1 Streptomyces roseochromogenus subsp. oscitans DS 12.976 | reverse complement strand
GGGCGTGCGTCTCCCACCACGTCCGCCGCTGTGCGGCGAACAGCCGTACGGCGACGGCGGCGCGGGCTATCGCGGTGTGCGCGTCCCCGGCCGAGCGGGCGGCCCGCGCGGCCGCCAGCAGCAGCTCGGCCTTGCGGGTCGACTGCCCGCCGATCCGGTCCAGCAGCGCGATCGTCGCGTCCGCCTCGGCGAGCGCCTCCGGGGCCAGCCCGGCCGCCATCAGCACCTCGCAGCGCCGGATGGACAGCATGTAGGTGGGCGTGCCGAGTTTCGCGTACCGCTCCTCGGCCTCGTCCAGCAGCCGCAGCGCCGCCGGGATGTCCCCGGACCGGAACGCGGCGAGGCCCCGGCTCTCCACCGCGTCCGCCTTGTCGTGCTCCTGCCCCGTCGTGTCCCACAGCCGCTCCGCCGCCGTGAAGTCCGCGACCGCCCGGTCCACCGCGCCGAGCGCCAGATGGACGGTGGCCCGCAGGGTCAGCGCCCGCGCGGTCCAGATGTCGTCCCCGACCTGCCTCAGCACGGGCAGTGCCCGCCGTACGTCCTCCAGCGCCTCCCGGTGCCGGCCCAGCACCCACCACACGTACGCCCGCCGGTACAGCACCCGGGCCCGGGTGTGTCCGGTACCGCGCGCGACACCCCGCTCGAAGGACGTGAGCCCCTGCCGCGTGCGCCCCGCGTGCACCAGTGCGACCCCCAGCGTCGCGAGCACATCCGCCTCGCGGTCGGCCGACTCGGCGCGCGCGGCCAGGTCCCGGGCGCGGCGCAGATGCCGTAACGCGATCCGCAGATCGCCGAAGTCCCGCTGCCAGATGCCCAGTACCTGGTGGGCGACGCTGGCGGGCAGCGGCTGCGGACCGGCCCGCAGCACCTGTTCCGCGCGCGCCCGGGCCTCGCCGGGGTCGGCGAACACCAAGGGCAGCAGTTCGAGAACCGACTCGCCTTCCGCTGTCACGTCTCGCATGGTAGTGGCCTGCTGTATCAGACGGTGGCCCCACGGCTCTCACTGTCGAACACCGTCTTGTCGGGGGAGGAGACACCATGGCACCACAGCGTTTCCACGAGCAGTTCGATCACATCCAGCGGGCGATGCCCGATGTCGCCCTGGCGCTGGGCCCGTACGACGACGACACCGCGCACTTCCTGTACGAGAAGGGCGTGGTGCTCGCCCGGGACGGCGAGGAGGCCCGGGTCGTCGAGGACACCGTGCGCGCCCACTTCACCGCGACGGAGGGACTCGTCCCCGACCATGTGCGCCGGGACGGCCCGCACACCAACCGCACCGGAGTGACCCGCATCCGGATCGGCGACCCCACCGAGGGCACCGACACCGTCCCGCACGCCCTGCGCGCCCTGCGGGAGGCCGAGGACCGCCAGGGCCGCCGCCTGGTCGGCCGTAACCACGTCGTGCACATCGCGGTCAACGCCTGCCCGAGCGACGAGCCGGTGCCCGTGCCGCGCACCCAGCCGCCCAACCCGGCCGCTGCCGAGGGCCGTTACGACGCGGACAGCGCCGCCCGGGTCCTCGTGCTCGACACCGGCCTGGTGCACGACCACCGCGACTACCCGCTGCTCGCCCACACCACGGGCGACACCCAGCCGGCCGAGACCGACGCCGACGGGGTGCTGCGCCAGTACTCCGGGCACGGCACGTTCATCGCCGGGATCCTCGCGGCCGTCGCACCCAATACCAACGTGACCGTCCGCAACACCATGAACGACGCGGGCGCGATCCTGGAGTCCGAGTTCGGCGCCCGGCTCTTCGAGGCGGTCGACGAGGACGGCTGGCCCGACATCATCAGCCTCTCGGCCGGCACCACCACCGAGGGCGCCGACGGGCTCATCGGCCTGGAGGCGTTCATGCGGGCACTGCGCGAGCGGCGCACCCTGCTGGTGGCCGCCGCCGGCAACAACTCCAGCAACGCGCGGTTCTGGCCCGCCGCCTACGCCGGCCTGCCCGAGTACGAGGACAGCGTGGTGTCGGTCGGCGCGCTGAGTGCGGACGGCGAGAGCGAGGCCTGCTTCAGCAACCACGGCCCCTGGGTGCGGGTCTTCGCCCCGGGCGAGCGTCTCACCAGCGCCCTCACCGGCTTCGCCGCGCCCGTGCCGTACGTCTACCAGCACTCCACCTACGACG
Organism: Streptomyces roseochromogenus subsp. oscitans DS 12.976; assembly: GCF_000497445.1. NCBI lineage: Bacteria > Bacillati > Actinomycetota > Actinomycetes > Kitasatosporales > Streptomycetaceae > Streptomyces > Streptomyces roseochromogenus. The sequence continues at coordinate 1,264,262 of NZ_CM002285.1, read as the reverse complement.
CCTGCCGGTTCGGCTTCGACTACTCCTGCACCTGCCAGTTCCCGCGCCACACCGGCGCGTTGAGCGAGGGCCGGGAGAGCACCGGCGCCAAGCCGCACCAGGTGATGTTCGACGGGCTCGCGCAGTGGAGCGGCACCTCCTTCGCCACACCGGTCGTCGCGGGGCTCGTCGCCGCGCGGATGACGGCGTACCAGGAGCGCGACCCGCGCGCCGCCCGCGACCGGCTGCTGGCGTCGGCCACGCACCGCGCCGAGGTGCGCGGGGCACGCGTCACGGTGCTCCGGCCGCCCACCTGGCGCCCGGCGCCGGTCGTCGACCCGGCCGTGCCCGTATGAGGTCCGGGACGCTCCGCTCCACGGCGTACGATGACGTGCCGTACACGAAGGGTGGAGCCGTGGACCGCACAGAGGTCGGCGCGCTGGTCCAGTCCGCCGTCGACGGAGACGCCGCGGCCTGGAAGGCGCTGGTGGAGGGGATGAGTCCGCTGGTGTGGTCGGTGGTGCGCGCGCACCGGCTCTCCGACGCCGACGGGCACGAGGTCTACCAGACCGTGTGGTTCCGCTTCGCCCAGCACCTGGGCCGTATCCGCGAGCCCGACAAGGCCGGTGCGTGGCTGGCCAGCACGGCCCGCAACGAGTGTCTGAAGGTGCTCAAGGCGGTGGCCCGGCTGACGCTGACGGACGACCCGCGCGTGCTGGACCGGGCCAGCGAGGAGCAGACCCCGGAGGAGTCGCTGATCGCTTCGGAGGAGGCGGCGGACCGGGCCGAGCGGTTACGCCGCCTGTGGCAGGAGCTGGACGGACTGGGGGAGCGCTGCCGGCAGTTGCTGCGCGTGCTGGTGGCCTCCCCGCCGCCCAGCTATGTGGAGGTCTCGGCCGCGCTCGGTATCGCGGTCGGCAGTATCGGACCCCTGCGGCAGCGCTGTCTGCGCCGGCTGCGGGCCCGGATGAACGCACGAGGTGCGGCATGAGCGGTTACGACGACGAAGTGCCCGAGGAGGGCCCGGCGGACGACGAGGAGGCGGACGGACTGCTGGAGGAGGAGCTGCGCCAGGCCGCCGCGGTCCTGGACCCGGTGCCGGATGTCCTGCGCCAACTGGCCCTGGACGCCTACGCCTTGCACGACCTGGACGCGAAGATCGCCGAGCTGACCTTCGACTCGCTCGTGGACGCGCTGCCGGTGCGCGGGGTCACGGACGCACCGCGGATGCTGACGTTCCGCGCGGGCGAGGTCACCGTGGACGTCGAGGTCACCGAGGACGGGCTGATCGGGCAGGTGCTGCCGCCGCGGTCGGCGCGTATCGAGGTGCTCGGCGGACCGCAGACCGTCCGCCCGGTCGCGGTCGACACTCTCGGGCGCTTCACCAGTGACACCACGCCGGCCGGTCCGTTCGCGCTCAGGCTGCGGACCGGCGCGGAGGTGATCGTCACCGAGTGGCTGCGGACCTGAACCCGGTCAGGCGACCGGGCCGGTAGCCGGTCAGGCGGACCAGGTCACGGGCAGCGTCTGCGGGCCGCGGATCATCGTCCGGTGCCGCCACCGCACCTGCTCGGCCGGTACCGCGAGCCGCAGCCCGGGCAGCCGGTCCAGCAGCGTGTCGACCAGCAGCTCGGTCTGCAGCCGGGCCAGCACGGTGCCGGTGCAGAAGTGCGGGCCGTTGCCGAACGCCACGTGCGGGTTCGGATCGCGGTCGGGGTCGATGCGGTCCGGGTCCGGGAAGACGGCCGGGTCGCGGTTGGCGGCGAGGTAGGAGACGTAGACCGGCTCGCCCGCGGCGATCCGGTGGCCGGCGATCTCCACGTCCTCCAGCGCGATCCGGGCCAGCCCGACGGAGCTGCGGTGCGGGATCCACCGGAACAGCTCGTCCAGCACCGGGCCGCGCGCCTCGGGACGCGCCCGCATCCGCTCCATCAACTCCGGCCGCGTCAGCATCAGATACAGCATCTGCCCGCAGTTGTGCGTCACGGCCTCGCCGCCGATCTGCAGCGGGCCGGCCAGCCCGACGGCCTCCGCCTCGCTGATCTCGCCGCGCGCCACGGCCCCGCCGAGCATCGAGTAGACGTCCTCGCCCGGGCTCGCGGCACGGGCCCGGACGGTCGCGGTGATCCACCCGTACAGGCCGTCCTTGGCCCGGCCGGCCGCCTCGACGCCGTTGGTGGAGATGATCTCCCGGGTCCAGGCGTGCACCTGCCCCCGGTCGGCGGCGGGCACGCCCATCACCTCACTGACCACGGTGAGCGGGAACGGCTCCAGCACCCGCTCGATCAGGTCGGCCGGCGGCCCGTCCTGTACGACACCCTCCACCAGCTCGTCCAGGACGGCCTGCGCGCGGGGCCGCAGCCGCTTCATCGCGCTCACCGTGAAGGCACCGGCGACCGGCTTGCGCAGCCGGTTGTGGTCGGGCTGGTCGGCCCAGGCGAGCGAGCCCGGACGGGGCGCGAAGTTCGGCGCCATCCGGGTCACCTGACGGTGCGTCACCTCGGTACGGCCGAAGCGCGGATCGTTGGTGATCAGCTTCACGTCGTCGTAGCGGGTCGCCAGCCACGCCCAGCCCTCGCCGAACGGCAGCCGGATCCGGGTCAGCGGACCCTCGCGCATCAGGTCGGCGAGGACCGGGTCGAAGTCGGTCCCGTCCAGGTCGGGTGTGCTCCAGTCCCGTACGGGCGGCGGGGCCTGCCCGGTGAGCGTGGTCTCCTCGGTCATGGACACCACACTGGTATGGGGAGCGGCGGCTGTCCTGTGGGAGTGCTCCAGGTGGGGGCCGGGGCGCCTCATGGGGTGCCGTGAAGTGTCGTCGGGCGTCTGCGGCGTCGTTGTGGTCGATCGCGCCCACGCGGCGGTAGCCGCGTATCAGACACAGCCCCGCGCCCCTTCGGGGCGCTCAGGCTGTGTCGACGAGTGCGGCCAGCGCTGTGGCCAGGCGGTCCAGGCCCGGCCCTGCCGGTCCGCCCGGCTCGGCCATATAGACGTCCCTCCGTATCTCCACCATCAGCGCACCGACCCGGGCGTCGGTGCCGTGGAACTCCAGCGGTACGTACGTACCGGCGAAGGGGCTGTCCAGTCCCGTCTCCCCGAAGACCGCGAACGCCGTGCGGGCCGCCTCGGCCAGCTCCGGCGGGGTGTGGAAGGCGTCCGTGCCCAGGCACACCGGGGGCCGCAGTCCGTCGCCGTGCAGCTCGTAGGGGAGCGGCTCGCTCGGATAGGAGTGCACGTCGATCACCACGGCCCGTCCGGTCGCGGCCAGCCGGTCCGCGACCGCCTCGGCCATGGCCCGCGCGTACGGTCGGAAGTACCGGGCCAGCAGCGGTTCCGGATCGGCGTCCGCGGGCCGCAGCTCGGCCCGGTGCGTGGTCCGCGTGTACACGGCGCCCATGCCGACTGCCGTCATCTCCTCCCGCTCGTCCGGGAACCGCTCCGGGTCCACGACCAGCCGGGACAGCCGGTTCACGAACCGCCAGGGCCGGACGGCGGCCAAGGCAGCGGCCCGCTCGGCCAGCTCGGCGGTGTGCGCGTCCGTGATGTGGTCCAGCTCCCGCTCCAGCGCACCGTCGTCCAGCACGATCCCCCGGCGCGCCTCCGCCGGGATCCCCCGCGCCGAATGCGGCACATGCAGCAGCACGGGCGACTCGGGGGCACCGGGGAGGAGTGTGTACGAGGGGACGGGCGGGGTGGCCACGGCTGCTCCAAGGGGTCGGGGTCAGGGGGCAAGGTGCCACATCGGGAGCCTCATGCGCGTCAGCTGTTCAACTCCCGCACAGCCGCTCCCCTTGCGCCGCAGACGGCTCCGCCCCGGCCGGAAGTCACCGGCCGGGGCGGAGTTCAGTGCGACGGCGGAAGCGTCACAGGCATCAGCTCAGGGACGCCAGAGCCTCGTTCCAGGTGGCCGACGGGCGCATGACCGCGTCCGCCTTGGCCTTGTCGACCTGGTAGTAGCCGCCGATGTCCGCCGGGGAGCCCTGGACCGCGAGCAGCTCGTCCACGATCTTCTGCTCGTTCGCGGCGAGGGTCTCGGCGAGCGGCGCGAAGGCCTTGGCCAGGTCGGCGTCGTCGGTCTGCTTGGCCAGCTCCTGCGCCCAGTACAGGGACAGATAGAAGTGGCTGCCGCGGTTGTCGATGCCGCCGATGCGGCGGGTCGGGGACTTGTCCTCGTTGAGGAAGGTCGCCGTGGCGCGGTCGAGGGTGCCGGCGAGGACCTTGGCGCCGGCGTTGCCGGTGGCCTCGGCGTACTGCTCGAAGGACGGCACCAGGGCGAAGAACTCGCCGAGGGAGTCCCAGCGCAGGTAGTTCTCCTTGACCAGCTGCTGGACGTGCTTGGGCGCGGAGCCGCCGGCGCCCGTCTCGAACAGGCCGCCGCCCGCCATCAGCGGGACGACCGACAGCATCTTGGCGCTGGTGCCCAGCTCCAGGATCGGGAACAGGTCGGTCAGGTAGTCACGCAGGACGTTGCCGGTGACCGAGATGGTGTTCTCGCCGCGGCGGATGCGCTCCACCGACAGCTTGGTGGCCTCGACCGGAGACAGGACGCGGATGTCCAGGCCCTCGGTGTCGTGCTCCGGCAGGTACGCCTTGACCTTCTCGATCAGCACCGCGTCGTGGCCGCGGTTCTCGTCCAGCCAGAACACCGCCGGGTCGCCGGTGGCGCGGGCGCGGGTGACGGCCAGCTTGACCCAGTCGCGGATCGGGGCGTCCTTGGTCTGGCAGGCGCGGAAGATGTCGCCCTCGGCGACGGCCTGCTCCAGCACGACAGTGCCGGCGGCGTCGACCAGGCGGACCGTGCCGGCGGCCGGGATCTCGAAGGTCTTGTCGTGGGAGCCGTACTCCTCGGCCTTCTGTGCCATCAAGCCGACGTTCGGCACGGAGCCCATGGTGGCCGGGTCGAAGGCGCCGTTCGCGCGGCAGTCCTCGATGACGGCCTGGTAGACGCCGGAGTAGCTGTGGTCCGGCAGGACCGCGAGGGTGTCGGCCTCCTGGCCGTCGGGGCCCCACATGTGGCCGGAGGTGCGGATCATCGCGGGCATGGAGGCGTCCACGATCACGTCGGACGGCACGTGCAGGTTGGTGATGCCCTTGTCGGAGTCGACCATGGCGAGAGCCGGGCCCTCGGCCAGCCCGGCGTCGAAGGAGGCCTTGATCTCGGCGCCCTCGGGCAGGTTCTCCAGGCCCTTGAGGATGCCGCCGAGGCCGTCGTTCGGGGTGAGGCCGGCCGCCTTGAGGGTCTCGCCGTACTGCGCGAACGTCTTCGGGAAGAAGGCGCGCACCACGTGACCGAAGATGATCGGGTCGGAGACCTTCATCATCGTGGCCTTCAGGTGCACGGAGAACAGGACGCCCTCCTGCTTGGCGCGGGCGACCTGCGCGGCGAGGAAATCGCGCAGCGCGGCGACGCGCAGCACGGCGGCGTCGACAACCTCGCCGGCGATGACGGGCAGGGGCGCGCGCAGCTCGGTGGTGGAGCCGTCCGCGCCGACCAGCTCGAAGCGGAGGGTGGTGTCCTCGGCGATCACCACGGACTTCTCGGTGGAGGCGAAGTCGTTCTCGCCCATCGTCGCCACATTGGTCTTGGACTCGGGGGTCCAGGCGCCCATGCGGTGCGGGTGGGTCTTGGCGTAGTTCTTCACCGACGCCGGGGCACGGCGGTCGGAGTTGCCCTCACGCAGCACCGGGTTGACCGCGGAGCCCTTGACCTTGTCGTAGCGGGCGCGGATCTCGCGCTCCTCGTCGGTCTTCGGGTCGTCCGGGTAGTCCGGCAGGGCGTAGCCCTTGCCCTGCAGCTCGGCGACGGCGGCGCGCAGCTGCGGGATGGACGCCGAGATGTTCGGCAGCTTGACGATGTTGGCCTCGGGAGTCTTGGCCAGGTCACCCAGCTCGGCCAGCGCGTCCGGGATGCGCTGGTCCTCGTTCAGGTACTCGGGGAAGTGGGCGATGATGCGTCCGGCCAGCGAGATGTCCCGGGTCGTCACGGGGACACCGGCCTGCGAGGCGTACGCCTGGATCACCGGCAGGAACGAATGCGTCGCCAGGGCCGGCGCCTCGTCTGTGTAGGTGTAGATGATGGTCGAGTCAGTCACCGGGTGCTCCGCTCCACGTCTGCAACATTGCTCGACATCAAGATATCTCGTGATCGGGGTCGGCTCGACAGGGGTCCCGGCCGGAAAAGTCGGCGTGCCGGTGCGACCGGAACCCGCCTCCAGTGGTCATGACAAGCGATCACCCGCCGACCACCGGTGATCGCCACCGCCCGGCGGCCGGACCGACCAGACCATGAGATATCGCAGCAGAGTGACGGCCCCGGCGGCGGCCCTCCTCGGCACCGCCACGGCGCTGACCGTCGGCTCCCCGGCCCGGGCGGCCGGTACCGGCAGACGGAGCGGGGAGCCCGGCCCGCAGACCCTCGGCGACCCGGTCTTCCCGGCGCTCGGCTGAGCCGTTTCTCCCTCGACGCGCTCGGCCTGGACATACGTTCCGTGTCCGTCTGCGACGGCCCGGCCGGCCGCGAGCAGGCGGACGAGAAGCTGCCGATCACCCCCGCCCGGCCGCTCCCGGCGAACGCGGCGGCGACCGTCTCCGTCACCTACTCCGCCGACCCGCGCCGCACCCTCCCGCACACGGCCTGGGCGACAGGGGCGACTCCTGGCGTTGTGCTGCGGTGACTCACACGCCGTCAAACCCGTCGGAGCGATCCGGACGGGAGTCTCACGGGGTTACCCGGGAGAGAGCTCCAGAAGCCGAGCTTCCTGCACCATCAGGAAAGGAACGTCGGCTTGCAGGTCGTCGGCGAGGACGTCTTCCACGCGATCGAGCGCGGCTTCCTGGACCGGTGCCGCAGCTCCTCGGCGACCACGGAGGACTACATCGCCCTCACCTCGGAGATCTCCGGCCAGGACCTGTCCGGCTTCCTGCGCGACTGGCTCTGCGGCACGAGGACCCCGCGCATGCCGGGCCACCCCGACTGGACGGTGACCCCGGTCACCTCGTCCCTCACGGCCCCGCACAGCAGGCGCGGCGGCCATGGGCACGAGGACTCCGCGACGCTGCTCCGATCTGCCCGGCGGGCGGGGCAGCGCCTCAGCCCTGCCCTGCCCCGACCCGCGGCATACGAGCTACTCGACGCCCCCCGAGACCATGTCCTCCCCGCTGCGCTGCTGCGGAATCACCACCGCCCCCTGCTGCAGGGACACCGTGCGGGTGGGGGCCGGGACCGAGATGCCCTCCGCGCGGTAGCGGCGGTGGAGGCGCTTGATGAACTCGTGCTTGATGCGGTACTGGTCGCTGAACTCGCCGACGCCGAGGATCACCGTGAAGCCGATCCGGGAGTCGCCGAAGGTGTGGAAGCGGATGGCGGGCTCGTGGTCCGGGACGGCGCCCTCGACCTCCCGCATGACCTCCGCGACGACCTCGGCCGTCACCCGCTCCACATGCTCCAGGTCGGCGTCGTAGCCCACCCCGACCTGCACCAGGATCGTCAACCGCTGCTCGGGATGCGTGTAGTTGGTCATGTTGGCCTTGGCGAGCTGGCCGTTGGGGATGACCACCAGGTTGTTGGAGAGCTGGCGGACCGTCGTCTGGCGCCAGTTGATGTCGACGACATACCCCTCCTCGCCGCTGCTGAGCCGGATGTAGTCGCCGGGCTGGACCGTCTTGGACGCCAGGATGTGGATGCCCGCGAAGAGGTTGGCGAGGGTGTCCTGGAGGGCGAGGGCCACCGCCAGGCCGCCGACACCGAGGGCGGTCAGCAAGGGTGCGATGGAGATTCCGAGCGTCTGGAGGACGACCAGGAAGCCGATCGCCAGGACCAGGACGCGGGTGATGTTGACGAAGATGGTCGCCGAGCCCGCCACGCCCGAGCGGGACTGGGTGACCGTGTGGACCAGGCCGGAGATCACCCGGGCCGCGGACAGGGTCACCACGAGGATCAGCCACACCTCCAGGAACTGGTCGGTGTGGTGCTGCACCGTGCGCGTCAGCGGTAGTACGGCCGCTGCCGCCGCCGCGCCGCCCGCGATGGCCGCCCACGGCACGACCGAGCGCAGCGCGTCCACGATGACGTCGTCGCCGCTCCACTTCGTCCGCTTGGCGTGCTTGGCCAGCCAGCGCAGCAGGGTGCGGGACAGGAAGGCGAGCAGCAGGCCCGCCGCGACCGAGATACCGGCGAGGACGAGGTCGTCCAGGGTCAGCGCACGGTTCACCGGTCACCTCCGGGGCATGGGCCGCTTGCGGAGTTGTGAAGTGTCGTCACGTGGTCACCTGTCGATGTGCGGGATGTGCGAACGCGCCGGCCGGGGAACTCCCGTGACCGGCGCGATCGTTCATCCTGCCGTATCAGGAACACCGGTTCGCACCCGCACCGGCGCTCGCCGGACGGCCGGCTCAGATGATGCCCTCCGCGAGTTCGGCCTGGTCGCGGTCGCTGCCGTACGCGGCGGCGGTGGGGGTGCCGTACGCGCGGCGGGCGACGTACCACCAGACGCTCGCGAGGGCCAGGACGACGGCGAGGGCCACCGAGGCGTAGTTCATCGAGTCGACGGTGACCGGCGAGGCCTGCGGCAGACAGAACAGCACGGTCACACAGACCACCCAGATCACCGCGATCCAGCCGATCGGCCTGCTCCAGCGGCCCAGATGCCACGGCCCCGGCTGGAAACGGTCGCCCGCGCGCAGCCGCAGCAGCACCGGGATGGCGTAGGCGGGGGTGATGCCGATGACGTTGATGGCGGTCACCGCGTTGTACGCCGTCGCCGAGTACAGGGACGGCAGGGCGAGGACGCCCGCCACGACGACGGCCAGCCAGACGGCGGCGACCGGGGTCTGGGTGCGGCTGCTCACCTTGCGCCACAGGTGCGAGCCGGGCAGCGCGCCGTCCCGGCTGAACGCGAACACCATCCGGCTGGCCGCGGCGACCTCGGCGTTGCCGCAGAACAGCTGGGCGATGATCACCACCAGGAGCAGCGCGCTCGCGCCGTCCGTGCCGAGGCCGTCGAGCAGGATCTGCGCGGGCGGCACACCCGTGGCGGTGTTGCGCGTGGCGTCGTAGTCCTGGATGGCGAAGGTCAGTCCGGCGAGCAGGACGAAGCCGGCGACCCAGGACGCCCAGATGGACCGTACGATGCCGCGCGCCGCGAACACCGAGGCCTGCGAGGTCTCCTCGGAGAGGTGGGCGGAGGCGTCGTAGCCGGAGAAGGTGTACTGCGCGAGGAGCAGGCCGATGGCCGCCACGTAGACCGGGTTGTGCCAGCCGGTCTCGTTGACGAACTTCGTGAACACGAAGGACGCCGACTGGTGGTGGCCGGGGACGATCGCGAGCGCGCCGACGATGAGCGCGACGCCCGCCAGGTGCCACCACACGCTGACCGAGTTGAGCAGGCTGACCAGGCGGACGCCGAACAGGTTCAGCACCGCGTGCAGCAGGAGGATGGCGCAGAAGATCAGCATGGTCCTGCCGGGCGTCGGGGTGAAGCCCCACCGCAGGTTCGCGAAGGCGCCGGTGAACAGTGCCGCGCCGTAGTCGATGCCGGCGATCGCGCCGAGCAGACCGAGCAGATTCAGCCAGCCGGTGTACCAGCCCCAGCGCCGGCCGCCGAGCCGGTCGGCCATGTAGTACAGCGCGCCGGACGTCGGATAGGCACTGGTGACCTCGGCGAGCGCCAGGCCGACGCACAGCACGAACAGGCCGACGCCCGCCCAGCCCCACAGCATCACGGCCGGGCCGCCGGTGTTCAGGCCGAAGCCGTACAGGGTCATGCAGCCGGACAGGATCGAGATCACCGAGAAGCTGATCGCGAAATTGCCGAAGCCGCCCATGCGGCGGGCCAGCACCGGCCGGTAGCCGAGTTCGCGCAGCCGCCGCTCCTCGTCCTGCTGGGGCAGGCCCGGGGCGGGCGAGGGATCGGGGTTGGGGGACATGCGGGGGACCTCCGGGTCAACGGGCTTGAGAACAGGGCGTGTTCAGGACCTTCAGTGACTTTCCGGGACTTTCAGGGGCGGGAGCCGTCCGCGGCGGCCCGGCAGCGCTCCCGGGCCTGGGTGAAGACCTCCACGGCACGGCCCCGGTCGGGCGTGCGGTACATCCAGGGCGGGGGTGTGAAGTACGGGCCGATGGCGTCGAACACCCGCGCAGCGTCGGGGAACTGCAGCGAGCCCCACAGGGCGTGCGCCAGATGGTTGAGGTCCAGCAGGGAGCGCTCGGCACGGTGCGTCTGCTCGAACCAGGAGCGCAGAGCACGCTCCGCCTCGCGCGCCGCGTCCTCCGCCACCCAGTGCAGGTCGAGCGCCGCGTCGTGCCCGCTGTCGCGCCGGTAGCGCTCGACGCGGACGTACAGCGGCAGCACATGCAGCGCGGAACCGGCCGGTGCCCGCCCGGCCGCCCACTGCGCATAGCCGGCGGCCTCCGCGAGCCGGCCCGAGCCGCCGCGCGCGTACAGGAACTGGAGCATCCGGTGGTGGGCCTCGCGGTTGTACGGGTCGCGCCGGCCGGCCTCGGCCAGCAGCCCCCAGGGGCCGGGCGGCAGCATCGGCTCGGGCGCGGCCTCCCGGTGCTCCTCCCAGCGCTGCTCCGGATCCAGCTGGGCGAGCGCGAGCAGGCACACCCAGGGCACGGGGTCCCGCGGGGCGATCCGGGTGGCGGACTGGGCGGCGTCCCAGGCCTCGATCCACAGCTCGTGGGTGCGCAGGTGCTTCTCCCGCTGGGCCCGCAGCGCCCGCTCCACGCCGACCCGCGCGTGCATCACCGCGGCGTGGACGCTGCCCGGATCCTCCACGAGCCACGCGCGCACCACATCGGTGCCGGCCGCGGCCGCTGCGAGGACCTGGGTGCGCTGGGTCCACTGCCACCCGGGCGCGGTGTCCGCGAGCAGCGCGCGCATGGCCATCCAGCGGCCGGTGCGCAGGTCCTGCAGCGCGGCGCGCAGGGCCTGGTCGGGGCCGGCTGGGTCGTAGGAGGGACGGGGTCCTTCTCTGGCCATCAGCCGGCGGCCCCGGGCCACGGGCGCACGGGCGGGGCGGGGTGGCGTAGCAACAGCACTCCTGTGGGCGGCGATGGTGGGGTGGCGCGCTGGTCGGCGGTCACTATAGAGGGGCGGGTTCCGCCTTGCCATTGTTGCCAACTCAAGTATTTATGCAGGCAAGTTGGATATCCGGAGGTGCTTGACGCCGGGTGCGGCACGGCGGCAGGCTGACGCAGTGATCTTCGGTATGGAGTGGATCTTCGGTGCGGAGCGGGGGAAGGCGCGATGACCGGTCCGGTGCTCGCCGTCGATCAGGGCACGTCCGGCACCAAGGCCCTCGTCGTGTGCCCGGAACGCGGCGTGCTGGGCTCCGGCTTCGCCGAGGTCCGCCCCCGGTATCTGCCCGGCGGAATGGCCGAGGTGGACCCGGCCGAGCTGTACGGCTCCGTGGTCGCCGCCGGCCGGCAGGCGCTCGCCGCGGCCGGCGTGGACGTCGTGGCGCTGGGCCTGGCCAACCAGGGTGAGACCGTCCTCGCCTGGGACCCGGCCGACGGCCGCCCGCTCACCGACGCCCTGGTGTGGCAGGACCGGCGCGCCGAGACCGTCTGCGCCGAACTCGTCGCACACGCCGAGGAGTTGCGGCAGCTGACCGGACTGCCTCTCGACCCGTACTTCGCCGCGCCCAAGATGGCCTGGATCCGCCGCCACCGCACCCGCGAGGGCGTCGTCACCACCTCCGACGCCTGGCTGGTCCACCGCCTCACCGGCGCCTACGCCACCGACGCCGCGACCGCCGGCCGTACCCAGCTCCTCGACCTGGACCGCGCGCAGTGGTCGCCGCGGGCGCTGGAGGTGTACGGCCTGTCCGAGGAACGGCTTCCGCAGGTGACCGACAACGCCCAGCACATCGGCACGACCACGGCGTTCGGCCACGAGATCCCGCTCACCGGTCTGGCCGTGGACCAGCAGGCAGCCCTGCTCGCCCAGCGCATCACCGCACCCGGCGCCGCCAAGTGCACGTACGGCACCGGCGCGTTCCTGCTCGCGCACACCGGCGACCGCCCCCGGCGCGGCACCTCCGGCCTGGTCAGCTGCGTGGCCTGGCGGCTCGCCGGAAACACCGGCTACTGCCTGGACGGCCAGGTCTACACCGTCGCCTCCGCCGTCCGCTGGCTCACCGACCTCGGGATCATCTCCTCCGCCGCCGACCTCGACCCCGTCGGCGGCTCCGTCCCCGACAGCGGCGGCGTCACCTTCGTACCCGCCCTCGCCGGACTCGCCGCCCCCTGGTGGCGCGGCGAGGTACGCGGCTCGCTCACCGGACTCGGCCTCGACACCGGCCCCGGCCATCTGGTGCGCGCCCTGTGCGAGGGCGTCGCCGCCCAGGTCGCCGAACTCGCCGACGCAGCCGCCGCCGACCTCGGCGCACCGCTGGAAACGCTCCGTGTCGACGGCGGCCTGACCCGCTCGACGCTGCTCATGCAGACCCAGGCCGACCTGCTGCAACGCCCCGTCGAGGTATCCGCGCTGCCCGACGCGACCGCACTCGGCGCGGCCGCCCTCGCCCGCCTGGGCGCGGACCCCGCGCTGGGTGTCGAACAGGCCCTGCCCGACTGGAAGCCCGCCGCCGTGTACGAACCCCGCATCAGCGCCGACCAGGCCGCCGAACGCCGCGCCCGCTTCCGCACCGCCGTCGCGGCCCTGCTCGACTGATGACCGTCACCGTCACCGCGGCAGGCCCGCTGCCCTCACGGATGTACGACGTGGTGATCGCCGGCGCCGGCGTCGTCGGCTGCGCACTCGCCCGTGAACTCTCCCGGCACCCCCGCCTGAGCGTCGCCCTGGTCGAGGCCCAGGACGACGTCGGCCAGGGCACCTCCAAGGCCAACACGGCGATCCTGCACACCGGTTTCGACGCGGCACCCGGCACCCTGGAGGCCCGCCTGGTCCGCGAGGGCTGCGACCGGCTCGGCGCCTACGCAGCCGAGTCCGGCATCCCGGTAGAACGCGTCGGCGCCCTGCTGGTCGCCTGGGACGAGGAGCAGCTGGCCGCACTGCCCAGGCTGGCCGAGAAGGCCGAACGCAACGGCTACCACGAGACACGCCCGCTGGGCCCCGGCGAACTGTACGCCCGTGAACCCCACCTCGGCCCCGGAGCACTCGGCGCCCTCCACGTGCCCGGCGAGAGCGTCATCTGCCCCTGGACGACAACCCTGGCGCACGCCACCCAGGCGGTCCGCGCCGGAGTGGATCTGCACCTCAACGCCAAGGTGATCCGGGTGAGTTGGGAGAACGACAGCCACCGGCTGCTCACCTCCCGCGGCCCCCTGCACGCCCGCCGCCTGGTCAACGCGGCCGGACTGCACGCCGACACCGTCGACCGGCTGCTCGGTCACGAGGACTTCACCGTCACCCCGCGCCGCGGCCAGCTCCTCGTGTACGACAAGCTCGCCCGCCCCCTCGTCCGGCACATCCTCCTGCCCGTCCCGACCGCGCTCGGCAAGGGTGTCCTGGTGGCCCCCACCGTCTATGGCAACGTCCTGCTCGGCCCCACCGCCGAGGACCTGGACGACAAGCGGGCCACCGGCTCGACCGCCGACGGCCTCGCCGGACTGCGGGACCAGGGCCGCCGTATCCTGCCCGCCCTCGTCGACGAGGAGGTCACCGCCGTCTACGCCGGGCTGCGCGCGGCCACCGGGCAGGAGGACTACCGCATCGCCGCCCACCCCGAACGCGGGTACGTGACCGTCGGCGGGATCCGCTCCACCGGTCTGACCGCCTCGATGGCCATCGCCGCCCATGTCACCGGCCTGCTGGCCGGCACCGGGCTCGACCTCGGCCCGCTGCGTGAGCCGGAGCCGGTGACCATGCCCAACCTGGGCGAGGCCTTCCCGCGCCCCTACCAGCGGCCCGAACTCATCGCCGCCGACCCCGAGTACGGCACCCTCGTCTGCCACTGCGAGCGCGTCTCCCGCGGCGAGATCCGCGACGCCCTCGCCGCCACGATCCCGCCCCGCACCCTGGGGGGCCTACGCCGGCGCACCCGTGCCCGAGCGGGCCGCTGCCAGGGGTTCTTCTGCGGTGCGGCGGTGCGGGAGCTGTTCGAGAGGGGGCGACCATGACGGAACCGGGTACGACGGGACCGGGTACGACCGGACCGGGAACGACGGGACCGGGTACGACGGGACCGGGTACGACGGGACCGAGATCGGAGAGGGCGACTTCTCGTTTTGTCGACGTCCTCGTCGTCGGCGCCGGTCCGGCCGGACTCGCCGCCGCCGCGCGGCTGGCCGCCACCGGCGCCGGGCGGGTGGCGGTGCTGGAGCGGGAGCAGCAGGCCGGCGGGGTACCACGGCACTGCGCGCACGGGGGCTTCGGCACCTGGACCCGCCCGCTGACCGGCCCGCGGTACGCCCGTCTGCTGACGGAGGCCGCCGAGCGGGCCGGCGCGGTGATCCGGACCTGGATGACGGTTCTGGACTGGGCGGGGACG
>NZ_CM002285.1:1211886-1249113 GCF_000497445.1 Streptomyces roseochromogenus subsp. oscitans DS 12.976 | reverse complement strand
TCCGGTGCTCACCGCCGTAGGCCCCGGCGGCCCGGAGACGATCGAGGCGCGGGCCGTCGTGCTGGCCACCGGTGCCCGGGAACGGCCGCGCACCGCCCGGCTGGTGCCCGGCACCCGCCCCGCCGGTGTCTACACCACCGGTGAACTCCAGCAGGCGGTCCACCTGTTCGGGCAGGACGTCGGCGCCCGCGCGGTCGTCGTCGGCGCCGAGGATGTCTCCTACGCGGCGGCCGCCACCGTGCGCGCGGCCGGTGCCGAGGTCGTCGCCCTGGTCACGGAACACCCGCGGGCCCAGACCGGCCGGGCCCGCGCCCGGGCGGCCCGGCTGTGCCAGGGCATTCCCCTGCTCACGGACACCACGGTCGCCGAACTCCTCGGCCGGGGACGCCTGTCCGGCGTCCGTGTCCGGCACCGCGACGGCCGTACGGCCGTACTGGTCTGCGACACCGTCGTCTTCACCGGCGACTTCGTCCCGGACCACGAACTCGCCCGCCGCGGCGGCCTCGCCCTGGACCCCGGCACCCGTGGTCCGGCCGTCGACGGCGCCCTGCACACCTCGCGCCCGGGAGTCTTCGCCGCCGGGAACGTCGTGCACGCCGTCGAGCGCGCCGGCACGGCGGCCGGTGAGGGGGCCGGGGTGGCCGGTGCCGTCCTGGACTTCCTGGCGGGCAAGCCCTGGCCGGAGCCCGGACTCCCGCTCGCCGTCGAGGCCCCGCTGCGCTGGATCGCCCCGAACCGCATCACCCCGGCCGCCCCGCCCGCCCGCTACGTCCTGCGCACCAGCACCCCGCTGACCCGCCCGGTCCTCCGGATCCACCAGGACGGCCGCCTCCTGCACAGCGAGCGCCCTGGCCTAGGCGCCGCGCTGCCGAACCGCCCCCTGACCCTCACCGCCCGCTGGACGGGCCGCGTCGACCCCAAGGGCGGCGAGGTGCGGGTGAGCTTGGCCTGAGCGGGCCGACCGCCATAGGTCCCGAGCAGATCTGATGCCGAGTGACGAGGCCGCCCACCCGGTTCTGGCAGCGCTCCGCGGCCGGCACGTCGTACGCCGATTATGCCGCGGCTTCTTCCTGTCGCATGGCGGCGCGCATGATGTCTGTGATGCGCGGGATGTGGTGATTGATGAAGAAGTGACCGCCAGGGAAGGTGTGGTGATGGAATGTCGAGAGGGTGTGCTTGGACCAGGCGTGCATGTCGGAGCGGTTGGTGAGGGGGTCCGCGTCGCCTTCCAAGGCGATGAGGGGGCAGCGGATGACGGAGCCGGGGGCGGGGCGGTAGCCGGCGTGGGCGGTGAGGTCCGCGCGGATGACGGGCAGGAACATCTGTCTCAGCACCGGGTGCTCCAGGATCTCGGGCGTGTCCCCACCGAGGGCGGAGACCAGGCTGACGAGAGGACCGTCAGGGTCGCCGCCGGGGCCGGCAAGTGGTGGCAGCTCGAGCCGGGACGGCGCGGGGTGCCCGGAGGCGACGAGCAGCATCCGGTGCTGGTCGGGGACACGGCGGACGACCTCGTAGGCGATCGCGGCACCGAGGCTGTGCCCGAAGAAGAGTGCTGGGCTTTCGCCGAGCCACGCGGGGAGCCTGTCCGCGATCTCGTCAGCGAGTGTATGGACGCTGGTGAACGAGGGTTCCCGGTACCGTTCGGCGCGGCCGGGGTAGTGCACGGCCGCGGTGTGGGCGCTGCCGGCCAGGCAGGCCGCGAACTCTTTGTATGAAGCCGGGGACCCGCCCGAGTGGGGGAAGAACAAGATCTTCCACCGGGCAACTGGCGGTGTGGGGTACGGATAGGGCCGTATCAGCGGCGATGTACTCATGACGGTGAGGTCGCCCGCTGTCAGACGGCCTTGAGGCGCGCGAGAGTCTGCTCAAGTTCCGTACGCAGGATGTCTCCGGCGGCGTCCGCGTCGCCACGCGCCACGGCGTCGACGAGTGCCGCGTGGGAGTCCTCACCGTCGTGGGGGTCGGCGGCGCGCAGGCCGGCGAGTTCCAGAAGGTCGACCAGGCCCTTGCGCAGTGACGGCAGGAACTCGGTGAACAGGCCTGTCAGTACAGGGTTGTGTGCGGCGGCGACGACGGCGGCGTGCAGGCTGATGTCCGCGTCCACGAACTCGGCGTTGGTACCGGCGGCGGCGTGGCGGCGGCGGTCCATCGCGTCGTTGAGCGCGATGACGTCGTCGGGCGTGCGGCGCTGTGCGGCGAGCTGCGCGGCCTCGACTTCCAGCATGGCGCGGACTTCGTAGATGTCGGTGATGGCGGACTGCCGCAACCGAGTGGGCCAGTCCTCCCGCGGGGTGGTGGCGGTGACGAACACGCCTGCGCCCTGCCTCGCCTGCACCAACCCCGCGCCGGCGAGGGCGCGGAGGGCTTCGCGCACGGTCGAACGGCCTACGCCGAGCGTGCTGGCGAGGGCGGTTTCGCCCGGGAGTTTGGTGCCCACCGCCCAGGTCCCGGAGGTGATCTCCTCGCGGAGGCGCTGGGTGGCCTGGTCGACCAGGGAGCTGGGGCGCAGTGCGTCTAGTGGCATGACGGGTCCGATCACTTCTCAGGTTGTCTGCGGAGCTGAGATGTCGTTAGTGTATCTGTCGTGACGATGCGCGGCTTCCTTCTTCTTCTCGGCTGCCGCTGCGGGGCCTGAATCGACCGGCACCCCGCAGCGGGGTTCCGGCGTGTGCCGGTCGGCCGCAACCGAGAAGAAGGAAGCCCGTAGTGAGCGTTCCCGACAAGTCCGCTTTCCCCACGCTGAACACCCCGGCCGGTGAGATCCCGGCAGACAGCCCGGCGTGGAATCCACAGCGGCCCAGCAGCATGCCGCACCACCGCTATCAGCCCGCGCACGACCGCGTCGACGTCCCCCTGGCGGACGCCGAACGGGAGTGGCCGTCACGCAGGATCGAGACGGCGCCTCTGTGGGTGCCGGTCGACCTGCGGGACGGCAACCAGGCACTCCCTGAGCCGATGGACACCGCGCGCAAGCGCCGCATGTTCGACCTGCTGTGCGCGATGGGCTTCAAGGAGATCGAGGTCGCATACCCTTCGGCCAGCCAGACCGATTTTGACTTTGTGCGCCACCTGGCCACCAGCGGCGCTGTGGCGCAGGACGTCACCGTCTCGGTGTTCACCCCGGCCCGCCCCGAGCTGATCGACCGCACCATCGACTCGGTGGCCGGGCTGCCCCGGGTCCTGGTGCACATGTACACGCCCTCCGCGCCCACCTGGCGGAACGTGGTACTGGGCCGCGACCGCGCCGACCTCAAGAAGATGATCCTGGATGCCGCGGGGCATCTGATGCACCGCGCGGAGCAGAAGCTGGCGGGAGCCGACGTCAGGTTCGAGTTCTCCCCCGAGGTCTTCAACCTCACCGAGCCGGACTTCGCTCTCGACGTGTGCAACAGCGTCACCAGTCTGTGGGACGCCTCCCCGGACCGCCCTGTGGTGATCAACCTCCCCGCAACGGTGGAGATCTCCACCCCCAACGTCTACGCGGACCAGATCGAGTACATGCACAAGCATCTGGACCGACGCGACGCGGTGATCCTTTCCGTGCACCCGCACAATGACCGTGGCACCGGCGTCGCCTGTGCCGAACTCGCCGTGCTGGCCGGGGCGCAGCGCGTGGAAGGCTGCCTGTTCGGCAACGGGGAGCGCACCGGGAACGTGGATCTCGTCACGTTGGTGCTGAACCTCTACACGCAGGGCGTCAACCCGATGATCGACCTGTCCGACATCGACGCCGTACGCCAGGTCGTGGAGGAGTGCATCCGTATCCCGGTCCACGTACGTCACCCGTACGCCGGGGACCTGGTGCACACGGCGTTCTCCGGCACTCACCAGGATGCCATCTCCAAGGGACTCGTCCGCCACGCCCAAGAAGCCGAAGACCTGGACGTCCCTGCGTCGGAGGCGCCGTGGAAGGTGCCGTACCTGCCGATCGACCCGGCGGACATCGGCCGTACCTACGAGGAAGTGATCCGCGTCAACTCCCAGTCCGGCAAGGGGGGAATCGCGCACCTCCTGCACGCCGGCCAAGGGCTCGATCTGCCCCAGGCCATGCGGCCGGACTTCTACCGCACGGTGCAGCAGGTCACCGACGACACCGGCCAGGAGCTGTCCGGCGAGGAACTGTGGAAGCTGTTCCACGCCGCATACCTCGCGCCCGTGCACGACGGGCCCTATGTGCTGGACGGCTGGACCACCCGGCAGGACGGAGTGGAGCACGAGTTCACCGCTACCGTCGTCTCCCCCGACGCCCGCACCCCGGTGCGGGGTATCGGCAACGGTCCACTTGCCGCGCTGACGAATGCCCTGGTGCAGGCCGGTGTCACGGTGGACATCCTCACCTACAGCGAGCATGCCACCGCCACGGGGCCGGACGCCCCCGCCGCCGCCTACGCGTACTGCCGTACCGCGGGCCAAGACGTATGGGGCGCAGGCTGGGACACCTCCATCCTGACTGCCTCCGTACAGGCCGTGATGGCGGCGGTCAACCGTGCTCACGGTGCGGCCCGTGACTGACACCGGCGTTCTGCGCGCGGACGCAGTGGACGTCGTCCGCGACGGCACCCCGATCCTTGCCGGAGTGTCAGTAACCGTGGGGGCTGGGCAGCACTGGGCGCTGCTCGGCCCGAACGGGGCCGGGAAGTCCACACTGCTGAGCCTGCTCGGGGCACGACAGCACCCCACCCGTGGAACCGTGCACGTGCTCGGCCATCAGCTCGGACGCGTGGACATGCGAGAGCTGCACCAGCATGTGGGGCACGTGAACCCCCGACACCCTTTGCGTACGCCGCTTACGGTGCGGCAGGTCGTCGTCACGGGCGTGACGGGCAGCGTTGAGCCGCCGCCCCGCTGGGCCCCGACCTCGCAGCAGGAGCACGAAGCCGATCAGCTCATCAAGCTCCTTGGACTGGCACACCGTGCCGCCGCCCGCTGGACCACCCTTTCCCAGGGGGAACGCGGTCGGGCGCTGATAGCGCGGGCGCTGCTGCCGCAACCGCGTGTACTGCTGCTCGACGAGCCCGCCACCGGCCTGGACCTGGCCGGCCGGGAACAGCTCATCGAACACTTGGAGGGGCTACCGGCCGCCTACCCCGGTCTGGCAACCGTGTTGGTGACGCACCATCTCGAAGAGCTGCCGTCCACCGTCACCCACGCGGCTCTCCTGCGGGACGGGCGCTGCCTCGCAGCCGGTCCGGTGGACGGAGTGCTGACCAGCGACAGGGTCAGCATGTGCTTCGACCACCCGGTCCAGCTGTCCCGCAGCAGAGGCCGCTGGACGGTGCGCACGCACCGCACCCGCGTCGCTCCGTAGGCACGCTGTGCCGCGTCGGCCCGAACGACGGTGGGCCTCGCCGGGACGATCCCCGGCGAGGCCCACCTGCACGAGGGGCCTACGAGCTGATGCTGCGGGCTGCTTTCTCCACGGCCGCCTGAGCGTGGCTCCAGTCACCGAAGTGGTCCGCCAGGGCGTGGAGCCAGCGTTCGATCCCGAACCCGACACAGCTGGTCGAGGCGGAGACATCCTCCCCGGGAACAGTGATGTCGCAACGCTCGCCGAAGAACTTGTGGTGCGTGTTCACCGAGGCGATCGCCATGCCCCCGTAGTGGTACTCGTGTTTGACCGTCACCACCCGCTGGAACGCGGCGCGGTCACCGTTCTGGTCGTAGAAGGGATCGGAGGCGGCATGCCGCCGCACCGGCAGTCCGATGGCTGCGGTGAGGCGTTCGATGAACTGGGAGGAGTGCTCCAGGTGCGCGGCGGCCTGCTCCGCCGTGCCCAGGCAGATGACCTCTCGCATACGGAACGCCTTCAGGCGCCGCAAGCCGTCGTAGTGGTCTTCGTTGCGGTAGCACTGGCCGAGCACCGTCACCAGCGCGCCGGCCTCGTCGAGTTGACGGCCCTGGTAGTGCAGGTAGACGCCGTAGCAGGCGCTGGACGGCAAGGCGAGTTGCGCAGAGTGCAGGGCCTTCGGGGTGAATCGCCCGGCAGCCGCCTGCTGTGCAAGACACCCGGACGAGGTGTCCTCCACGTTGAGCGAGGAGGAGACCAGGGCGAGCTGCGGGAAGTTCTCGTACACGCCCAGCCGCGCGAGGTCTTCGACCCGGAGCAGCGGGGGAACCGTCAACGGTGTGGCTCCGGTTGCCTGTGCCCAGTCGGTGCAGAGACGATCGAGGGTTTCCGCGAGGCGCGTGGGTGCCGGATCGAGCGCGGGCAGGCCGTCATCGGCGTGCACGCCGGACAGGGTGGCGGTCACGTGGTTCTCCTTCGTGTGGAAGGCGGCCGGTTCGGCACTGTGCGCACTCGACTGCGAACTGAAAGTAGTGCGTTGCCGCCTGCAGAGTTGATCGCCTACTGTACCTGTCTGAGGACCTGAGAAGCGGAGGTGTTTTCCTCCTCCGCGGGAACACAGCACGGGGGAACGCGCATGAAACGTGGCCAGCTCAGCTTTCTGACGAGTACGCACCTGGTGGACGACCTGTACCAGGGCGCCATCCCCGCGCTTCTGCCGTTTCTCATGTCGGAGCGGCACTACAGCTACGCGGCCGTCTCGGGTCTGGCGTTCGCCGCCAGCGGCATCTCCAGTCTGTTCCAGCCGCTGTTCGGGCTGATCGCCGACCGCAGCACCCGCACGTGGCTGGTGCCGACCGGGTTCTGCTCCGCCGCCGCCGGAGTCTCGGCCGCAGGACTGGTGCACAACTACTGGTTGACGTGGGTGCTGTTCGCCCTTGCCGGCATTGGGATCGCGGCCTATCACCCGCCTGCCACCAGCCACGCCCGCGCCGCCGGAGGCTCCTCGCAGACGGCGATGAGCGTGTTCGCGGTGGGCGGCACGGTGGGCGGCGCTCTCGCCCCGCCGCTTGTCACCCTCGTCGTCGGCGACCTGGGCCTGGCCGGGAGTTGGCTGCTGGCCATTCCTGCCGTCGTGTGGGCTGTGCTGTGGGCCGTGAAGGGCCCGTGGATGCGGTGGCGCGGCCATGAGGCTGTGCAGCCGCTGAACGCCGCCCGCAACAAGCAGAGCGGCGGCGCCGCCGATGACTGGCGGGCGTTCGGACGGCTCGTGGCGGTGATCCTCGGTTGGTCCGTCCCGTTCGTGGCCGTCAACTCCATGGTGGCGCTGCACGCACAGCGTGATCTGCACCAGTCCAAGGCGGTGGGTGCGGCAGTCCTGACGGCGTACGTCGCAGCGCAGGCGATCGGCATGCTCGGCGGCGGCTGGATGGGGGACCGCTATGGTCGCATGGTCACCATCCGCTGGGGGTACCTGCTCTCACTGCCGCTGCTTGCCGGAGTGGCGTGGTCGCCGTCGCTGCCGGTGCTGGCGGTGTGCGCGGCCCTGTTCGGCGCGGCCATGTTCCTGTCGTTCGCCGCGCAGGTCACCCTGGCTCAGGACTACCTGCCGAACCGTCCCGGCACAGCGAGCGGCCTGGCGCTGGGCATGGCGATTGCCGCAGGGGGTTTGTGCTCGCCGCTGCTGGGGTGGCTGGCGGACGCGCATGGACTGCGGTCCGCGTTCTGGGCGCTGGTGGCGGTGTTCGTGGTGCCGACCGTGCTGGCTCTCACGCTGCAGGACCGGCGCTTGGCGGCGGCCGAGCCGCAGCCCGCTGCCGCTGTCGCGGAGGGTGCGGCAGGCTAGCCGGGACGGATTCCGAAGTGGATCACGTCCCTGCGGCGATGACATCCCCCCGGTTCGGGGAGAACTGACAGACGTTCAGTGACGGTGCACCACCGTCGCCACGGGGCATCGAAACCGGCGGGTCTCCGGAGAACCGCAAGCCGAACCGCCCGGCGGCGTCTTCACCCGGCCCGTCATCCACGGGCCCGGACGCGCCCGCGGCGGGCCGACCACCCGGCTCCGCCCGCCGTCGAGCAGGCTGCCCCGCAGCCGATATCGCCGGTGATCGGGGCCGGGCTGGACGGGATTCCCCGCAATTCCAGGTGAACCTGGGGCGTATCCGGGTACCCAGGCTCCTCGGGTCGGTTCGCCCGCGCACGGGCTCGGCCCCGGAGAGGCGGGACCGGACCGCCGGCCGCAAGCAGTGCGGCCCCATGAAAGCCGGCCGCCGAATTTCGATCCGGCCGATTATCAGGAGCGGCACGCGGTGGAGTGCGGCAGCAATCGCCTCAAGTATCGCCGCGCCGGTCGCCCTCAACGAACAGTTGCGACCAGCGCTTTCGATACACGCTGAGCCACCTCTGTCCGGGCGCTTTTCCAACTTCCTTGTAGTGCCCGCCATTTGGACAGCATTGGCAATCCAGCCATCTTCCGATATAGCTTACAGACATCGCTTCTACATTTTGTTGAAGCTGAATGTCTGGAAATAACAGGGGGATCAGTGAAGATCAACTGGGATAACCATGAGGTACTGCCGGCTCAGGGCATCGCCCTCTCCCGCCGGTTCGCATTCGGCCAGGAGATGTCCTGTCTGCGCGTGGAAGCGGACCAGTCCGGCGACCTGAACCTTCCTCAGCACTGGCACACGAACGAGCAGTGGGTGGTCGTCACCGAAGGCTCCATCCGCTTCGTGTGCGAGGGCACCGAGTACGAGCTGAACGCCGGGGACGTGGCCTACATACCCTCCGGCCAGAAGCACACCGCCACCTACGTCGGCCCCGAGGGTGCCGTCCTGCTGGAGTTCTCCGCCCCGCCACGCCTGGACCTGGCTCCGGGTTCGATCGTCCCGTCGTCCATGCGCTACGACGACTGACTCCGTCAGTCACCAGCGGCAGGAGCGACTCAAGAGGCGATCAGAGACACATGGATACCGGCAGCATCTACGGGCCGCTCACGCAGCCCGCGACCATTCACAAGGCTTTCCACCGTGTGGCGCAGCTGCACCCGCAGCGGCCGGCGGCCCGCGCCGGCCACCGGTCCGTCACCTACGCACAGATGGCGGCCGATTCCCGCCGCATCGCCGCGCAACTGATCCGGCGCGGCATCGGCCCAGGAGACATCGTCCCGGTGCTCTCCCGCCGGAGCGTCGAGCTGCCCGCAGTGCTGCTGGGCATCCTGTCGACCGGCGCCGCCTACGGCATGCTCGACGTCCGCTGGCCGCCGCGCCGCCTCGGCCGGTTCCTGCGCCGTATGAACGCTCCCCTGGCCATCGCGGACACCACCGGAGCCCAGGATCTCCTGGGCCCGGAAACCCCGCTGCTGACGGTGGAGGAGCTGCACGCGACTCCCGCTGAACCGGTACCCCTGGTTGCGGCGGACCCGTGGGACTGCGCCACGGTGTTCTGGACGTCCGGCAGCACCGGCACACCCAAGGCCGTGCTGTCCCCGCACCAGGCCACGACCCGGCTGTTCACCCGGCCCGGCTTTCTGGACTACGGCCCCGCCCCCGTGATGATCCACGCGGCGGCCGTCGCCTGGGACGCGTTCACCCTCGAACTGTGGGGCATGCTGCTGACGGGCGGCACACTGCTCGTCCACACGCCGGACGTGCTGCTGCCCGCCGACATCCGCTCCTGCATCCGCGACCACGGTGCGACTCACCTGTTCCTCACCCCGTCGCTGGCGGATGTGATCGTCGCCGGGGACATCGACTGTCTCGCGGGACTGCGCTGCCTGATGGTCGGCGGTGACAAGCCCACCCCCGCCACCTGTCAGAAACTGCTCGCTGCGTACCCGGACATGGAGCTGGTCAACGGCTACGGGCCGGTGGAGTCCTGCGTGTTCGCCACCACGCATCCCATCACCCTGGCCGATGCGCACTCCGCGCAGTCCATCCCCGCCGGGCAAGCGGTGCCCGGCACCGGCGTGCACATCGTGGCGGACGGCCGCGTGCTGCCGTCCGGCCAGGTGGGCGAGGTCGCCCTGAGCGGGGTCGGCCTGGCGCTCGGCTATCTCGACGAGCCGGAGTCGACCGACTCCGCGTTCCGCACCGTCGCCATCGGCGACCAGCTGACTCGCGTCTACCTGACCGGCGACCACGGCCACGTCGACGCCCGGGGAGTGCTCCACTTCGCAGGACGCAGGGACGCGCAGATCAAGATTGCCGGACACCGCATCGAACCAGCCGAAATCGAAGCCGCTGCCCTGTCCCTCGGGGCCGGGCGCGCGGTAGCGCTGCCGCTGCCGGACGCGGCCGGGAACACGCGCCTGGTGCTGTTCACCGAACCCCCCGCGCCGGCCGTGAACGAGCAGAACCTGCACACCCGGCTCAAGGAAACGCTCCCGGCGTACATGGTGCCCGCACGGGTGCACGTGGTCCCCGAGATGCCGCTGCTGGACAACACCAAGATCAACAAGAGGGCCCTGGCGGAACGATTCGGCTACCCCGTCTGACCCTCGTCTTCTGGAAGGACACCCCTGACCGTGACCGCCCCCACCCGTGCTGAGACGCAAGTGTCGATAGCGCTGGATGCCATCCAGTCCAAGCGCCGAGTCGAACGCGTCATGGAGGCCGCTACCGCGCTCCTCGACCGCTACGCCACCCATCCCGACCCCGGTGACCGCGCCACCGCGTTCTTCGAGCTGGTGCGGCGGAACCTCACCCCCGAGATCGCTCTCGTCCACAGCGGCCGAGCGCTCGGGACGGACGGCCTGGTCGGCGTGGCCGGGACGGAGGCCGTACCGCCGCTGCCCGCCGGCGGACAGCGCGGCGAAGTCGCTTTCCGAGCCGCCCTGACCGGCGAGGACGGCGTCATCGGCAGCGTGGCCGCCTACTACACCCCGCCCGGCGCCCTGGGTCTCACCGCCGAGGAGTGGCAGTCCGCGATGCGGCTGCTGGTCGGCATCCTCGGTCTCGGCCTGGGAGGGAGTGCCACCCTATGAGCGCCGCTGCCGCTGCCCCGGCCGCACTGCTGGCGGAGCCGTACTGGTTCCGGCGTCTGCCCCCCGACCGCGATGTGCACTTCCTGGACGACGGCGTCGTGGCGGTCACCGGCAACGCCGCCGTACAAGAGGCCCTCGCGCACCCGGCGATCGTCGCCGAGCACCCGCTCAAGGCGAGCGCCCGTGCGTTCGGCCCGAATGTGCTCGACGCCGACGGCCCCGAACACAAGGCGTTCCGCGCACTGCTGGCTCCCGTGCTGTCGGCCGGGCGTATCGCCGAGTACAAGCAGCAGTTGATGCCGCGCCTGATAGAGAACCTGGTCGACGACCTGGCAGGAGTCGAGACCAGCGACTTCTACGACCTCTACGCCCACAAGATCCCCTACGGCATCGTCTGCACCATCCTCGGCATCGACCTCGCGCTCGAGGGCCGCTTCCACACCCTGACCCGGCCGCTCGCCAGGCTCCTGGACTACCCCACCGTGGAGACCGAGGCGACCCACGCCAACACCGCTGCGCTGCTGGAGATCATCGAGAAGCAGCGCGCTGCCCACTCAGGCCAGGGGTCCTCGCTGCTGGAGACCATCGAACGCACCCGCAACCGCAAGGGCATCCACCTGTCCGACAGCGAGGTCCGCTCCACGGCGCTGCTGTTCTTCATCGCGGGAACCGAGACGTCCAGCGCGTACATCACGTCGCTGGTGTACTGCATGGGGCGCCTGATGCTGTCGCTCGACGAGCTGCGTGACGAGGCTGTGCGGGACGCCTTCATCGAAGAAGCGCTGCGGCTGTTCCCCCCGGTACAGACGGTCGTCAGATTCGCCGGCGAGGACGCGAACATCGGCGGCGTCACCGTGCCCCGCCACTCGGCCGTGCTCGCGTCGATCGCCGGGGCCAACCGTGACCCCCGCCTCTTCGAGCATCCCGACCGGTTCCAGATCGGCCGCGGTCTGAAGGGTTCCATCCCGTTTGCGGCAGGGGCCCACGCGTGCCCGGGCGCAGCCCTCGCCAAGACAGAGTTCTCCCTGCTGATCCAGTACCTGACCGACCGGTTCCGTGAGATCTCCGTCACCCGGGACCAGCGCCGTATGGACAGCCAGTCCTTCTCCCATCCGGTCGGCTTCACCGTCCAGTTCACCCCGAGGTAAGGAGACCATCCGCCATGGCAACCAAGACCGAACAGCTGCGTGCGTGGCTCACCGGGCTGCACCAGGAACCCGTCACCGTCGACGACGAGACCGACCTCATCGAGTCCGGGCTCGTGACCAGTCTGCAGTTCGTGCAGATGGTGATGGAGATCGAGCGCATCCACGGCACCAAGCTGGAGCCCGGCGTCATCACCATCGAGAAGATGCGCACGGTCAAGGCAATCGAGGAGGCTGTCTTCCAGCCACAGCCCGAGGCTGTCTGATGACGGAGGGTGCCCTCCGCATCGCGGTCGTCTCCGGAGCCTCTTCCGGCATCGGTGCGGCCGTGGCCGAAGTGTTCCTGGAGCGCGGATACACCACGGTCGGCCTCTCCCGGCGCGGCAACCCCGACCTGGCGCAGCGGTCCGGCTATATCGATCGCACCGCTGACCTGCGGGATGCCGAAATCGTGCGGCAGGCTGTCGCCTCCGTGCCCGAAGTCGCGGAACACGGGGTGAAGGCCGTCGTGCTGAACGCCGGGTACTCGCCTGACCCGGTGGACCTGCCCAAGCTCCCTTGGGAGACGGTCGCGGACACCTACACCACCAACGTGGCAACCGCGCTGAACCTGGTGCAGGCCACCTGCGGGCTGCTCAAGCAGGCCGACGGCGGATCGCTGACTTTTGTGGGGGCGAGCCTGGCCAACGGATATAAGCCCGAACGTTTCGCTTATGCCGCCAGCAAAGCCGCCATGACCACCCTCATGCGGGCGTGCTCGGCGGAGTTCGCCGACGACGGCGTCGTCAGCAACGAGGTACGTCCCGGCCCCGTGGCCACCGCCATGACCATGACCGGGCTGGACGGCACCGTGAACGAGCAGATTCTCCGCGCCATCAACCAGGGTTTCGGCACCGATTGGCTCAAGTCCCCGCGCACCGTCGCGGAATGGATCGTCGCGATCGCCGAATTCCCGTCGAACGGGCCTACGGGCCAAATATTCAACTACAGCCGCAAAGTTCTCTGACCTATCTGAAAAAGGAGCAAGCGAATCATGTCTGCGACTCTCGCTTACCCGTCCGCCGAGCAGCTGATGGATCTGTTCAACTGGGCGTCCCCGGGCATGGTCGTCACCACCGCCGAAGGCGCGGTGGTGATCGCGAACAAGGCCGCGACCGAGCTGCTGGGCGACAAGGCCGCCAAGGGCGCCAACCTGCCGCAGGCCCTGGGTATCAACGACTACGCCGCCTACCGCGCCGCCGGGCAGCCGGTGGAGAACATAGCGGCCGCGTTCGCCAACCCGGACTTCCCTTCCGGCTATGCGAACGCGGGCTTCGGCGCTGTGGACGGCACCGACTACACGTTCTGGGCGCTGCGGCCGGTCACCTCGCACCCCACCCCGGCGCCGCAGTCCGCCGGCGGTGACACCACCGCGCAGGCGTGGATCAAGCGGGTGGACCGCCCCAGCGACGCCTACACCCCGGTGGGTGAGGACGCGGTGTCGCTGATCAAGGGTTACTACGACACCTGCCCGGTGGCCATCCACCTGATCGAAGAGGACGGCACCGTCGCCCACGCCAACTGGAAGGACATCGCGATCGTCGGCGCAACCGACAACCCCACCTCCTACGTCGGCAACCACATCCGCCACATCTACGCCGACCAGCCCGTGGTCGAGGACTTCCTCGGCCGGTGGGGAGAGGACGCGCCGATCATCGACTTCCGCGCGGACTTCCTCGACCGCTCCAAGGGGAACGAGCGCGTCCCGGTGGTGATCTTCTCCACCGCGAAGGTCGAGGACAACAAGCTGAAGAACACCCGCTGCTTCGTCTTCTCCGACTCCCACCCCTCCCGGCAGCGGGACAAGGTCAAGGCCCTGGACCTCGACTTCTGAGGCCACCCGGCACAAGGCACCCCCATAGCTGCTCCCCGGGCCACAGCTCCCCTCGTCGATGCTCCCTGGCCCGGGGAGCACACCCCCCTGACTTCGCAGCCGACATGCGTCGCGCAATCCGTAAGACGCGCCCCCGTGCCCGCCCCGGTCCCGGCCCGCCCCCGCCAGAGGCGGGCCGCTTCCACGAAAGGACTCTGATGACGCCACGCAGCGGCTGGCTGAATGACTGGAACCCCGAAGACGAAGACGCCTGGGCAGCCGGCGGCCACAAAGTGGCGCGCCGCAACCTGATCTACTCCGTGGCCTCGGAGCACGTCGCGTTCTCGGTGTGGACGCTGTGGTCCGTACTCGCGCTGTTCATGCCCCCCGAGGACATCACCCCCAGCCAGAAGTTCCTGCTGGTCACCACCCCCACGGTGGTGGGGGCGCTGCTGCGGCTGCCGTACAGCCACGCCGTCACCCGCGTGGGCGGCCGGAACTGGACGGTGCTGGCCACCGCCCTGCTGCTGGTGCCCACGGCCCTGGCCGTTTTCTTCGTCCAACGGCCCGGCACCCCGCTGTGGGTGCTCGTGGCGGTGGCAGCGGTCGCCGGGGTCGGCGGCGGGAATTTCGCATCGTCGATGACGAACATCACCGCGTTCTACCCGCAGCGGCACCAGGGCTGGGCGCTCGGCCTGAACGCAGGTGGCGGCAACCTCGGCGTCGCGGTGGTCCAGCTGCTCGGCCTGGCCGTCGTGGCGCTCGCCGGAGTGAGGCATCCCGCCTACGTGGCGATCGTCTACCTGCCGGTCATCATCGTCACGGCGCTGCTGTGCGGCCGGTACATGGACAACGCCGCGGCCGTCCGCACCGCCCCCGGGGCACTGCGTGAAGCCGCCCGGGACCGCGACACCTGGCTGATCTCCGGCCTGTACGTCGGCACGTTCGGGTCTTTCATCGGCTACGCGTTCGCGTTCGGGCTGGTGCTGCAGAGCCAGTTCGGCGCCACGCCGATGCAGGCCGTCTCCTACACGTTCCTCGGCCCGCTGCTCGGCTCGTTCTCGCGCCCGTTCGGCGGCTGGCTCGCCGACCGGCTGGGCGCGGCACGCGTCACCTTCTGGACTTTCCTGGCCATGGGTGCCGGCACGGGTCTGCTGATTCTCGCCGCGCACCACCGTCAATTCGGGCTGTTCGTGGCAGGGTTCACCGTGCTGTTCGTGCTCACCGGCATGGGGAACGGCTCCACGTACAAGATGATCCCTGCCGTGTTCGCTGAGAAGGCCGAACGGCAGGTGACCGGCGGTGCGGACGCCGCTGACGCGTTCGCTCGGCAGCGGCGTCTGGCCGGGGCGGTCGTCGGCATCGCCGGAGCGATCGGCGCCCTCGGGGGCGCGGCCGTCAACGTCGCCTTCAGGTTCTCCTACAGCGGACACCACGCCTCCGGCATCCCCGCTTTCGCCGTGTTCATCGGCTACTACGCGGCATGCATGGTGCTGCTGCGGGCGGTGTACCTGAGCCGCAGGCCGACCGCCCAGGACGCCCCGGATCAGGAGCCCGTACGTGTCTGAGCTGCCTGGCCCGATACCGGAGACGGACACCCACTGCCCCTACTGCGCGTTGCAGTGCGGCACGCGCCTGTACGGCGACCGGGAGCTGGGGGTGAAAGCCCAACCGCTGGCCGGTTTTCCCGTGAACGCGGGCCGGTTGTGTCAGAAGGGCTGGACCGCACCAGAGCTGCTGAACACCGCCGACCGTCTCACCCGGCCTCTGGTGCGCCACCGTGGACGGCTCGTGCAGGCCTCCTGGGAGCAGGCCCTGGACACCGTCGCGGGGCGGCTGCGCGCGCTGCGGTCCGAGAGCGGTCCCGACGCGGTGGCGGTGTTCGGCGGCGGCGGTCTGACCAACGAGAAGGCGTACCTGCTGGGCAAGTTCGCCCGAGTCGCCCTCGGCACGAGCCAGATCGACTACAACGGCCGCTGGTGCATGTCCTCGGCCGCCGCGGCCGGCAACGCCGCATTCGGTATCGACCGGGGCCTGCCGTTCCCCGTCACCGACTTGCGTGATGCGCAGGTGGTGCTGCTGGCGGGGGCCAACCCCGGCGAGACCATGCCTCCGCTGATGCAGCACCTGGAGCAGGCGGAGCTGATCGTGTGCGATCCGCGTCGCACGCCAACCGCTCAGCGTGCCGCGCTCCACCTGCAGCCCTCGCCCGGAACCGACCTCGCCCTGGCGCTCGGGCTGCTGCATGTCGTGGTGACGGAAGGCATGGCGGACGGGAGCTACATACGGGAGCGCACACACGGGTTCTCCGAGGTGGCCGACTCCGTCCGGGCGTGGTGGCCGGAGCGCACGGAGCAGGTCACCGGAGTCCCGGCTCGCTCGATCCGGCGCGCGGCCCGCATGCTGGCCGGAGCAGACCGTGCCTATGTGCTGACCGGGCGCGGCGTGGAACAGCACTCCAAGGGCACCGACACGGCTCAGGCGTTCATCAATCTGGCGCTCGCGCTGGGGCTGCCCGGCCGGCCCGGTGGCGGATACGGCTGCCTCACCGGCCAGGGCAACGGCCAGGGCGGCCGGGAACACGGCCAGAAGGCCGACCAGTTGCCGGGCTACCGGTCGATCGCGGATCGGCACGCGCGCGCTCACATCGCCAGGGTATGGGGCGTCATGCCGGAGGAGCTGCCGGGGCCGGGCCGCAGTGCATTCGAGCTGCTGGACAGCCTCGGCACCCCCGAGGGGCCGCGCGCGCTCCTGGTGTTCGGCTCCAACCCGGTCGTGTCGGCCCCTCACTCCCGCCGCATCGCGGAGCGGCTGGCCGCGCTGGACCTCCTGGTGGTGGCGGACTTCGTTCCCTCCGAGACCGCCCGCCTGGCCGACGTGGTGCTGCCCGTCACACAGTGGGCGGAAGAGGAAGGCACTCTCACCAACCTGGAAGGGCGCGTACTGCGCCGCCGCGCCCTCCTCACCCCGCCGCCCGGAGTACGCAGCGACCTGGAGGTCCTGCAGGAGCTGGCGGTGCGCTTCGGGCAACCCGCCGACCGTTACCCCACCGATCCGAGGCAGGTTTTCCAGGAGCTGCGGGCCGCCTCCAAGGGCGGCCGAGCCGACTACGCCGGTATCACCTACGAGCGTCTGGACGCGGGGGAAGCCCTGCACTGGCCCTGCCCCAGCACGGACCACCCAGGCACACCGCGCCTGTTCGTCGAACGGTTCGCGCACGCGGACGGCCGCGCGCGGTTCCTGCCGGTGGACCACCGTGACCCGGCGGAAGACCTCAGTGACGCCTTCCCGCTGTATGCCACGACCGGACGGGTGCTGGCGCAGTACCAGTCCGGTGCGCAGACCCGCCGCATACGGGAACTCAACGAGGCCGCGCCCGAGGCGTTCGTGCAGGTGCACCCGGACACTGCTGCCCGCCACGGCCTCACCGACGGCGCACCGGCCCGCGTCGTCTCGGCGCGCGGCAGCATGATCGCCTCGGTCCGCCTGGATCCCACCATGCGGCTGGACACCGTGTTCGTGCCCTTCCACTACGTGAAGGAAGGCCGCGCCAACAACCTCACCAACCCGGAGCTCGACCCGCGCAGCGGCATGCCGGAATTCAAGGTCTCAGCCGTCCGTATCGAGCCGGCAGAAGTCGAACCAGCAGAAAGGGAACCAGCATCGTGACCGCCCTCCTTGATCCCGGCGCTCTCGCGTGCGAGGCAGGGGTCATCCCCATCCGCACCGCGGAAGACTGCGCCGGCCTCACGCCCACCCGGGCCCTGGTGTGGGGAGGCGGCGCTCTGGCCGTCGAGGTGGCGAGCGCCCTCGCCGCACGGGGCATCCGTACCAGCCTGGTCTGTACACAGCCGAACCCCCTGCACGATCTGCTGGGAGACACAGCGAGCGGCATGCTGACCGCGCACCTGGAACAGGCGGGCATCACCGTGCTCGGCTCGGCGAGCCCCCTCCGATACAGCGATGGCCGCCTGTCCCTGGCGGACGGCAGCGCCCTGTCGACCGACGTGCTCCTCCTCGCCCGCGACACCACCGGGCCCGGTGAGCCGCTACGGCTGCGCAGCGCAGTAGTGGACGTCGCCTGCCTGGGCGAGCCCGATGCGGCCGAAGGCCCTGGTGTCCGGCAGATCACTCTCACCGACCCCGGCCGAAACCGCTACGCCCGGCTCGCCGTCCGCGACGACAAGATCGTGGCCGCCGTACTCGTGGGGCTCCCGCAGGCCATCGCCACGCTCGGGCTGCTGCACCGGCGTGGCCAGTACCTGCCCGCGGACCGGCTCGGGCTGCTGCTCGACCTGCCGGCACGCCCCGCCTCCACCGACACCGGTTCCGGGCAGCTGGAGGACACGGTGATCTGCTTGTGCAACAACGTGTCCCGCCGCACCCTCGCCGCCGCCTGGCAGGCCGGAGCGCGCACACAGACCGCACTGGCGACCGCGACGCGGGCCGCCACCGGCTGCGGCGGCTGTGGCCCCACCGTTCAGGAACTGTGTGGCATCTGGGCCGCCGAACCGAAGGAGGGGAGCGCGGCGTGAACCGCACCCTGGTGATCGTCGGGCACGGCATGGTCGGGCACAGGCTGGCGGAGGAAGTGCTGGCGCTCGACGAAGACGGACAGTGGCGCATCGTCATCCTCGCGGAGGAGAACGATCCGGCGTACGACCGCGTCGGGCTGTCGGGCTATCTGGACGGCAAGAGCAAGGCGCACCTCACCCTCGCGGGAAGGGACTTCCTGAACCATCCCCGCGTTGATGTGCGGCTGGGCTGTTCCGCCACAGGCGGCGTCCCGGCCGACAGGACCATCCGGACCGCCGACGGCGAGACACTGGCGTACGACGCGCTCGTACTGGCCACCGGCTCACGCCCGTTCGTGCCGCCTGTGCCCGGCCACGATCTTCCCGGCTGCTTCGTGTACCGCACCTTCGACGACCTGGACGCCATTCGTGCCGCCGCCCGGCCCGGCAGAGACGGCCTCGTGGTCGGCGGGGGCCTCCTGGGCCTGGAAGCCGCCAACGCTCTCAGGCTGCTGGGCATGCGCCCCCACGTCGTGGAGACCGGCCCCCACCTGATGCCCGCACAGCTCGACGCCGGGGCAGCCGAGGTGCTGCACCAGCACGTCACCGGACTCGGCGTCGCGGTGCACTGCGGCACCGCCATCGCCGGCATCGCCCCGCACACCGACCGAACCATACGGTCCGCCACCCTGGCCAACGGCACGGTCGTCGAAACCCCGTTGGTCGTTTTCGCCGCCGGGGTAAGGCCCCGCGACGAACTCGCCCCCGCACTCGGGCTGGAGCGTGCAGACCGGGGCGGCATCCTCACCGACGGCTACTGCCGCACCAGCGAGGAGCGCATATGGGCCGTCGGCGAGTGCGCCGCCCTGCAGGGGCGCAGCTACGGCTTGGCCGCCCCCGGTTACCGCATGGCCGGCAGCATCGCCCGCCAGCTCCTCGGCCAGGAGACCGAGCCGCTGGGGGACATCGACACCTCCACCACGCTGAAACTCCTCGGCGTCAGCGTCGCCACCTTCGGCACCACCCGCCACGAGGGTGCCATGGCGGCGGTGTTCGCCGAGGACACCCGCTACGCCAAGGCTCTCCTGCATCCCGACACCGGCGCGCTGCTCGGCGGAATCCTCGCCGGTGAAACCGGCTCCCGCAGCGCGCTCCAGCCGTTCATCGGACAGCCGCCGCCCGCCGACCTCGAACAACTGCTCCTCCCCACCTAGGTAAGGGACCTCACCATGACGACGATCGCGTTCATCGGCCTGGGCACCATGGGCTCCCCCATGGCCGTCAACCTCGCCAGAGCCGGATACACCGTCCGCGGCTACAACCGCACCCCCGGCAAAGCCACGCCGCTGCTGGAAGCAGGCGGCGCAGCCTCCAGCACGGTCAAGGAGGCCGTCGAGCCGGCTGATGTGATCATCACGATGCTCCCGGACTCGCCGCAGGTCGAGCAGGTCGCCTGCGCCTCCGACGGCATCCTCGCCAACGCCCGGCACGGCGCGTTGTGGATCGACATGTCCACCATCGCGCCCCAGGCTGCCGGCAAGCTCGCCGAGGCAGCTGCCGAGCACGGACTGCGCGCCCTGGACGCCCCCGTCGCAGGCGGCGAGGTCGGAGCGATCGAGGGCATTTTGTCGATCATGGTCGGCGGCGAGGCGGCCGACTTCGAGGAAGCCCGTCCTGTCTTCCAGGCCCTTGGCCGGACCGTCGTTCACTGCGGCACCCACGGCATAGGCCAGACCGTGAAAGCCGCCAACCAGCTGATCGTCGCTGTCAATATCCAAGCCTGCGCCGAGGCCGTCGTGTTCCTGGAGAAATCCGGCGTCGACCTGGAAGCAGCCCTCGACGTGCTGAACGGCGGCCTTGCCGGCTCGACCGTCCTGACCCGCAAAAGGAACAACTTCCTCCAGCGGGACTACACCCCCAGCTTCGCCATGGCCCTGCATCACAAGGACATGGCCATCGCCACACGCGCCGCACGGGAAGTCGGAGCCGTCATCCCCCTGGGCGCCGCGGCCGCACAGCTGATCGCCTCCGCTGTCTCCCGCGGAGACGCCAGCCTCGACCACTCTGCCATGCTCCGCACGGTGGAACTCCTCAGCGGCCACCCCCGGCCGTAGACGGCACACACCCCGACCGGTTCGTACCGTGCTTCTCCTGGTGGAAGCGGAGAAGGCCGGCACGACCGGCTGGGGAGAGGCATCGAGCAAGAACATGCCGCAGACGGGCGCCCGCTGTGGCGCCGTGGAGGACGGCCGTGGCGAACCCGCGGTACCGGGCGCTCGTCTCGATGCTGGTGCGGCCCGAGGACTCCCCTCACGGCACCCGAGGACTCCCCTCACGACACCTGGGCGCTGACCGTCAGGCTGAGTCGGACCGGTTCGAGTTCGAGCCCCTGGTCGTGAGGAACCGGGTCACAGGTCCGTGAAGGACCCGTGCCGGCCGGCGCCCGAGGCGAAGCGGGCGGCGCCGTCCGTGCTCCGCGCCAACACGCCCATGCCGTGGCGGAGTTCAGTGAGCAGGGCCGTCTCCTCGTCCAGTCCCTGCTGGTCGAGGACCGACGCGCGGTCGCTGCGCAGGCAGGCCTGTGGGAAGCGGGCGAGGTCCGCCGCCAGTGCCTCGGCCTCGGCGCGGGCGTGTCCCGTCG
The DNA here is from genome assembly GCF_000497445.1 of Streptomyces roseochromogenus subsp. oscitans DS 12.976. Taxonomy (NCBI): domain Bacteria; kingdom Bacillati; phylum Actinomycetota; class Actinomycetes; order Kitasatosporales; family Streptomycetaceae; genus Streptomyces; species Streptomyces roseochromogenus. Next base: position 1,228,189 of record NZ_CM002285.1, on the reverse strand, counting down.
GGACCACGCGGTTGGCGAGCCCCATGTCGTACGCTTCGCGGGCCGGGACCGACCGGCCGGTGAGGATCATGTCCATGGCGCGGCTGGTGCCGATCAGCCGGGGCAGCCGTACCGTGCCGCCGTCGATCAGCGGCACGCCCCAGCGGCGGCAGAACACCCCGAACACGGCGTCCTCCTCCGCGACCCGCAGATCGCACCACAGGGCCAGTTCAAGGCCGCCCGCCACCGCGTGCCCGGCGACGGCGGCGATCACCGGCTTCGACAGCCGCAGCCGCGTCGGCCCCATCGGCGCGTCGCCGTCCCCGGCCACCCGGTTGCCGCGTTCCGTGCCGATCGCCTTCAGGTCGGCCCCCGCGCAGAACGTGCCGCCCTCGCCCCACAGCACCGCCACCCGGGCGGCGTCATCAGCCTCGAACTCACGGAAGGCGGCGGCGAGTTCGGCCGCCGCTGGCCCGTCCACCGCGTTACGGGCCTCCGGCCGGGAGAGGACGACGGTGGTGACGTACTCCTTGCGCTCCACGCGAACCGGCATGGGGCCCTCCTTGTTGTGGCCTTGTTGTGGCCTTTTTCTGGTGCGGAAGGCCACTGTGCCTCAGATGACCTTGAACCGGACCAGCGCCCCCAGCGTCAACGCACCCGGCACCAGCGGCACCCAGACCGTGATGATGCGGTAGGCCAGCACCACCGCCGTGGCGACCGCCGCCGGGCCGCCCACCGCGACCAGGGCCACGATCAGCGCCGCCTCGACCGAACCGAGCCCGCCCGGTGTGGGTACCAGTGCCACCGCGACGGTCGCCGCGAGGTAGGCGAGCGCCATGTGCGCCACCGGCACCGGCAGCCGCAGCGCCTGGCCCACCGCGGCGAGACCAGCCGCCTGCAGCGCGGGGAAGGCCAGCGAGCCGCCCCACAGGGCCAGGGCGCGGGCCGGCCGGGTGTGCACCGACCGCGCCTCGCCGAGGGCGTCCCGCACGAACGCGACCACCCGCCCGCGCAGCGGTCGTACCAGCGCCACCACGGCCGCCGCCACCGCCAGCAGACCGGCCGCGCCCAGCAGCAGCGGGAACGCCGAGCCGTCCGGCAGCAGGGGGCCGAGCCGCAGCGCGTCCGGGAAGGCGAGCAGCAGCGCCGCCAGCAGACCGAGCCGGCCCACGGACTCGGCCAGCAGATACAGGGCGAGCGCCGCCGAGGAGCGGGCCAGCGGTACCCCGCACACGGTCATGAAACGCAGGTTCACCGCACCCGCGCCGAGCCCGGTCGGCAGCAGATGGTTGGCCGAGCCCGCCGCGAACTGGGTGGCCAGCAGCCGCGCCTTCGGCAACGGCTGCATCACCGCGCCCTGGCGGGTGAACGCGGCGGCCACCCAGGTCAGACACGTGGCGCCGGCCGCCGCGAGCAGCCATGGCCAGGAGGCGGTGCGCAGCTGGCCGAAGCCCTCGGCGAGCAGGGCGCGGTTGCGTACGGCGACCACGGCGACGAGCACGAGCGGCACCAGGCACAGCACCTGACGGACGGGGACGCGACGGGGGAGTCGTCCCCGAGGCCATGGGGGAAGCGGGACGGCAGTCACATCCGCAGAGGCTTTCCGCGCCACCCCAACTGCGGATGGCCGACGCGGGGACGGCGGCTTACAGACTGTGGTCATCGGAGCCTTTCGGGGCTGCGGACAGGGTGAAAAGAGACCCACATTGACCTCAACGAAGCTTGAGGTTCTACGTTCTCTCCCATGAGCATGGAAACCACCGCATGGACGCAGCTGCACAGCGTCATGAACGCACAGTCCGAGCGCCGTCCGTTCGACCGCGGCACGCTGCGCCGTATCGCCGCCTTCGCCCGCCCGCACCGCGCGGGCATCGTCCGGTTCGTACTGTTCGGGGTGGTGACCGCACTGCTCGCCGTGGCCACCCCCGTGCTCGCCGGCCGCGTCGTCGACGCGATCGTGGCGGGGCACGACTCCGGCCGGGTCGTCCGGCTCTCCCTGCTCATCGCGCTCGTCGCGCTCGCCGAGGCGGGGCTCGGCATCCTCGGCCGGCGGCTGTCGGCGACGCTCGGGGAGGGACTCATCCTCGACCTCAGAACGGCTGTGTTCGATCATGTGCAGCGCATGCCCGTCGCGTTCTTCACACGGACTCGTACGGGAGCGCTGGTCAGCCGTCTCAACAACGATGTGATCGGCGCCCAGCGGGCGTTCGCCAACACCCTGTCCGGCGTGGTGAGCAACCTGGTCACCCTGCTGCTCACCCTCGCCGTGATGCTCACGCTGTCCTGGCAGATCACCCTGCTCGCGCTGGTGCTGCTGCCGGTGTTCGTGCTGCCCGCCCGCCGCATGGGCACCCGGATGGCCGGCATGCAGCGGGAGGCGGCCGCGCTGAACGCCGCCATGGGCACCCGGATGACCGAGCGCTTCTCCGCCCCCGGCGCCACCCTGGTCAAGCTGTTCGGCCGCCCCGAGGAGGAGTCTGCGGAGTTCGCGGCCCGCGCCGCCCGCGTCCGGGACATCGGGGTGCGCACGGCGACCGCGCAGTCGGTGTTCATCACCTCCCTCACCCTGGTCTCCGCCCTCGCGCTGGCCCTGGTCTACGGCCTCGGCGGCTGGTTCGCGCTGCACCACACCCTGCAGGCGGGCTCGGTCGTCTCGCTCTCGCTGCTGCTGACCCGGATGTACGCCCCGCTCACCGCGCTCGCCGGCGCCCGGGTCGAGGTGATGAGCGCCCTTGTCAGCTTCGAGCGGGTCTTCGAGGTGCTGGACCTCAAGCCGCTCATCGAGGAGAAGCCGGACGCCCGAGAGGTCCCCGAGGGACCGGTCGCCGTCGAGTTCGACGACGTCCGCTTCTCCTACCCGTCCGCCGACCAGGTCTCCCTGGCCTCCCTGGAGGAGGTCGCCGCCCTCGACACCCGCGGCGGCTCCGAGGTCCTGCACGGCATCTCCTTCCGCGCCCAACCCGGCCAGACCGTGGCCCTCGTCGGCTCCTCGGGCGCCGGCAAGTCCACCATCGCGCAGCTGCTGCCGCGCCTGTACGACGTCGACGCGGGCGCGGTCCGTATCGGCGGGGCCGATGTGCGCGACCTGACCGCCGCCTCCCTGCGGGCCACCCTCGGCATGGTCACCCAGGACGGTCACCTCTTCCACGACACCGTCCGCGCCAACCTCCTCCTCGCCCGGCCCGACGCCACCGACGAGGACCTCTGGGCCGCGCTCGGCCGCGCCCGGCTCGCCGAGGTCGTACGGTCCCTGCCCGAGGGCCTGGACACGGTCGTCGGCGAGCGCGGCTACCGGCTCTCCGGCGGCGAACGCCAGCGGATGACCATCGCCCGGCTGCTGCTGGCCCGGCAGCGCGTGGTCATCCTCGACGAGGCCACCGCCCACCTGGACAACACCTCCGAGGCGGCCGTCCAGGAGGCCCTCACCGAGGCCCTGGAGGGGCGTACGGCCGTGGTGATCGCCCACCGGCTGTCCACGGTCCGGGCCGCCGACCAGATCCTGGTCGTCGAGTCCGGCCGGATCGTGGAACGCGGCACGCACACCTCGCTCTTGGCGGCCCAGGGGCGGTACGCGGAGCTGTACCGGACCCAGTTCGCCCGCGAGACCGCCACGCCGGAAGGGGAGACGCCGGCGTCCGCGGGGGAGACGGCGACGGTCTGAACCGGCGCCTGCGACGGGGACGGCACCGCCTTTATCGCTTGACCTCTTGACTCCACTGGTCCGGACCTTTAGCTTCACGCCTTAAATAAAGCCTGCGGACACCCCAACGCCCGCTGTGTTCAGCGGCGTTGGGCCGCCCCCCACGCGAAAGGCCACCCGCGCATGGCCAGACCCCTCCCCGCGGCAGTCTCCCTCGGCGTCCTCGCGCTCTCGGCCGGACTGCTCACCGCTGCCCCCGCCCAGGCCGACACAGGCACCATCACCGGGCTCGCCGGCAAGTGTCTCGACGTCGCCGGGGCCAAATCCGCCGACGGCACCCCCGTCCAGCTCTACGACTGCAACGGCACGAACGCCCAGCAGTGGACGGTCGGCTCCGACGGCACGATCCGCGCCCTCGGCAAGTGCCTGGACGTGACCGGCAATTCCACCGCCGACGGCGCCAAGGCGCAGCTGTGGTCCTGTACCGGCGGCGCCAACCAGAAATGGGCCGTCACCGCCGCCCACGACATCGTCAACCCCCAGGCGAACAAGTGCCTGGACGTCACCGACGACAACCCCGCCAACGCCACCCGGATCCAGATCTGGAGCTGCGGCGGCGGCGCCAACCAGAAGTGGAACGCACCCTCGGCGGACAGCGGCACCACCCCGTCCGCGCCGATGGCCGTCGCTCCGTACCTGTACAACGGCTGGGGCAGCCCGCCGGACCCCACCACCATCACGCAGGCCACGGGCGTGAAGTGGTTCACCCTCGCCTTCGTGCTGAGCAACGGCTACTGCGACCCGCAGTGGGACGGCAGCCGCCCGCTGACCGGCGGAGTCGACCAGCAGACCGTCAACACCGTGCGGGCGAACGGCGGTGACGTCATCCCGTCCTTCGGCGGCTACAGCGGCAACAAGCTGGAGAGCTCCTGCTCCAGCGCGGGCGAACTCGCCGCCGCCTACCAGAAGGTGATCAGCGCCTACGGCCTGAAGGCGATCGACATCGACATCGAGGCCGACGCCTACAGCAGCGCCACCGTGCAGCAGCGGACCGTGGACGCGCTGAAGACGGTGAAGGCGAACAACCCCGGCCTGAAGGTGTACATCACCATCGGCACCGGGCAGTCCGGCCCCGACACCAGCCTCATCAACCGGGCCGCCTCCTCCGGGCTGACCGTGGACGCCTGGGCCATCATGCCGTTCGACTTCGGCGGCGCCGGACAGAACATGGGCAACCTCACCACGCAGGCCGCCGAGGGCCTGAAGAACGCGCTGAAGTCCGCGTACGGCTACAGCGACGACCAGGCCTACCGAGACATGGGCATCTCGTCGATGAACGGGATCACCGACCAGAACGAGACGGTCACGGTGAACGACTTCCGCACCATCCTCGCCTACGCCCAGCAGCACCACCTGGCCCGGCTCACCTTCTGGTCCGCCAACCGCGACCGCCCGTGCACCGGCGGCCCCGCCGACAGCTGCTCCGGCGTCACCCAGTCCGACTGGGACTACACCCGCGTCTTCGCCGGCTACACCGGCTGAACCCCGGCTCCCAAGGAGAACCCTGTGCCTCCCCTTTCCCGCCGCCGTAGATCCGCGGTGGTCGCCCTGATCGGCGCAGCGGCCGCCTGTGTGCTCACCGCCGGGCCGACACCCCTGCTCAAGGCCGCGTCCGCGCACGCCGCCACGGCCCTGCCCACCGGCTTCGCCACCGTCATCAACGCCGCGAGCGGCAGGTGCCTGGACGCCAAGGCCGCGGCCACCGCCAACGGCACCGTCGTCCAGCAGTACGCGTGCAACGGCACCGCCGCCCAGCAGTGGAGCTTCACCGACGCCGGCAACGGCTACGTCCACATCGACAACCGCAACAACACCAGCCAGGTCGTGGACGTCACGGACGTGTCCACCGCCGACAACGCGCCGATCCAGCTGTGGAGTTACGGCGGCGGCGCCAACCAGCAGTGGCACGCCGTGGACGACGGCGGCGGCGCCTTCCGCTTCGTCAACAAGAACAGCGGCAAGTGTCTGGACGATCCGGGCGCCTCGCTCGCCGACAGCACGCAGTTCGTGCAGTACACCTGCAACGGCACCGCCGCCCAGCGCTTCCAGGTGGTCCCCGTGACCCAGTCCACGAGCGACCCCGACCTCGGCCCGAACGTCGTCGTCTTCGACCCGTCGATGTCGTCCTCGGCCATCCAGAGCAAGCTGGACACCATCTTCAAGCAGCAGGAGACCAACCAGTTCGGCTCCCAGCGCTACGCCGTCCTGTTCAAGCCCGGCGCCTACAGCGCCGACGTCAACGTCGGCTTCTACACCCAGGTGCTCGGCCTCGGCCTGAGCCCGGACGCGGTCTCGATCAACGGCGCCGTGCACGCGGAGGCCGACTGGTTCCAGGGCAACGCCACGCAGAACTTCTGGCGCGGTGCCGAGAACCTGTCGGTCAACCCCACGAACGGCGGCGACCGCTGGGCGGTCTCGCAGGCGGCGCCGTACCGCCGTATGCATCTGCGCGGCAACCTCGCCCTGGACGACGGAGGCTGGTCCTCCGGCGGCTACCTCGCCGACAGCAAGGTCGACGGGCAGGTCAACTCCGGCACCCAGCAGCAGTGGCTGACCCGCAACTCCCAGCTCGGCAGCTGGACCGGGTCCAACTGGAACATGGTGTTCGTCGGCAGCCAGGGCGTGCCGAACACCAGCTTCCCCAACCCTCCGTACACCACCGTGGCGCAGAGCCCGGTCACCCGTGAGAAGCCGTTCCTGTACGTCGACGCCTCCGGAAACTACCAGGTGTTCGTACCCTCGGTGCGCTCCAACGCGACGGCCACCAGCTGGGCGGGCGGCAGCCCGCAGGGCAGCTCCCTGCCGCTGAGCCAGTTCTACGTCGTCAAGCCCGGCGCCACCGCCGCCCAGATCAACGCGGCCCTCGCGGCCGGGCAGAACCTCCTCGTCACGCCCGGCGTCTACCACCTCGACCAGACCCTGAAGGTGACCCGCCCCGACACGGTCGTCCTCGGCCTCGGACTCGCCACCTTCGTCCCGGACAACGGCATCACCGCGATGACCGTCGCGGACGTCGACGGCGTCAAGATCGCGGGCCTGCTCTTCGACGCCGGCACCATCAGCTCGAAGACCCTGCTCGAGGTCGGGCCGGCCGGCTCCACCGCCTCCCACGCGGCCGACCCGGCCTCCCTGCACGACGTCTACTTCCGCGTCGGCGGCGCGGGCGTCGGCAAGGCGGCCACCGGTCTCGTCGTCAACAGCGGCAACGTCATCGGCGACCACATGTGGATCTGGCGCGCCGACCACGGCAGCGGAGTCGGCTGGACCAGCAACACCGCCGACACCGGGCTCACGGTCAACGGCAACGACGTCACCATGTACGGCCTGTTCGTGGAACACTTCCAGAAGTACCAGGTGATCTGGAACGGCGACGGCGGCCGCACCTACTTCTTCCAGAACGAGATGCCCTACGACCCGCCGAGCCAGTCCGCCTGGATGAACGGCTCCACCAAGGGCTACGCCGCTTACAAGGTCGCCGACACGGTCACCAGCCATCAGGCGTACGGCCTCGGCAGCTACTGCTACTTCAACGCCGACCCGAGCGTCAGCGCCGACCGGGCGATCGAGGCACCGGACAACCCGAACGTCACCTTCACCAGCATGGTCACCGTCTCCCTCGGCGGCACCGGCACCATCAGCCACGTCATCAACGGCACCGGAGGCCCCTCGAACTCCTCGGCCAACGTGGCGGACCTGCCCCGCTACCCGTGAGTGAGGGGGTGGCTCTCCGGACGCGCGAGGCGCCGTAGCGCGGTCACCCGGTCCGCACACCGCCACGGCCCGCCCGGAAGGCCGCCCCTGCGCCGATCCGCGTCACCTGTATGGCCCCCCTCGATGTCACCCCCCGGCTGCCGCAGCCGCACAATCAGCCCATGGAGCCGCACACCGGCACGGCCCACCGGGACGTGGACCGGCTCACCGTGTGCACCTCCGGCCAGGGCGGTACGACCGTGCGGTCCCTCCTCGCCGGGCGCTCCGCACTGCCCGGAGCCCGGATCACCCCGACCGGGGCCGGTCCGCCGGCCGGGGGGTGACCGGCGTGGGGGTGACCGGTATGGGGCCGACCGGTATGGGGCCGACCAGCATGGGGCCGACCTGGGAGTACGACGGCTACCGGCCCGAGGAGGAGCGCCTGCGGGAGTCGCTGTGCACCCTGGGCAACGGCTACTTCGCCACGCGTGGGGCGCTGCCCGAGTGCACCGCGGACGACATCCACTACCCGGGCACCTATGTGGCAGGCTGCTACGACCGGCTCACCTCCGAGGTCGCCGGACGCCGGGTCGAGAACGAGGACATGGTCAACCTGCCCAACTGGCTGCCGCTGCGCTTCCGCATCGCGGGCGGCGCCTGGCTCACCCCGGACACCGCCCCCGTCACCGAGCACCATCAGGTCCTCCACCTCGACCCCGGCCTGCTGGAGCGCCGTACCGGCTACGGCCTGCCCGACGGCGGTACCCTGCACGTGCGCCAGCTGCGCCTCGTCCACATGGCTGACCCCCATCTCGCCGCGCTGCGCACGGAGTTCACCGTCGAGGGCGACGACGTCGAGCTGGAGGTCGAGGCCGCGCTCGACGGACGGGTCACCAACGCCGGCGTGGACCGCTACCGGGACCTGGACGGCCGGCACCTCACCCAGGTACAGACCGGCACCACCGCCGCACCCGGCACGGTCTGGCTGCGCTGCCACACCCGTACCTCCCGCATCGAATGCGGCCTCGCCGCCCGGCTGACGGCCGACGCGCCGGTGACCGCGGTGTATGAGCCGGAGCGGGCTGTCCAGCACATCAGAGTGCGTCCGGCGCCCGGCCGAACCGTCACCGTCGACAAGACCGTCGCGCTGTACACCTCGCACGACCCCGCCATCGGTGACCCGCTGGACGCGGCCCTCGACCACGTCGCCGCCGCCCCCGACTTCGACGCGCTGCGGGAGGCCCATGCCACGGCGTGGGAGCAGCTGTGGCGGCGCACCGCGCTGGAGGTCCCCGGCGAGGAGGGCAGCATCCTGCGCCTGCACCTGTTCCATGTGCTGCAGACCCTCTCGCCGCACACGGCCGACCTCGACGTGGGCGTCCCCGCGCGCGGGCTGCACGGCGAGGCTTACCGCGGCCATGTCTTCTGGGACGAACTCTTCGTCCTGCCCTACCTCAACCTGCACCTCCCCGAGGTCTCGCGCGCCCTGCTCCACTACCGCCACCGCCGCCTGGACGCCGCCTGCCAGGCGGCCCGCGAACTCGGCCGGCGCGGGGCGCTCTACCCGTGGCAGAGCGGCAGCGACGGCCGCGAGGAGACCCAGCAGCTCCATCTCAACCCCCGCTCCGGCCGCTGGCTGCCGGACCACACCCGGCTCCAGCACCACGTCGGCTCGGCGGTGGCCTACAACATCTGGCAGTACTGCGAGGCGACCGGCGACACCGACTTCCTGCACGGCGAGGGCGCCGAGATGATGCTGCACATCGCCCGCTTCTGGGCGGACTCGGCCCACTACGACGCCCACCTCGGCCGCCACCGCATCCGGGGCGTGGTCGGCCCCGACGAGTACCACGACGCCTACCCCGGCGCCGAGGCACCGGGCCTGGACGACAACGCGTACACCAATGTCACCGCCGCCTGGGTGCTCACCCGCACCCTGGAACTGCTCAGCGCCCTGCCCGAGCCGCGCCGCCAGGAACTCATCGAGAGCGCCGGACTGGAGGAGGACGAGCCCGCCCGCTGGGAGGCCGTCTCCCGCACCCTCCATGTGCCCTTCCACGACGGGGTGATCAGCCAGTTCGAGGGCTACGGCGATCTCGCCGAACTGGACTGGCACGGCTACCGCATGCGGTACGACGACATCCGGCGCCTGGACCGGATCCTGGAGGCGGAGGGCGACACCGTCAACCGGTACAAGGCCTCCAAACAGGCCGACGTCCTGATGCTCGGCTACCTCTTCTCGGCATCCGAACTCCGTTCCCTCTTCCACCGGCTGGGCTATCGCCTCGACGAGCGGACCTGGAGCGCGACCGTCGACCACTACCTGCACCGCACCAGCCACGGTTCCACCCTCAGCGGCCTGGTCCACGGCTGGGTCCTGGCCCGCGCCCGCCGCGCCGACGCCTGGGCCTTCGTCCAGGAGGCGCTGAGCGGCGACATCGCCGACCTCCAGGGCGGCACCACCGGAGAGGGCATCCACCTCGGTGCGATGGCCGGCAGCCTGGACCTCGTCCAGCGCGGACTGACCGGCCTGGAGACCCGAGGCGGCGCCCTCTGCCTCGACCCCGTCCCCCTCCCCGAACTCTCCTCCTACGGCTTCTCCATCCGCTACCACGGCCACTGGGGCGTCCACCTACGGCTGCGCAGCAGCCTCCTGGAAATCGCCGTACCCTCCTCCGACCGCGGCCTCATCGACGTCTGCCTGCGCGACCGTGTGGTCCCGGTGGGCCCAGGCGAAACAGCCCGCCTGGCGGTGACCGAGTGAGCCCGCTCAGCCCTCCACCACCCGGTACCGATGCACGGGCGGCAGCCCCGGCAGCAGCCCCGGCCACACCGTGTCCAGCACGTGCGCGCTCGGCGTGAACAACGGCCGCCCGAGCAGTGGCAGATCGTCGACCTCGTGCCACTCCCAACGGCGGATCAACTGCGGTTCCGTGACGACCGGTTCACCGGTGAATGCGGTGACCCGGACGGCGGCCGTCACCCGGGGGATGCCGTGCACGCAGTCCATCAGGATCGCCCGCACCTGTGCCGCGGCCGGGTCGGCCTTGAGGGACGTCTCTTCCTGAAGCTCACGTACCGCCGCCGCGGCGAAGTCCTCCTCCGCGTCGTTCTTGCCGCCGGGCAACTCCCAGACGCCCCGCACCGACCAGCCCAGCAGCACCCGCCCCGCCGCATCCGTGACGACGACACCGGCGCCGGTGAGGGCGTGCGGGGAGGGGCGACCCTTGCCGGCGTACGCGAGGAGAGCGGGGGAGGGGCAGGGGTCGCGCAGGACGAGCAGCGCCAGACCGTCGGCGTCGTACCGCTCGAACGTTTCCCAGCCCGCGCCGAGCATGGCGATCTCTTCCTCGTCCAGCGCGATACCGCGCCGGTCCTCCGGTACGGCGTCGGCCGTCGGCGTGATCACGCACAGCGCCCCGCCGGGACGCAGCCGCTCACGCAGCCGGTTCAGCACCCGGGTGCGGTCGCGAACGAAGGCCCAGCCGAGGCGCATCGTGATCAAGTCGTAGGAGGGGTGGGGGAGTTGATCGAGATCGTCCCGCTCGATGTCCAGGCGGCGGTACGTCACGCCGGTCACGCCGGCGCGCCCGGCCTCCGTGAGCGCGGCGGCGGACCAGTCGACTGCGTCCACCCGACAGCCGGACCTGGCCAGATACCGGGCGAGTTCGCCGAGCCCGCAGCCGATGTCCAGAGCGAGCCCGCTCGCGGGCGCCGGGACGTGTTGCGCCAGCAGCCGGCGCTCGGTATCCCCCAGCGGGCGGAACCGCCCGCCGCCCGCGTAGTGCGCGTCCCACGCCTCAGGTTCTGCTTCTGTCACCGGGCCTCCTCGGCTGGTCGTTTCCATGGACGACGGAGTTGAATCCTGGGTTCTCCATCCGTGGATGGAGACAGCAGGGGCTCTCTCCATCGACCCGTGGGTGGTGGTGATCCACTGTCCTCGCGGCGCAGCATGGAGGCATGGGCACTCTTCACTCGGCACTCGTGCTGATCACCGCCGTCTGCATGGTGGTCTTCGTCGCGGCCTGGATCGCAGGCGCTGTCTACTTCGGCGTGAAGAGCCACAGAGGTATGCGCGGCTGGGTGCGCGGACTGCGGCGCACGCTGCCGCGCCGGCTGATGCTGACCGCGGGCGTCGCCGTCTTCTACACCCTGATCGGGCGCAGCGGCGGCTTCTGGCGTCACCTGCAGTACTGGCAGCCCGAGCTGGCGGTACTGGGCGTCCTGCTCGCGATAGCCTCGACCGCCCTGCTGCTGTGGGCTCGCTGGGTGCTGGGCACGATGTGGGCCGGCATCCCGACGGTCCAGGAACACCATGAGCTGCGGACGGACGGGCCCTACCGGCTGGTCCGCCACCCCATCTACTCCGGCCTGCTCGGCCTGGTCGTCGGCGCCATGCTGGCCCGCGGCTTCGGCGTCTGGATCGCGTTCCTGGCGGTCGCCGTGCCCTGGCTGCTGTGGCGGGTCCGGATCGAGGACGGCCTGATGGCGGGGCAGTTCGGCCCCGCCTACGACGCCTACCGCGCCGACGTCCCGGCACTCATCCCCCGCATACGCCCCGCCGCCCGCTTCGGCCCCCGCCATGCCGGGAGCGAGCAGCGCTAGCCCCCCAGCGGACCGGCAGCCGGCTACGGCAGCACTCTGACCTCCAGCAGGATGTGCTGGACTGCCAGTAGAGCCCCGGCCCACCAGCTGAACGACGACGCGCCGGCCGAGGCGGCGACCGCCATCCGGCCCTGGATCCGAAGACGGCTGACCGGCGGGGCGGCAGACTGCAGTAAGGCGCGTCCGTCGCCGCCGAGGTCGGTACGGCTGAAACCGCTTGTGGAGGATGGAGAATCTCATGGCCCCTCTGGCCATCGGTGAGCCCGTGCCGGTGAGCGACCGCCGTGGACCGCTGCTCGTCGGCATCGTCAACATCACGGAGGACTCGTTCTCCGACGGCGGCCGCTACCTGGACGCCGAGGCGGCCGTCCGGCACGCGCTGCGACTGCGGGCGCAGGGGGCCGACATCGTCGAGCTGGGCCCGGCCGGGAGCAACCCGGACTCCGCACGCGTCCCGACGCAGCAGGAGTGCGCCCGCCTGACGCCCGTGCTGGACCGCCTGGCCGCCGAGCACATCCCGTCCTCGGTGGACTCGTTCCTGCCCGAGACGCAGCGCTTCGCCGTGACGGCACGCTGCGGGCTCGTGGTCATGCACTCGGAAACGGCTCTCACCCTTCTGAAGATCCGGCCATGCCACTGCTCTGCCGTCACACTCCTGCCCGTCCCGCAGGCCGTCTTTCTGAATAGGAACTTCCGGAAACAATGATCTCCGGTTGAACATCGAAATGGCCGAAATCAATTCGCCGACTCGCCGATCATTCCGAAAACAGGCGAATTCCCGCCAGTGGCTTGATAGTTGCCCCTTTCTTTCGTTGGGATGGTCTGAGTCTGCCCAGGTCCTGTCCGAGTTCCCGAATCTCGTGTGGCGTGCATTACGTCGTGAGGGAGTGTCTCCGAGGCATGCTCAGGGAAGAGGAAGCACCGTGGTCCGAATGTGCCCGCGTAGTATGCTGAACGAGCCATGAGGCGCAGACGTATTCAGGCGCGCCTTTTCTGGAGATCACCACATGGTGGCGCGCGCTCGCACCGGCACTTCGCAGGCCCATGGGGCCGGATACAGTCCGTCGAACAGGATTGAATCAGAGTGGAATCAGGGGAACGCACACTCACCGAGCTGTTCGAAGATGTCGTCGCACGGTTCCCGGACCGGGTGGCGGTGACGGCCGAAGACCGGGAACTCACCTATCAGGAACTCGATCACCGGGCGGCAGCGGTCGACCGGCGGCTGCGGAAGGCGGGTGTGGGGACCGGTTCCCTGGTCGCCCTGCTCGTCCCGCGCACCAGCAGACTGGTGGCCGGACTGCTCGGCATCCTCAAGTCCGGTGCCGCCTATGTCCCCTTGGACCCCGGCTATCCGCGGGAGCGGATCGCCTGGACCCTCAAGGACAGCGGCGTCACCCACCTCGTCACCACCCACGAACTCGCCGAGCCGCTGGGCGACTTGGGCGTCGGTTTCGTCGTCCTCGACGAGTCGGCCGCCGCGTCGGAGCCGCCCGCCACGGCCGGCCCGGGCGATCTGGCCTATGTGATCTACACGTCCGGATCAACCGGCGTGCCCAAGGGCGTCGAGGTGGAACACCGCAGCGTGGTCCGGCTGTTCGACGTCACCCGGGACTGGTACGGCTTCGACGAGCACGACGTCTGGTCGCTGTTCCACTCCGTGGCCTTCGACTTCTCCGTATGGGAGGTCTGGGGCGCGTTGCTGTTCGGCGGGCGGCTCGTGGTCGTATCGCAGGAGTCCGCCCGGTCCCCTGAGGCCTTCCATGAACTGCTGCGGGAGCAGGGGGTGACGGTTCTCAACCAGACACCGTCTGCGTTCGTCCGGCTGGCCGCCGTCGACGAGACGGCCCGGCATCCGCTGACCGCCCCGCGCGTCGTGGTGCTCGGCGGGGAGCGGCTGGAACCCGCCGCCCTGCGTGGCTGGTTCGACCGCCATGGGGGCGAACGGCCGCGTCTGGTCAACATGTACGGCATCACCGAGGCGACCGTGCATGCCTCCTACCGACCGGTCACCGCGGACGACATCAGCGCACCAGGTGTCAGTCCGATCGGTGTGCCGCTGCCGGACCTCGGCTTCCATGTGCTGGACGAGCACGGCCGGCCGGTGGCCGACGGTTCCCCGGGCGAGCTGTATCTGTCCGGGCCGGGGCTGGCCCGCGGCTATCTGGGGCGCCCGGAACTGAACAAGGAGCGGTTCGTCGAAGTCCCCGGCCCGGCCGGGACGCTGCTGCGCTGCTACCGCACCGGCGACCGCGTGATCGCACTGGCCGACGGCGGCTACGGCTATCTCGGCCGCGCCGACGACCAGATGAAGATCCGCGGCTACCGGATCGAGCCCGGCGAGATCGAGGCCGTCCTCGTGCAGCACGCGGAGGTTTCGGCGGCCGTGGCGGTCGCCCATGACTACGGCGCCGGGGACCTGCGCATCGTCGCCTACGTAGCGTCCGGCACCCCCGCGGACGCCCTCGCGCCCCGGCTCGGCGAGCGGGCCGCGGCCGTCCTGCCGCCGCACATGCGCCCTTCGGCATACGTCGTCCTGACCGAACTGCCGCTCACGCTCAACGGCAAGGTCGACAGGGCCCGGCTGCCCGCGCCGACCGCCGAGGCCGCGCTCGCCCCGGTCGCCGTCGCCCCGGACACAGCCTGCGAACTCAGCGGCAGCGAGCGGCGGATCGCCCTGATCTGGCAGTCCGTCCTGGAACTGCCCGAGGTCGGCCGGGACACCGACTTCTTCGACCTCGGCGGCACCTCGCTCTCCCTGCTGCGTATGTTCGGCCAGGTCAATGAGGAGTTCGGCACGGACCTGGACATCACGGTGCTGATCGAGGGAGCGACGGTCGAGGCCCTGGCCCGCCATGTCGACGCGGCGCTGTCCGGCACGGCCCCGACGGCCTGAGGTGCGGGCGCACCGGCCTGCCGCACCACTTCCACCACGGAGGGACGCATGAGCACCATGCCCGATTTCACGCTGAGCCCCGAGGACCTCGCCGCTTTCCACCGCAACGGCTACGCGGGTCCGTTCACGCTGTACGAGCCGGACGAGATCAAGAAGAGCTGGGGCCGTACCCGGCTGGAGCTGCTCGATCGCAGCGCGGCGGCCTACAGCGACGACGCGGCGGTGTCGGCGGCGACGAACATCTCCAACTACGACCGTCACCTCGACCACGCCTTCCTGGCCGAGCACATCACCCGGCCGGAGATCGTGCACCGCGTCGCCTCGGTGCTCGGCCCCGATGTGCTGTGCTGGCGCACGGAGTTCTTCCCGAAGCACCCGGGCGACGAGGGAACCGACTGGCACCAGGCGGACACGTTCGCCAACGCGTCGGGCACCCCGCAGATCCAGTGGCCGGGCGGCTCTGACTTCGGCGGGACGATCACGGTGTGGTGCGCGTTCACCGAGGCGAGCGCCGAGATGGGCTGTCTGCAGTTCATCCCGGGCACCCATCGCACGATGTTCTACGACGAGACGAAGCGGATGCACTACGCGCCGGACCAGAACACGAGCGTGGAGAAGGACGGTGTGCGCCGCGGGTTCTTCGGCTACGACTACCGTGAGCTGCAGATCGACCCGGACTGGAAGCCGGACGAGTCCCAGGCCGTCTCGATGGAGATGCGGGCGGGGCAGTTCATCATGTTCTGGTCCACCCTGATGCACGCCTCGCATCCGCACCAGGGCCTCACCCGGGACATGCGGATGGGGTTCGCGGCTCGCTATGTGCCCACGTCCGTGGAGATATACCCCGGCACCGACGAGATCGAGGAGTACGGCGGCCGGGTCAGCCTCGACCGGTACGGCGCGGTCCTGGTCAGTGGCGCCGACAAGTACGGCCACAACCGCATCGCCACCCGCACCACCCGCGACCACCCCTTCGTGACCCAGTCGCCGGCGGGGGTCTGATGCCGACGCCGTCCGCGGCGGGCGGCAGGCCCGGCGACGGCTCGCCGGTCGCGCTCGCCCACGCCCTGCTGGACACCGCGTCGATCACCCGCGCCGTACCGGACCGCATGCGGGTGGTGCCCGCCGAACCGCTCCCCGCCGGGGCCCTGCCGCCGGCCCAGGAGCTGCTCGACCGGATGACCCGCGCCCTCGGCGTGCCCGAAGTCGAGGTGGTGGGCGAGCCGGACGGGCTGACCGCGGTGGAACTCGCGGTCAGCCGGCGGCTGGCGCTGCGCGCACCCGGCGCCGTCGCCGACGGCGAGCGGGAGCAGGCGGCACGGTCGGCGCTCGCCGCCTTTCCCGGGCCGGCCGTGCTGGTGCCCGCGCGGGACGGTACGCCGCTCAGGTGCTGGGTCGCCGGCCCCGAGGACGCGTCGGCCGTCGCCGTCGTC